>CAUJJW010000402.1 GCA_963205105.1 Verrucomicrobiota bacterium | reverse complement strand
TCGAGACGGCTCGGACGGCTGGAGTTCTGGCCTGTCGCCGTGCGGGATATGCGGCTCCCTCTCCCTCCGGGAGAGGGCTGGGGTGAGGGGGCCGGTTTCAACCCTCGCGATCGCTGCCATGGAAAAGTTCATGGAGAGCGGCGTTGGCGCAGGCGCCATGCTCACAGACCATGAACCAGGATGGACTCCGGGGGGCGGGACGCCCGCCGCTACGGAGGCGAGGTTCATGGAGAGCCACCTGTTCGAAATCGACCTGCTCACGGCCCTTGAACCGCGAAATTGTAAGTCGTTGGAAATCAACGAAACGATTTCACGGTTCATGGAGAGACTCGTTGGCGAAGGCGCCATGCCCACCGACCATGAACCCGGGGAGGCGGTGGGATTACGATGAGGATTAGGAGTACGATGACGAGGGGAGGGCAGGTTCATGGAGAGCCTCCTGTTCGAAATTGACCTGCTCATGGACCTTGAACCGGGGATTCCGGGGGGCGAGACGCCCCCCTCTACGGCAGGCGGGACGCCCGCCGCTACGGAAGCCCGGTAGCAAGCGGCCATCAAAGTTTGGCATCGGCCGGAGGGCGGGTTGGAGAGGCTTGGACTACAAAAGACTCACGGCGGCGAGGCCGTGGTGGTCATTGGATGGCTGCACGTCCTGGCTCGCTCGGCTCTCCCACCATGAACTCAGGATCCTCCTTTCTCCGTACAACCCTTTCCCATCGCCCCCGGCTTCCAGCGGTTGCCGTCGCTCTGGTGGCAGCCATCGAGCTGGGCGCCCAGGCTTCGACCAACAACTTCGTTGTGCCGACGTTTCGCGGGTCGGCCAACAGTGAGGTGGGTTACTGGGAGAATTTTTCCGTCGCTTACGGCGCACCGGGCAATGCGGCGACGATGGCGGGGAGCACAACGGGTGCAAACCTCACGCAAACCTTGAGTGCGTCAGCTTTTGTGACGGGCAGCGGCAATCTGTATGACCCTGCGGCAGCGACCGCCTTTACGCTGGCGGACTCAGTGCCGTACACCCTGGGAACCGTGGTGCTCCAGGTGCGAACCCTGGGGGCGGAGCTGAAGTACGACGCGATTCGGCTGAACTATGTGGAGGACGGGGTGCCACGTACCGTGGACCCGTTGCCACGGGTGGAACTGGATCGGGGAACGATCCTGGGCGCATCGGTATCCTCGCTATGGCAGTGGGATCTGCAGGGCCTGGGGGTGATGGACTACGACATCACCTTCGAATCCGATGGTTCCAGTCTCAGCCTGGACTCGGTGACCATCGACACCTGGAATCAGTTTCAGGTGGTGCCTGAGCCAAGCGGGAAGCTGCTGTTGGCGGTGGGTGTGCTGTTGTTGGGTGGCTTCCTTCGACGGGTGCGGCCATGAGACTGCTGCCGTTGACGGGAAACGGGGTGGCGATGCGGGTGCTTGTCCGGTTTGGGACTTGGGCACTCACTCTTTCGACCCTGGGACAACCCTTCCAGGCCACGTTGAGCCGGCCTGTGCTGGATCGCTGGATGTATCCGTTCAATGCGACGCCAGGCTTGCGGCCGGTGGCGGCGGTGTTCGGGACGTTGGGGGACGAGGCTGGCGTGGATAGTCGTCACGGGCAGTTTCTGGTCGGTTTCGACTTGTCGGGCGTGGCGCCCACGAACCGTGGGCCGGATCGTTACCTGCTCAAGCGTGTCCGACTTTCGCTGGTGGTGAGCCGGGACCGCGGCTACCCGCTGGATCCGACGGAGGACCCGATCGCGAGCTATCTTGAGCCGGGCGCGCCGGGTTATGTTCCCGACGAAGATCCCGCACGCCCCGTGGAACTGTTCGGTGTGGGATATCGGAATGGGTTCTCCGACGAAACCTTCCTGGAGGATTCCCCGTTTGGATCGGCGGCAGCCGGTGGACGGAACGCCTTTGCGGCCGGGTACGGTGGCGACGGGGTGTTGGTGGACGTGGGCAACAGCGTGGGCAAGACGAACGAAGTCTTTCCCGTGTTCCAGGCCCGGCCGTTCGCGCTGGGACAGGTTGAAGGTTGGCCGGCTGGCGAGCCGGTTCCAGCCGGCACGGTGATGACCTTCGATGTGAATCTCCAGGATCCTTGGGTGGCGGGATATCTCCGGCAGTCACTGCATACGGGGCGATTGAGATGGGCGGTGACCAGCCTGCACGAATCGGGGTTCGGCGGGGTGCCGACGTTCGCGGAGTTTTACACGCAGGACAGCGCGGTGGGTGTGCCTCCTTCGTTGGAGGTGGAAGGGGTAGTGATCCGGGATGATGACACGGATGGCGACGGGCTGCCGGACGATTGGGAACGGTTCTATTTCGGGGGATTGGCGGTGGCGGCGACGGGGGATGAGGATGCGGACGGCGTTTCCAATGAACGCGAGTATCGCGACGGAACACGCCCGGCCGATCCCATGGATCGATGGGCGGTGTGGGTGGGCCGAGGTTCGGGTGGGCTGCCGCTTTTCTTGGAGTTCGGGCATGTTTCCAACTGCAGGTACCGTGTTGAAGCGACGACGGACTGGGTGACTTGGGAGGCGGTGGCGCAGGGAACGTTCCGGCATGACATCCTTCGGGGAAAAGTGGTTTGGGAAGAAGCTGCGGGTGCTTCAGCAACGACGCCGCTCTCGCACCGATTCTATCGGGTAGTTTCTGAATCGTCCGTCGCGAGGGGTTCCGAAGGTCTCTGACATGCCAAGCCAAGCTTCACGGACCTATCGGGGGCGGTCAGGGGCGCCGAAGACGGCAAGCCGACTCGCCTTCACCTTGGTGGAGTTGCTGGTGGTGATCGGGATCCTCGCGGTGCTCGCCTCGATGCTGCTTCCCGCGCTGGCGCACGCCCGTCGGCGCGCCCGGATGGTGGAGGAAATTTCGACCGCCAGGCAGTTGATGATGGGCATGCATCTGTACGCCCTGGAGAATTCGGATGCGATTCTGCCCGGGTACGCGACGGATCCCGGGGCGCGCGATGACCGCGGGCAGGCCTTGTCGTATCCGGTGAACGCGCGGTATCCGTGGCGGCTCTCTCCCTTCCTGGCCCAGTCGTTCGAGTTGATCTACTGCGCGGAAAACCGGGCGTACTTGCGCAGGATTCAAGCCGGCAATCGCGACGAATACGTCTATGCTGCCAGCGTGTATCCGTCGTTGGGCATCAATTCCTATTTCATTGGAGGGAACGAGACCGAATTCCCGGCTGCGGCGGCCAACGTTCGGTTCGGATCAGGCACGGTGGTGACTCGGGTGGCCGAAGTGGACCGACCTTCGGACTTGTTTGCCTTTGTTTCGGCGCGCTCCGCCACCCGCGGGCTGAACGCCAACGGATACTTTCAGGTGCACCCGCCCTATCTGACCGGACGCCGCTGGGCGGCGGGCTGGGATCCGCTGGCAGCGCCCAAAGACTGGGGCTTCGTGGCGCCGCGCTATTCGCAACGGGCGGTCGCCGGGGCGATGGACGGTTCCGCCGCGGCGCAGGGTCTGAAGGTGTTGCAGGACATGCGTCGCTGGTGCAACCGAGCCGACACGCCTGATTTTGTTTTGAAACCCTCGAATTGACTCACCATGAAAAACCATCGACGAATAGCCGCCATCGCGCTGACAGGCTTCCTCCTGTCGGATGCCTTTGCCTCTGCTACAACAACCCCCATGCAGGAATCTCCACCTCCGGCCTCCACCCTGGCCCCCATGCCGTTGGCTGTGACCAGTTTTGGCGCGGTATCGCTGGATGGCTGGCTCTACGTTTTTGGCGGGCACAAGGGAGAACGGCACGAGTATTCCGCTCCCATGGTCTCGGGTGCGTTTCATCGGCTGAAACTCGCGGAAGGCGCCAACTGGGAAGCGCTGCCGGAGGCGGAACCCGCCCAGGGTGTGGCCTTGGCGGCGCATGGCCATTGCGTCTACCGGGTTGGCGGCATGGCGGCTCGCAATCAACCGGGCGAGAAATCCGATCTTCACTCCAAGGATCTCGTCGCCTGTTTCGACAGTCGCAAGGGAGCGTGGCAGTCCATGACTCCGCTGCCGGAACCCCGTTCGAGTCACGACGCAATCGTTCTGGGCGACACCCTGTATGTCGGCGGGGGATGGACCCTTGCCGGGAGTTCGGGCAAGGGCGTCTGGCGTGACGCGTTGCTGGCCTTGAACCTGAAGGCGTCGTCGCCCCAGTGGGAAGCGATCCCTCAGCCCTTCCGTCGGCGAGCCCTGGCCATGGCTGGGACGTCGGGTCGGCTCTTCTTTCTGGGCGGCATCGATTCCGAGGGAAACACATCCTCTCAAGTGGACATCTACGAAGTGTCCACCGGGACGTGGTCCAAGGGTCCGGAACTGCCTCCCGGGCCCATGAAAGGCTTCGGGTGTTCGGCAATCGCCCAGGATGGGGCGGTCTATTTCAGTGGGATGAAAGGTGACGTGTGCCGGTTGGAGGCGGATGGCAGCGCTTGGACCGTCGTGGGCAAACTGGCGCATCCTCGCTTCTTTCATCGCCTCGTTCCCGCGGGCACGCGGCATCTGGTGGCGGCGGGTGGAGAGGATAGCGAAGGCAAGCGGCGGGACCTGGAGGTGTTCCTTCCCGAGGGACTTCAAGCGGTGGCGACGGGGGAGCAGCGATGAACGTCAGGGTGCTGTTTCAGCGTGTTCTGGCCTTTAGTGGGGTGGGATTGGGGCTGGCGGGTTCCGTGGCCGCGGCTGCGGCGGAGCCGAGCGACACCTGGCCGGGATTCCGGGGTCATGGCGATTCGATCGCCGGCCCGGGCGCCTACGCGGTGACGTGGTCCAGCACGAATCAAGCCGGCTGGCGGGTAAGGCTGGACGGGACGGGACAAGGGTCGCCGATCGTCTGGGGCGGGATGGTTTACAGCGCCAGTGTCGCGGGTGAGCGCAAGGAGCGGCTCGTCGTTCAGGCGCATGCCCTCGTGGGCGGGAAGGAAGTCTGGCAGTTTTCAACCAACTCCGCGCTTCCCGAACCGCTTTCCGACACGCGCAGTCGATCCGCTCCCACGCCTGTGGCGGGAGCCGAGGGCCTGTTTGTCTTTTTCGAGAGCGGCGATTGTCTGGCCCTCACCCATGCCGGCGGTTTGCGCTGGCATCGGGTGTTGACCGAGGAAACAGGAGGATTGGCGGGCAACCACGGATTGGGTGGTTCCCCGGTTCTCGCGTCCGAGGTGCTGGTTGTTCCGCTGGATCAGGAGCGGCCGTCGCGGCTGATGGCCTTGGATCGGAAGACGGGCGCCACGCGATGGACGGCGGCTCGACCGGGGCGGACCGGGTGGAGCAGTCCCATCGTGGTGCGCTCAGGAGCCGTGGAGCAGGTGGTGATCAGCTGCGGAGGATCGTTGAACGGCTACGACGCGCGGGATGGGGCAGGCTTATGGGAAGTGGGCGGCCTGGTCCGCAACCTGGTGCCATCGCCCACTTGGAAAGGCGACCTCCTGGTGGTGGGTGCGGGTGCCAAGGGATCGAATCGGGTGTTTCGCTGGGACGGCGGGACGAACGCGCCGCAGTCCGTTTGGGAGGCCTCGGACGTGACGGTGGGCTTTGCGTCGCCACTCGTCCATGCCGGCCGGGTGTATTTCCTGGCCACCGCCGGGGTGCTGAGCGCGTTCGAGGCTTCCACGGGTCGCGCGTTGTTCGACGCCCGGCTTCCTGACTCGGCCTGGGCCTCGCCGGTGGGGGCGGGGGACCGGGTGTATGTCTTTGGTCAGCGCGGGACGACGACGGTGCTGAAGGCATTGGACACTTATGAGCCGGTGGCGACCAACACGGTGGCGTTTGATTCGAAGGTGGTGGGCGTGGCGGCGAATCAGGGTTGGTGGGTGATTCGGGCGGAGAAGGAACTTCTGGGTATCGCGCCAGCGGTGGGAACCTCCGGGCTGCGATCGAGGGAAGCCCCTGTTCAAAACGGACCTGATCACGGGCCTTGAGCCGGCTACGAGGGGTGGAGCGAGCGGCCCTCATCCCGGCCTTCTCCCGGAGGGAGAAGGGGAAAATGCTCCGCGGGTTTCGGAGGGTTGAGACCTTCGTTGGCTGGAACGAGTCGAGACGGCGCGGACAGAGGGGGCTCTGGCGTGTCGAGACGGGTGGAGACCCGACTCCCTCTCCCACCGGGAGAGGGTTGGGGTGAGGGAGCCGGTTTTCATTCCCGCGATGGCTCGCATGGGAAGGTTCAGGTGAAGCCCCCTGTTAAGAACTGACCTGCTCACGGACCATGAACCGGGGATTCCGGGGGGCGGGACGCCCCCCTCTACGGCAGGCGAGACGCCCGCCGCTACGGAGGCACGGTTCATGGGAAGAGGCGGCCGGTTGGGGGTGGAGGCGGAAACGCAAGGGACCGTCAATCTGTGGCAATCGTCAGGAAGCCGGGAGGAGTGCGGGCTGGCATGGTTGCGGGGATGCGTCGTGAAGGATGAGGACCCTGCCGTTCGCCGAGGCCCCGGCCTGGCATTCCATCGGTGACGGGTGGCGGCCGTTGTTCGGAAGCTTTGAGGACCTTGGCTTCAGCTTCGAGTTCCATGACTTTTCGACCTTTGGTGCCCTGGATTGGAGCCGGAGTTTTCATCCCGGCGGGGTGGAGCTTTGCCTGAACCTGGACGGGATCGGGACCCTGCAGGCTCAGGACGCGACGGTGGAGCTGCAGCCGGGGACCACCTGCTTTTACTACCACGGCACGCCGCCCTTGGCCGCGCGAAGGTTGGCAGGCATTCGCCACCGTTTCGTGACGGTCGAGTTCTCCAGTCGGTACCTGACGACTGAGTTCCGGGAGAAAGCCGATTTCTTGCATCCCCTGGTGAAGAGTTCGGTTCTGGGAACGTCGACAACGTCGCGCTTCAGTTCGGTCGAGCCCATGACGAGTTCCATTCTTTCGCTCGTCGAAAGTCTTCAGCACTGCCCGGTGTTCGCCCAGGCGCGGGAGATCTGGTTTCGAAGCAAGGCTTTGGAGTTCGCCTCCCACCTGTTCTTCCGGCCCGCCGAAGGTGAGTTGTTCTGCACCCGGACCCAGCGGGTGGGCCGCGAGCGCGTGGAACGGGCGAAGGCGATCCTTCGTGAACGCATGCAGGAGGCGCCGTCGTTGGAGGAATTGGGCCGTTTGGTGGGATGCAGTCCGTTTTACCTGAGCCGGCTGTTTTCCCAGGGCACGGGCACCACGATTCAACAGTATCTCCGGCGCATTCGGTTGGAGAAGGCGGCGGAACTGCTGCGCACGGGGAAGTGCAACGTGACTGAGGCGGCCATGGAAGTGGGCTACAGCAGCCTGAGCCATTTCAGCACCGCGTTCCGCGAGATGTTTGGGTGTTGTCCGGGACTCTATCCACTGAAGACACCGGCGCAGTCGTAGGAGGGAATCTGTACCAGGGCCAAAGGCCCGTGACATACCAGACTGGGGCAACGCCCCAGGAGTGGTTTTCACCGAATCCAAGGCCTGAAGGCCCTTACCAACGATCGACGGGATCTTGGAATTCAAGGCGGGGATCGCCAGCCGATGGGTCGGGCTTACAGCCCTGGGCACGTTTTGGCCAACGCTCCTGGGCCTTCGACCCAGGCTGGGATGGAGCGGGCCGTTGGCCCTTGGGAAGCGTGTGTGCGGATGGTTGGAATCATGTAAAGCAGTTCAAAATTATCGATAAACAGTAATTATGTATTGCGCGACAGATATGGGTTGGATAGGGTTTGGCGCATGCCTTCGATTCTTTCCTCGCCGGGGTTGCGTCAGCAGCGCATTCGCAAGGTCAGCCGGTTCTTCCGCTGGCTGAGCGTGTTGGTCGGGTTGCAGTCGGTCATACTGGCATCCTGGTCCTTCCTGGCGCCGGTGGTGGCGGTGGAGCCGGTTTACACGTATCCGGGGTCTCAGCAGAACGTGGAGCAGGCGCCCGAGACCTTCTCGAAACCGAAGCTCTTCCTGGTTGTCTCGGGCACGGCACCTGTCTATCGGGTTTTCACATGGGGCATCCGGGCAGGTGGCTCGGGCATTCGGGAAGGGCGCGAGTGGATGGCGCGGAGTGCGGCGGCGTTTTGGAATGTGTATCTGCTGCTGGGGGCGGTGCTCTGCTATCGATTGTTCGAAAGCTATGAGCGGGGGCAGTTTTTCGCGATGGCGGGTGTACGGGGGCTGAAATTGGTAGGTCTCTGGATGATGGGTTACTGGGGGGTGGGCATGCTGTTTCAGTTTTTGAGCCGGTGGTGGGCGGAGTCGATGAACCTGAGGTTCGACCTGGGGGTGGGGTTGTTGCCGGGGCTGTTCGTGTTTCTGATCGGTTGGATTCTGGAAGAAGCCCATCAGATCGCCGAGGAACAGGCGCTCACGGTCTAGCCCACGCCCATGGCCATTATCGTGAATCTGGATGTGATGCTGGCGAAGCGGAAGATGCGTCTCAACGACCTCGCCGCCGCGGTGGACATCACGCCGCCGAACTTGTCCGTGCTGAAATCCGGCCGGGCGAAGGCGATTCGCTTCAGCACCTTGGATGCGATCTGTCGGGTCTTGGAATGCCAGCCCGGGGACCTGCTGGAGTTCCGTCCGGGAGAGGAGCCGGCGAGCGAAAAGGATGAAGGCGAAGGTTAGGCCAGCAGGGCTTGGACGACGTGGCCGTGGACGTCGGTGAGTCGGTAGTCGCGGCCGCCGTGGCGGAAGGTCAGGCGTTCGTGGTCCATGCCGAGCAGATGCAGGATGGTCGCGTGGAAGTCGTGCACGTGAACCTGGTTCTCGGCGACGGTGGCGCCGAGCTCATCGGTGCTGCCAAAGGCGATGCCGCCCTTGGCGCCTCCGCCAGCGAGCCAGGAGGAGAAGCAGGCGCTGTGATGGCCGCGTCCTTTCTCGCCATCGACACCTGGGGTGCGGCCGAACTCGGTGGTCCAGACGACCAGGGTGTCTTCGAGCATGCCGCGTTGGCGGAGATCCTGGAGCAGTCCCGCGATGGGTTGGTCGATGTTTTTCGCGTGCTGGGCGTGCTCGGCCATGTCGCCGTGCTGGTCCCAGTTGTGGCTGGAGGTGCCATCGACGAGTTCGACGAAGCGAACGCCGCGTTCGACCAGGCGTCGGGCGACAAGGCAGGGCCAACCGAAGCCGTCGGTTTGACCGCGCTTCATGCCGTAGAGGGCGTGGGTGGCGTCGCTTTCCCGGGACAGGTCGAAGACCTCGCGGGCGTCGGTCTGCATGTGAAAGGCGGTCTCGAAGGTGCGGATGCGGGCGGCGAGTTCGCTGTCGTGACCGCGTGCGTTGAGGTGGCGTCGGTTCAGCGCTTCGGCGAGGCCCAGTTCGAGTTCCTGAACCGAGGAAGGGTTGGTGCGCCGATCCAGATTGGCGATGGGTTCCTTGCCGGGGATGACGCGGACGCCCTGGTGGTAGGCGGGCAGGAAGTCGTTGTTGAAAATCTGGGTGCCGGCGTAGGGCGAGCCGGCGGAGATGGCGACGAACGAGGGGAGATTCTGGTTCAACGTCCCGAGTCCGTAACTGATCCAGGAGCCGATGCCGGGGCGGGAGAAGAAAAACGAGCCGGTGTGAATGCCGAGGGTGGCCTGGTAGTGCTCGTTGTCGTTGCCCTTCATCGACCGGATCAGGCAGACGTCGTCCATGCACGCGCGCAGGTGGGGGAAGAGATCGCTGACTTCGGTGCCGCACGTGCCTCCGGGCTTGAAGGCCCATCCCGGCTTGAGCAGGCGTCGCTGTTGATTCGAGAGCCCGCCGCCGACGCCGGTCATCTTGCCGTCTGCGGCGAAGAGCGCTGGTTTGGGGTCGAAGGTGTCCATGTGGGACACGCCGCCGTTGGAGAAGATGAAGATGACGCGCTGGGCTTTGGCCGGGAAAAGGGGCGGCTTGGGCGAGAGCGGGTCGTCGGCGCTGGTTTCAGCCAGCAGGTGCGACACGAGCCCAGGTAGGAGCAGCGAACTGCCCACGAGCGAACGCAGGACCTGGCGGCGGTTGGGAAAGCGGGACTTCATGGCTCAGTCGAGGTAGACGAATTCGTTGAGGCGGAACAACACCCGGGCCAGGGCTTCCCAGGCGGCGATTTCCGAGGCTTCGGTGGAACCATCGGCTGCGGGAAGTCTGTCCCGTACCTGTGCGAGAAAATGTTGGGCGGACTCGCGTTCGGTGGTGTCCGGGGTGCGTCCGAGGGCGATCTGATAGGCGAGCCCCAGGCGGGCGGGCGTGTCCACACGCGATGCCAGGAGGCGTCGAGCGAACTGGCGGGCCTGTTCGTGGACGAACGGGTCATTGAGCAGGAAGAGCGACTGCAACGGCGTGGTGCTGGTGAGGCGGACGGCGGTGCTGGCGGCGGGATCGGCGCCGTCGAAGATGGCCAGAAAGGGATGCCGCTGAATGCGCTGGGTCATCTGGTAGACGCTGCGGCGGTTGGAGGCGTAAACCGCGCGGAAGGGATTGTGCTGGGTGAATTTCCACTCGGACTGCGGTGGGAACGGGTGGGCTCCAGAGGGCGATGTGTCGAGGTTGCCGCCCAGGACCAGAAGTGTGTCGCGGATGGCTTCGGCGTCCAGGCGACGGCGCGGGAACGAACCCAGGAGTTCGTTGTTGGGATCCCGGGTGATGGCGTCGTCGGTCCGCTGACCGCTCATGCGGTAGGTGCGCGAGTTCATGATGAGCCGGTGCATGGATTTCACGGACCAGCCGGATTCGATGAACCGGGAACCCAACCAATCGAGCAGCTCGGGGTGGGTTGGCGGCTTTCCCTGTTTGCCGAAGTCATTCGGTGTGGGCACCAGGCCTTTGCCAAAATGGTGAAGCCAGATGCGATTGACCATCACCCGGGCGGTGAGCGGGTTGGTCGGCGAAACGATCCATTCGGCAAGTTCACGGCGACCGCTCGTGGTCGTTCCCTCCGGAAGTTCGTTCCCGCCGAGAACGGTCAGGAAACGCCGGCGGACGATGGGGCCGGGCTTGGCGGGATCGCCCTTGAATTGAATCGCCGCATCCTGGGCTTTGCCATGGTCGGTGACGGCGTACGCCAATTCGAAGGGCAGCCCTTTCTTCAGGAATTCCTTCAGCGCCGCCTCCGCCTCCTGGATTCGGGCTTGAACCTGTTCCTTGTGGTCCGCCGGAGTTTCCTTCACGGAATCCTTGAGCTTCTGGACGGACCGTTCGAGTTGACGCTTTTCCTGGTCGTAAGCTTTTCGAGCGGCTTCCGCCTGGGCGAGTTGGGTGGACTCCACGAGCGGAACCAAGTCCCGCTGCTTCTGTTCGAGTTCGATGCCGGGCCAGGGGTAGCGGGTGCTCTGGAAGATCCCGTAAAGGGCGTAGTAGTCGGCGGCGCTGATCGGATCGAATTTGTGATCATGGCACCGGGCGCAGCTGAGCGAGAGCCCCAGGAAGGCACGCCCCAGGTTGTCCAGGGTGTCCTCAATGGTGAGATGCTGCGGGTAGTCGTCGACACGTGAACCGAAGCGGCGCGCGTTGGCGATATAGCCGGTGGCGATCAAGCGGTCGTGCGTTTCGCGAACCGTCGTCCCCGGCAGCAGGTCACCAGCGAGTTGTTCGCGCACCAACTGGTCATAGGGAAGGTCACGATTGAAGGCGTCGATGACCCAGTCGCGATACCGGTGCATCTGCGGGATGGGGAAATCGGAATTGTCGCCGGCCGAATCGGCATAGCGCACGACGTCGAGCCAATGACGTCCCCAGCGCTCGCCGTACTGCGGTGAGGCGAGCAAACGATCCACGACAGCGGCGAACGCTTCCGGCGTCGGGTGCGCGACGAAGGCATCGACGTCCTCGGGGCGGGGCGGGAGTCCGGTGAGATCGAAGGTGGCGCGCCGGATGAGCGTCCTGGGGTCGGCGTCCGGCGCAGGAACGAGCCGCTCATGCTCCAGACGGGCGAGAATGAACCGGTCGAGGTCGTTGGCGGGCCAGTCGGCACCCTTTACCGATGGTGGCGTGGGGGAAGTTCGCGGCTGGAAGGACCACCAGTTGCGGGCTGTTTCCCACTGGATGGTGGTGCGGGCCTGAGCGGTGGCGACGGTGTCCTCGGCTCTTGGGTCGGGGGCGCCCCAACGTACCCAGGTTTCAAGGTCGGCGATTTCGTGGGGCGCGAGTTTCTTGTTGGGCGGCATGGCCAGGCTGGCGTCGGTGTGACGGACCGCCTGGATGAGCAGGCTGGCATCGGGATCACCGGGAGTGACGGCGAGGCCAGTATTGCCGCCCTGCTGCACGCCAGCGCGGGAGTCCAAGGTGAAGCCGCCCTTGAGCCTCTTGCCGGTGGTGCTGTGGCACTCGTAGCAATGATCGACGAGCAGCGGGCGGATCTTGGCTTCGAAGAAGGCGGTGTGCTCGGGCGTGAGCGAGGTGGTGAAGGAAGGGCGGGCGGGCGCCGGAATGTCGCCGTCGCCGGACCAGAGTTCGATGCCGGAAAAATTGGCAGCCCCGTGGCTGGCGGCGCGGGCCGAGACACGCACCGTTCCGTTGGTGCTGGTGGCGCGCCAGGGGCCAAGTTTTTTCCAGGTGCCGGCGCTACCGCTGTGGAAGTCCTCGTGGACGATCGCGCCGTTGACCAGGAGATCGAACTGTTCGCTTTGGTTGTCTTCCCAGACGTAGAGGAAGACCTGGATCGCGCCGGTGGGGAGGTTGTTCAGGACCACGTCCACCTGGCTGCCCCAGAAGCTGCTGCGGATCATCCGGCTGCGCTGAGGGTCGGTGGGAGGTTTCAGAGGAACATGGGCGTTCTCGAAGGTCTTGCCGGTGACGGTGATTCCAGGGGCGGCGGAGGCGTCCCAGGGGCGTCCGTCGATGGTGAGTGCCGGGCCGTTGAGGTTGATGGCGCGGAGAAAGGTGGCTTCCGCCGCCGACACGGTGAGGTTGGCGAGCAGGGCGAGGCTGAATGCAACGACGACGGAGACGCGAAGACGACCCAGGACGAAGAGGGTACGTGGAAGGATCGGACGCATGGCTGACAGCAAGCATGGAACCGTGCTCGGGCTGTCGGACCAAGCACGAAGATGGGAGGACCTCAAGGTTGGGAGACGGGATGGAGAGCGGCGCCCAGGGGCGAACGCTTGGGGGCCTGGAGTACGGCGGAGAATTCTCCGCTCATGGAGCGGAGGACGCGGGGAGGTTCATGGAAGGAACGTTTTCAGAAAAGTGGACACGTAGGGGGACCGTGAACCGGGGCGCGAGGAGTGGAGCGGGCGGCCCTCATCCCGGCCTTCTCCCGGAGGGAGAGGTTGGCGTGATGGGGTCAAGGGAAAAGGCCTGGCCCAACCGGATACCAGGGCCAACGGCCCATACCATACCAGCCTGGGCCGAAGGCCCAGGTCAGCCGTTTCCCAAGAATACAAGGGCTGAAAGCCCGCACCACCCAGGGATAGGCTTTTGGAATTCATGGCGCGGGTCGCCCCGATGGGTCGGGCTTACAGCCCTGGGCGGTCTTGTGGGCGGCACCCCTGGGCCTTTGGCCCAGGCTGGTATGGAACGGGCCGATGGCCCGTGGGAATCGGCGCCGGCAGAAACGGGGTCTTGGGAAGCGTCCTGTTCGATACCAATCTGCGAACGGGCTATGAACCTGGAGGGATTCCGGGGGGCGAGACGCCCGCGGCTACGGCTTCGGAAACGTCAGGGTGAAGGTGGTGCCATTGCCGACGTTGCTGGTCACCGCGATGCTCCCACCGGCGGCTTCGGTGAGGGCTTTGACGATGGCCAGTCCAAGGCCCACCCCGCCCGAGGCCCGGTTGCGAGCGCTTTCCACCCGGTAGAAGCGATCGAAGATGTGGGGGAGGTGTTCTGCCGCGATCCCGGGTCCGTCGTCGATGATCTGAAGCCTGAGCTCGGTCGTGCCCGGATCGATCACGATGCGGACCGTGTCGTCGGGTGAGGAATAACGCACGGCGTTGTCGACGAGGTTGAGCACGATGCGATGCAGGGAAGCGGGGTCGCCGAGGATCGTTGGTTCCAGGTTAGGTGGGCACTCCACGACGATTCGAACTTCCTTCTTTTCGGCGATGGGCAGGAGCTTGGTGCTGACCTCGTGACACAGGGGAACGACGAGCACCGGGGTGGGGGCGGGCGGTTTCTGGCGGGCGTCGATGCGGGCCAGGGTGAGCAGGGCTTCGACGAGGTTCGAGAGGCGGACCACTTCCTCGAGATTGCTTTGGAGAACGGCGCGGTATTTTTCCGGGTCACGGTCCTTGCGCAGGGCTACCTGGACTTCGCCGCGAAGAATGGTGAGCGGGGTGCGCAGTTCGTGGGCGGCGTCGGCGACGAAGCGCTGTTGGGCGGTGTGCAGGCCGCGAAGGCGGTCCATGAGGGTATTGAAAGCGAGCACCAGCCGGCGGAGCTCCGAGTCGGAGCGGGGAATATCGAGACTTTGGAGACCGAGATCCCCTTGGGCGATGCGTTCGGCGGTGTCGGCGGCGGCGGCGAGGGAGCGGGTCCAGAGGCCGACCATGAGGTAGGTCAGGACACCGGTACCCAGGGCGAGGCCGACGGTGCGAATCAGCATGCTGGAGGCGAGGGAACTCAGACGGCGCTTGTCCTCCTCCTCCCATCGGGGGTCGCGGGAGATCCATTCCTCGGTGACCTGGTAATAGCGGCCGGCGAAGGAGAAGACGCTGAGGCCGACGACCGCGGTGACGCCGAGGGTGATCCACCAGCGGAGCTTGTTCATGCTTTGATGACGTAGCCGACGCCGCGGACGGTATGAAGCAGGCGTTGGGGGAAGTCGCGGTCGAGTTTGTTGCGGAGATGGTGGAGGGTGACGTCGATGACGTTGCTGGCGGGATCGAAGTCCTCGTCCCAGACGTGTTCGGCGAGGTCCGAGCGGGTGACCACTTCGTTTTGACGAAGGACGAGATACTCGAGCACGGCGAACTGTTTGCCGGTGATGTCGAGGGGGCGTTCCGAGCGGGTGACCTTGCGGGTGCGGCGGTTGAGGCTGAGGTCGGCGCAGCGGAGTTCGTCAGGGACGAGGGCGGTGGGTCGGCGCAGGAGGGCGGTGATGCGGGCGAGGAGTTCGTCGAAGTCGAAGGGTTTGGCGAGGTAGTCGTCGGCACCGCCTTGGAGCCCGGCGACCCGATCGGTGACGGCATCGCGGGCGGTGAGCATGAGAATGCGTGAGGTGCAACCGGCGGCACGAAGGCGTGCGAGTGCGGCGAAGCCGTCGAGCTTTGGCATCATGACGTCCAGGAGGATGACATCGTAGGGGGTGTTGAGGGCTCGGTAGACGCCTTCCTCGCCATCGACGGCGATGTCCACGGCGTACGCCTGTTCGCGCAGGCCTTCGACGATGAAGGCAGCGACTTTGGATTCGTCTTCAACGACCAGGATGCGCACGAAGTTCGGATGACCGTTTTCCTGGGTCATCCTACCACTCCGTTTCGCGCTGACGGAAGAACAGGGTTCCTTGGGTCGTGGTGGCCGGACCGGACGGTATGGAATGGAACGATTGACCCTCACCCCGGCCCTCTCCCGTGGGGAGAGGGAGGAAGTGCGCCGCGGGTTGCGAACGGGAACGTGAGAGTCCGCCGGGCGGAACGCCCGGCTCCGTAGCGGCAGGCGGGACGCCCGCCGCTACGGAGCCGGGGTCCAAGGGCAGTGTGAGGTAGCCGCGGGCCAGGGTTGCGTCGTCGAGCTCGATTGGTCGCCAGGTGATGAGGTCTTCGCTGACCTCCAGTCCGACGGGGCCGCGCGAGCCGGGTTCCCAGGTCAGGACCCACTCAGTTTGCGAAGCCGTCGCCGTGCGGGCGCTGGCGAGGCGGGGTTGGCTCGGAGAATCCTCAGCTGGGCGTGGGCGGATGCCCAGCGGAGCGACACCGGGCACGACATCGGGGATGATGCCGAGGACGGTTCCTCCCTGGTTGGCGAAGGCGCGGACCCGGATGTTGCTGCGGCTCTGGCCATCGCGCCGGCCCTGATTGTCGAGGGTAGCTCCGGAAGCGAGCCGGAGCTCGTCGTCGATGCGCACCACGGTGTTCAAGGCGACGGTCATTTGGCGTTCGACCCGCACGGAGCCTTCGATCTCGAACGTGCCGTTGCGGAAGGAGAGGGAACCGCCGGCGCCGGAGGTGAGCGGGAACTCGCCCTGGATGCGGGTGCCATTCTCGAAGAGGGCGATCAGCGATCCCAGGTCGATGGGCGTTTCCAATCGGAGAACGGACTGGAACGACGGGAATCGCACGGTGCCGGAACCTTCGAATTGGGTGCCGCCGGACCAGGTGTTGGTGTCGGAGCTGAAGCGGAGTTCGGCACCGGTGGCGATGCGGGATAGGCCTGAGAACTGGGAGCGCGCCCCGAGGTCGACGATTCCGGCGTCGATGAACAAGGAACCGGAGTGCTCCAGGGTGGTGTCGATGTCGAGCGTGCCGGTGCCGGACTTGTGGAGAGTCCCCAGGATTTGGAGATGACCGTTGGGCAGGCCGGACTGGCTCCAAAATTGGCTGGTGCCGAGCACCTCGTGGGTGACGCCGGCGGGAACGGTCCAGGTGCCCTGGTTGAGGAACAGGCGCGAATTGTCGCTGAACTGAACATCCCCGAAGGCCTCAACATCGGTGACGAGGCGTTTGTCGTTGAAACCGTTGATGCGAACGGTGGCGGTGGGTTCGGTTCGGAGGGACCCGGGGCCCTCGATGCGGCCGGAGGTCCAGGTGAGTGACCGGGTGATACTCAAGCGATCCCCAATGCGGAGTGTGCCGGATTCGAGGGCGACGTCGCGGAGCGAGGTGTTGGCATCGAGTGCGACGGTGGCGTTGCGGAGGGTGGTGCGGGCGGCGTTGGTGAACGCGGGTTGAATCCGGACCTCCCCCGCGGAAAAGACCAGGTCGCCGCGGCCTTCGAAGGCTCCGAGCACCTCATGTCGACCGCTGCTGAACTCGAGGGTGCCGTCGCCGCCGAGAGAACTACCTGCGAGGTGGGTGAAGCCCTCCTGGAACAGGAATCGGCCGCCGGCAGGGATGGCCAGGCGGGTATGGTTGGTGCCGGGTCCGAGGCGGAAGGTGATGGGAGTCAGTTGGAGGCTGCCACGCAGATCGAGAGGCAGATTGAAGAACGACACGTCGTTGGTTCCGGTCTGAAACAAGCCTTCGTTCCGGAAGAGGTTGGTGCCACTGAACTGGGTGTTGAAGGTGGTGGCGCCGGCGAGGGTGAGTTCGCCGCGATTGAATAAGGTACCGCCCGTGAAGCGCAGGAAGGCGTTGGGTTCGACTTCGAGGCGGCCCCGGTTTTCCAAGGTGGCCGAGAGGGTGCCGCTGCGGAGGCGGCTTTGGGCGTTCGTGCTGAGGACGAGGGCGGATCGGGTTGCCAAGGTTCCGCTCGGCCAGTCGAAGGCATCGCGGACGAGGATGGGTTGGGTTCCGATGAGTTCGCCGTTCCGGAGGGCGAGCGTACGGAACTCCTGGGGTGCTTCGACGATGAGTTGCCCGGCGGTGACGCTGGCGGCGATGGGGCGGTCGAAGGTGTTACGAACCGTGACGGTGCCGCCGCTGACGGTGAGTCCGCCGCGGGGCTGGAGGGTGCCGCGGACATCGTTCGTTCCGGAGGAGAACTCCACGCTGCCGTCACCACCGAGGAACGAGGTCGATCCGTGGGTCATGGCCGCTCCGATATCGACCTTGGTGCCGGCGGCGAGGTCGATGCGGCCGGAGTTTTCAACGGAATGATCCATGTCGAGTGAACCATCGCTGACTTGGATCTGCCCGGAGTTGATCAGGCGGACGCCCGACAACCAGAGCGAGCCGGTGCCCGACTTGGACAGCGTGCCGTGGTTCTCCAGGGAACTGTCGGAGAGAGTGGAGTACCAACGGAAACTGGCCACATCAGGGACCTCGATGGTGCCTTGATTTCGCAGGGTGGCCTTTTCCAAGTAGACGATGGTGTTGGTTTGGATGCGGAGCAGGCCTTGAGACTCGATGGAACGCTCCAGAAGGAGAGAACCGACGACGAGTCCCTGGGCCTGTGGGGTGAGCAGGAACAGTCCCGTGCCTTGGAGGGTGGCGCTGGAAGCGAGCCATTGGCCGGAGAGGGTGATATCCCCAGGGCCAGCCAGCGTGCTGCTGTTCTGGATCAACAGCGGCCATGTTTGCCGGACGTGATTGGTCAGGAAGCTGCTGCGCAGAGTAAGGCCACGGTCGAACACCAGCGGGCTCTCGGCGTTGCCGCGTGCCGAGGACAGCTGGAGGGCGCCGGTACCACTGTTGGTGGCGTTGGCGGCGAAGTGGAACGTGGCGGACTCGAACACCAACTCGCCTTCCTCGATGCGCAGGGTGCCGCGTTGGTTCAGTGCGATGGAACTCATTCGGCTGACGTTGGTGCCCTGCTTGATGAACGCGCCTTCGTTGTCGATGTGTGGAGTTCCTCCAGCCCAGCGAAGGCTGGATGACTCCATCACCCAGCGGCCGGCTGGGCGGTTCGAGACCGTGAGGCTTGCCAGGCTGAGTTGGACGTTGGTTCCGACCCGGACGATGCCGGAGTTCTGGACGGGGCGGGCAAGAGTCGGGAAGCGAGCGCTCGCATCGCCGACGAACTGGAGGTTGCCGGAGGGACGGATGTCGAGGATGCCGCTGCCCTCGAGGGTGGCGGCGTCGACCAGCAATTGGCCATGCAAGCTCAAGTCACCCTGTCCGCTGAGGCGGGAGGAAATCGGCAGGCGAAGGGTCGCGTTGGAACCCACCGTGCTCGTGTCGTTGAGCGTGAGATTGAATCGTCCGAGATCGAGCACGGGCTGTCCCGAAGTGCTCCCGATGGCGAGCGATTCGGTGAAGGCCGGTCCGTTGAGCGTGACGGTGTAGTTCCCCGGAAGATCGATGACGGCATTGGTGCCGATGCCGGGGAGGCCGGCGGTCCAGTTGGTGGGTTGATTCCAGACGCCGTCCTGGGGACGCGCCCAGCGGGTGAAACGGGTGTTGGCGCGGTCCTCGACGACCAATCGGAGTTCCAGGTTGGTGGTAACCGTGCTGGCCGCGCGCCGGCCGGTGATAGCGAAAACCACCACGTGCTCACCGGCGTCCGAGAAGGACGGTCGTAGCAGCAACTGGCGGCTGATGGGATTGGTGCCGGTGGCGAAGAAGTCAGCGAAATCAACGAACGCCGGCTTGGGGATTCCCGGGGCGAAGACGAAGGAAACGGGAGTGAGTCCCACGCCGGTGACGGTCACGGTGTTCGTCTGGCTGACGCCCTCGGGGACGGACAGGTTCATGGGGCTGAGTGTCAGCGCTTCGCCGGCGACGCACGGGGCGAGGTCGTCGCCATCGCGAATGCCGTCGCCATCGGAGTCGAAGAGGAACGGATCCGGACAACTTCCACGGGTGGTTTCGCGGCCGTCGAGAAGGCCATCGCCATCGGTGTCGGCCAGGAGCGGGTTGGTGCCGCGGGTGTATTCGGTGCGGTTGTCGAGTTGGTCGGAGTCCCAATCCAGCGCGGCGTCGGAAGCGTCGAAGGGATTGAAGCGTGCGACCCCGCTGACCCAGCTGAGATCGGCTTCCCAACCGTTGGGAATGCCATCGGCGTCGTCGTCGGCGTTCCGGCTGCGGAGGGCGAGATCCACCACGGGCAGCTCGATGGGTGGCCGGGTGCCGGAGGTGTTGCGAGCGAGCAATCGGCCTTGGGTGGCGTTGGTGGGGATGGTGACGCGGAAGCCGGTGCCGCCCGCTGAACCTTGAATGGGCTGTTCGACGTCGTTGAGCAGGAGCTTCCAGGGCGTGAAGGCGGCTTCGTGTTCGATCCGGGCGAAGAAGGTCTGTCCAGGAACGACGGGATGGCCGTTGGTCACGTTCAGGCCGCCGAAAGTGGCCACGCGGAAGGTGGCTTCGAGTCCGGATTCGGGGAGGTCGCTCCCATCGGCTTGCTGCACGGGATTGCCGTTGGCGTCGACGAGTCCGGGCAGGAGTCGAACGGTGACGGTAGCTCCGGGCGGGAGCGACGGCCCTTTCCATTCGAGACCGGCACCGCCGGAAGAGACGCGCGGGACGAAGGGAATGTGAATGCCGAGGGAGTTCGTGACCTGAATCAGGTTGGTGTTGCTGAGACGCACCGCGATCGACTTGTCGAAGGAGAAGTCCAGCGAAGAAACCCAGGGCGACAGGACGTTGGTGCTCGGCAGGGGCCAACTGAAGCCGCGGTCGGCAGCGTAGATGAATCGCAGACGAGGACCGACCACCCCGCGAAGCGTGTAGGAACGTCGCTGTTCGGTGCGGTTTCCGGCGGCGTCCTGAACCCGGACGAGCATGCGGACGATCCCACCGTCGAGGCCGTTGGTCAGCGCGAGACTGAGCGGCATGGTCTGATCGGTGTTGGGCGAGAAGGTGAGGTCGAAACGGTTGGTGGCGGTGACGACGCCGGAAAGCTCGACGGTGGTGTTGGCGGTCGAACTGTTGTCCCGCACGGTCAGGCCCAGGGCCAACGGCTGGCGGGGATCAAGCTCCGAACCGTCCAGCGGAGCGTCTAGAACCAGGGTGGGCACGGTGACATCCACGGTCGAATAGCGAAGGACGGCTTCTTCGGAGGTGCTGCCCGAATCATCCAGGGCGATCACACGGAACTCGATGTCGCCATTGGCCACAAAGTCAGCGGGCAACTCGAACAGCAGGGAAGTTGGCGTGCCGTTCGGTGGAGTGAAAAGCTCCCGGGTCAGGGTCAGCGCGCCGGTCGCGGTGATGCGGAGGGCGGCGACGGTGGCATCGTCGCGAGGTATGGCGGCGAAACTGAACCGGCGTCCGGTTTCCAGCGGGCCGGTGGGTGGCTCCAAACGGGTGAGCGTGACGCTGGGGCGCTCGTTGGGGCCGACGCGAAGTTCAAGAACAGCCGCCTCGCCTGGGTTGCCGCCGATATCGAGGCCGATCGCGGTCAGGCGAACGGTGCCATCGGCGGGCAGTCGGATCGGCCAGCGGAACGTGGGGCCTTCGGTGGCGATGCCGACGTCGACGCCGTTGCGGGCGAAGCGCACAACGGCGCCGGGCTCGGGTTGTTCCAGTTGGGCTTCGAGGGTGACGGTGGCGTTGGCGACGGGTCGTTGGCCTGGGGCAAGGCGCAAGGTGGCGATGCGCGGGCCCAGGGTGTCGAGCGTGTTGAAAACGTTGGTGCGGCTGGGGGCGATGTTGCCGGACAGGTCGGTGGCTCCACGAACCTCCACCTGGTAGCGGGTGTTGGGATCCAGACGACGTGCGGGGACCCAGGCGACGAAGCGTTGGCTGGCGTTGAAGCCGGGCGTGCCGGCGATGGGCCCGGCGGGGCCGCGAACGACGACTTGGAGGAGGTTGGTTTGGATGGGTTCATCGAACTCCACACGGATGGGGACCTCGGGTTCGATGCCGGCGGCGTTGTTGGAGGGAAACTCGCTCAACACGAGCGGCGGTTCGTAGTCGCGAACCGTGAAGCGGGTGGTGACGGTACCAGGCAATGGGCGTCCCGCGAGATCCTCGGGTCCGAGCGAGACGGGGCGGCCGGTGGCATCGACCTGATCCGCCCCGAGCAGGAGGAGGGAGTAGGCACGCGCGCTTCGAAGGTTGGCTTTCGGCGAGATGAGAATGCGGGTGGCTGGGCCGGCCGGGCTGTTGGTGAGGATGACGTCGATGGCGGCGAGGTTGGTGCCTTGAGTGAGGAGCAACCCTTCCGGTCGGAGACTCTCGGGGCGCAACGCCTCCGAGAAGTTGACGCTGATGGAGGGACGAGGGGGAAGTTCGGTGGCGCCGTCGGCGGGTTCGATGGCAGTGATCGTGGGCGATGTCTGGTCCAGGCGCAGCGTGCCGAGGTCGAGTACCTGGGCGTTGGCGGTGAGACGGGTGGTGAGAGAGACGCGGCCGTCCAGGGCGGGGACATCGACCCGGACGAGAATGGGCACTCCCACGGGAAGTCCGGTGGCGCGGAAGAAACCGACGAAATCGGTGGTGGCGCGGGTGAAGCCAGGTTGGCCGTTTTGGGCGGTGAAGAAGAAGGCGACCTCGACGTCATGCAACTCGGCGCCGTTTTCACGAAGGACCGTTCCGGTGAGTGTGCCGCTGGAACCGAGTCGAAGATCGACTTGTTGGGTATCGCCGGCCTCGGTGAACGCGCCACCGGCAAAGGCAGCGAGAGCGCCCAGCGTGGCTTGCACGCGCCACGGACCCAGGGGGAGATCCCTGATCGCGAAGGAGCCGTCGGCGTCGGTCACGTCCTGCCGGATGGTTCCGGCGCCACTTCCGGATTCGAAGCTGAGCCGGATGTCGGCGTTGGCGGCGGGTTGATTGGCGGAATCGAGGACGACGCCGGTCAACTGGGCGACACCTGAAAGACGCAGGGTCAGCGACTGGGATTGGCCGGCGCGGGTGAGCCTGAGTTGGGCTTCCGCCGAGCTGTTGCGTTCCCCGGTGCGATTGGAACGGGCGGTGACCTGATGGGAGCGCAGAGGCAATTCGCGGAAACTGGCGCGGCCGGACGCATCGGTATCGGCGCTGACGATCGGGTCGCTCCGGATCACCACCGTGGCATTCGTGGCGGGGGTGACGCCGTCGGCTTCGACCACGGTGATCTCGGCGGAGCCGAGTCCGGCTACAGGCAGGTCGACCCGCAGGGGTGAGTTGGCGGTGGTGAGTTCACCGGAAGCGCGGCCGGTGAGTTGGAGTGCAGGTTCGGTGGCAGAGAGCTGGAAAGAGCCGACGGGAACATTGGCAAACCGAAAGGCACCGGACGGGTCGGTGGTGACGGTTCGTTTAGGGGAGAAGATATCCGGGCCGCTGTACGACACGGTGGCGCCGGGGATGCCCTGGGTTCCCTCGCCGGTGAGTACCGTGCCGTGGATGTCGCCGAGCGACTGTTCGACCAGGACGATCTGCCGGACCTCCTCGGCCTGGATCAGTCGCACCGCGGCGGTGGCGAGACGGCCGGAGACGGGATTGCGAGCCAGGAGGAAGTAGGTGTTGAGAGGAAGGCCTGAGATTTCGAAGGAACCGTCGTTGGCGGTGGGGGAAGTGCCGAAAACCGGTCCGGAGGCTTGAGTGAGTCGGGCGATGACCTGAGCGCCGGCGATGGGACGGCCGGTGCCATCCTCCACGAAACGGCCGGCGAGGGTGCCGATGGGCCCGAGCGTGACGGTGAGCGCGTTGGTGACGCCGCGGGTGACTTGCGTCCCGGCGCTGGATCGGGACTTGTTCGCGCCTTCGAGACGTTCGACCTCGATTTTCCAATCGCCCTCCCAGAGCCCGCCGAAGAGAGCGCCGCCGCGGGTGTCGGTGGTCAGTTCGGCGGAGTCGCCGGATGGAAAGCCGAACCGGTAAAGGCGAACCTGGGCGTTGGTGGCGGGAGCGCCGAGGGCGTCGAGAACGTTCACCTGGAGATCGCCCTTACCCAGGAGGGTGACGTTGGCGAAGTTGGTGATGCCGCCCTGGAGCCTGATCATGGATTGGCCGACGAGCCCGTTGTCGAGATTGGTGGCGGTGATGGTGTAGTCGAACGCCGGGAGCCGGATCTGGGTGTCGAAGAATCCGTTGGTGTCCGTCGAGATGACGTAATCCGGGGCGAAACTGATGGCGACATCGGCGCGGGTGACGGGTGAGCCGTCGGGATTGACGACGGAACCGATGAGGCGGCCGGTGACTTCGCGCTGGGGCGGGAACTTGACGATGAGGTTGGTGCGTTGGGGTTCCTGTGCGGTGAGCCGGCCTTCGACCAAGGCGTCGCCGACCAGCAGCGGTGAACGGGCGGTGACGGAGAATGGGCCGATGAGGAAACCGCTGGCCGACCAAAGGCCGCTGTCGGGGCCGCTGGGGAAGGGGCCAAACTCCTTGATGGAGGGCGCGCCGTACTTGTTGGGGCCGAAGGCGCGGACAGAAACCTCGGCTCCGATGGGTACGTCCTGGTGATTCACCACGGTCCCGCGAAGGCTGGCGCCGGGGAGGTAGTTGATGTTGGCGACCACCGTCTGGCCGTCGAAGTCGAGGGAGGCGTTGTTGAAGCCCCAGGTGCCCGGGGCGAAGTCCGTCGTGACCAGGCGACCCAAGGTGCCTTGGACGTAGAGATTCGCGAGCTGTCCGACCAGGGCAGCGGCTTCGTCGATGCTGCCGCCGCTGCGGGCCTGGCCGATGGCACTCACGGCTTCGGCGGCGAGTTCGTCGGCTTTCATTTTCACCGGCGGGGAGGGGGCGCTGACGATGTAACTGCCGAGGCCGAACCCATTGAACTCGTATTCGCCGTTGCTGTTGGCGTTGACCCAGTAGAAACCGCCGGGGGAAGGGATGGCGACGCGGACATTGGGCACGCGGTTGGTGCCAGAACCGTCGAAGACCACGCCGCGGATGCGACCGAGGGCGTTGAGGTGGAGGGTGACTTCGTCGTTGCCGAGCGGAACCACGGTGAGTTGGAGAGCTCCGGTTCGGGTGATGCCATCCTTGGAGTCGGGGGCGTCGACGCCAGCGATGAGGGTGCGGGTACCCAGCGGGACGCCGCTGAGCTCGAACCGGCCATTGGCATCGGTTCGGACGACGCGGTCGCCGCCTCCGACTTTGGCATGGGGAGCGGGGGTTCCGTCCCAGTACCGCACGATGCCGCGCACGGTGGCGGTGGCCTCCAGGGCGAGCATGAGGTTGGGTTCGGCTCCTTCAGCCACCAGGGTGTCGAATCGGATGCCGCGGCGTCGGCCGTCCGCAGAAATGGCCACGACGTCCCAGTTGGCGGCGGGGATGCGGGGGAAGCGGAAGTAGCCTTCGGTGTCCGCCTGGGTGGAAGCGACGAGTCCGATGGCGAGGGTGCCACGGACTTCCTGGGCCACGTGCACCGTGGCGCCGGGGTGGGGCGTGCCGTCGGGTTCCACCACGAGCCCGCGGATGGCGCCGAACCGTTCGGGTCGATCCGGGACGACGAGATCGATGTCTCGCGTCTCGCCGGTGACCAGCAGGCGGTCGGCGACGATGCGGCAGCGACCGGTGGGGGTTTCGGCGTTCAGCGTGAATTCGCCGAGGGGCACTCCGTGGAAGACAAAGGAACCATCGGTTGCGGTGAAGACGCCGCGGCCAAGCTCCCGGGAGTCGGGATCGGAGAACAGATTAACCGCGGCGCCGGGGATGGGGGCGCCGGTGGAGGAGAGCACGTGACCCGTGACGGAGCCCCGGCCACGGAAGCGGAGCGCGACCGCGATCTCACTGCCGTCGCGGCCGGATTCCAGGTAGATGGTGTCACGGTAGACCGCCCGATCGAGGCCTTCGGCGGCCACGATGGCCTGACCGATATCGCCGAGGTTGAAGGCTCGGAGCATGGCGTTGCGGGTGTCGGGTTCCCGAGTGAGTTCCTCCAGGCGCTCACGATCGGAACCGCGGGGACCGACCGCTTCCAGGAGAACACCGAGCAAGCCGCGGGCGTCCTCGTCGGTCAGGCGGCTGGTGTCGATGGCAGCCAGGGTGAACGGCACCTCGGCGAGAACGAAATCGAGGGTGAAAAAACCGTTGTCGTCGGTGAACACCTGACCGGCGCGATACTCGGTGGGGACACACTTGTTCCCGACCCGATCCTCCATGGTCAGGGTGACGGGAACGCCGGCGACAGGATTGCCATCCAGCCCGTAGACCCTGCCACGGAGCGACGCGCCCTTGGCGGGAGTGGTCAGTACGGGATGAACGCCAGCGAGGCTCGGATTGCCGCGTGGGTCCGTGAGGCTGGCGATCGACAAGTCATAGTCGCGCGGGCGAGCCGTGAAACTTCCGATGCCGCGGTGCAGCTGAAGCAGGCAAACCCGTCCACCGGGCTGAAGCCTGACCGTGCGGGCGCCGTTGCCGTCGGCGAAATGGTAGAGACTGGCGACTTCAGCGGCGCTTGGCGACATCGGCTTGCTGAAGAGAACAGCAAGCACAGTGCCCCAATTGCCGTACTCGCGGATGGGGCAGCGGAGATGAACGCGATCGGACACCACGGAGATGTCCTGCCGGACGGTAATCACCCGGGGCGGCTCCTCGGTCACCGGGGTGCGGGTGGGCGAGACCGGCGCGGTGTTGGCGCCGCGTTGAACGAGCAACGGATCGCCGTCGATGGGTCGGAAGGTGAGCGTATCGCCGGGGTTCAGGTTCGTGACGGTCCAGGTGAACCGCTCACCCGAACCGTCGGCGCCCAGCTCCAAAAAGCCGACCTCCACGGAGGCAAGCGTGGTGGAGCACTTCCAGGTGTAGACGAAATTGGTGTCGGGGCGGGAGGCGAGCCAGGAACCGCGCAAGGCCTCGTAACCGAGGGACAACGGGATGTCGCTGCGGAGCGTGGAAGCGGACGGTCCATCGAGCACGGCGCCCGAGTTGTCGAGTGACACGGCCTGCACGGAGGGATCGAGATCCGCGCTGGACGACGATGCGATCCACCACGGTTGGCCGAGCCCGGCGAGACTGGGCGCCAGGGACGCGAGGCGCTGGGGAGCGGTTCCGGTATCGCGGCTTTCCTGGAGTTGCGCCACGGCTTCACGCCATTCACGGCCGGCGTCGGTCACCCGGAGGATCTGGTCGAAACCGGCGTCGAAAGTGCGGCCGCCCTGCCAGTCGAGCGCCAGATCGATGAGCACGCGCCTCGGGTCGTCCTCGTAGCGGAGTCGCTGACCGGCTTCGGCCAGTTCGATGACGCGCTGTTCCACGACCTTGGTGGTGAGTTTGCGAACGCCGTTGGGTAATCGTCCTGCGGTGGCGATGCTCAAGGCCTGGCCGAGAACTCGATTGGCGGCGGTGAACAGTTCGGAGGGCAGGGCGTTGACCCAGTCCGGAAAGCCGATGGAATCCGGGCTGAGGGCGACCCCGCGTTCGTCGACGCCCATGAACAGGTTGAGGCGACCGCGGACGCTGTCGTCGCTGGTGGTGAGATTGGAGAAGTAGACGCTGCCGGTGCGTTGGGACCGGAGGCGGAAGGTGGCGGTGGCGCTTTCGCCGGGGGCCAGGTTACCGAGATCAACCTTTTCGTCGCTGAGCAGGACGACGCCGCTGAGGGCGAGCTTGTTGAGGGAGACACTGACGAGGTTGGCGGTGAGGTCGCTCGTGTTCAGCAAGGTCACGGAGGCTTCGTACGGTTCACCGGTGCGCACGGTTTGGGGGTGCGCAAACGTCATGGAGAAATTCGCGTTGCGGACCAGGACGGAACCCGCAGCCCGGCCGCGGACCCGCGTGACTCCGGCGGCGAGGCCTTCGAGATCCGCTTCAAGAGCGATATCGAGCAGGTGCAGACCTTCGCGCAGACCTTCGACCAGGAACTCGGCGGAACCTGTATCGCCGGGCTGCAATCGGGTGATGTCATCGGCGGTGCCGGTTTGGTTGTCGGCGCCTGGGAGGACGACGGGCAGATTGGTTTGGATGATTTTACCGGGACCGATGCGGGCCATGCGAAGCGGATCATCGCCGGGCTGTTCGTAGGAGCGGGCGGGAAGACCATCGGCGCCGGTGGGCAGGCGGATCGTGGCGCGGAGATTGTTGACGGTGAGCGGCGTGCCGGAAGGTGCGGCGTTCTCGGTGAACAACTGGACGCTGAAGAACTGATTGAGGAAGGCGATGTTGCCAGGGATGACGAGCAGGCCGGAGATGGGGATGCCCTTCTTGTCTTCGCCATCGCCATCCAGGACTTCCTCGAAATTGATGGGGTTGATGGTGAAGTCCGGCATTTCGGCGGCGAACTCGGGAGGAATCTCGACCGTGCGGGCCAGTTCCTGATTGAGCCGTTCAAGTTCGACGCTGCGATCCTCGAGTTCCGCGACGGGGATGATCTCGGTGCTCAATCGGGCGGCAGGCGCCGCCACGGGCAGGGTGACACGGAACGACTTCCCTTTGAGGACGAGTGTCACGTCGAACTCGGTGACCTTGAAATTGGAGGAATCGATGGCGATGCCTTTGTCGCGGATCTCCTCCAGCGTGAGCGGCCGGGAGGTAACGCGGGAAACCAGGACTTCGTCGAAGACGCGGACGGGAATGCTGGAGGGCGTGGCTTGGAGGACGGTGTTGGTGCCGCGCACCAACTGGATGTCGTCGAGTTGGTAATCGCCGGTGACGCGGAGCGGAGGCAGGAAGATCGGTTCGCCGTACTCGGCGGTCAGGCGTTGGGCTGGGAAGGAAGGTCCGCGGAGCGTGGCCTCGATGCGGGTGCCGACGCCGGCTTCGCCGATGGGACCGTCGATGGCGGTACCGCCCGCAGCGAACGCGACGCGGATGGACCCTGGGACGTTGCGGGGGACAGTGACGGACTCGGGGAAGGCGCGGAGTTGGGCGCCAACGACGCGGTATTCGAGGGTGGCGAGAGGTTGGGCGGCGGGGGTGCGGAGGGGGAGGAATGCCAGGAGCAGGAGGAGAAAAATCGCGACGGCTTGCATGGGAAAGTTCATGGAAAGCCCGTGGTTCGAAATCGACCTGCACCCGGACCATGAACCGGGGCGCGAGGCGTGGAGCGGGCGGCCCTCATCCCGGCCTTCTCCCGGAGGGAGAAGGAGAAGATGAGCCGCGGGTTTCGAAGGGTTAAGCCGGACGTTCGCTGGAACGAGCCAAGATGGCTCGGAAGGACGGGGTTCAAGCATGTCGCCTAGGGCAGGAGACGACACCCTCTCCCCCCGGGAGAGGGCAGGGGTGAGGGAGCACGTTTCAACCCTCGCGACGGCATGCATGGGAAGGTTCATGGAGCGCCCGCTGTTCGAAATCGGCCTGCTCACGGGCCTTGGACTGGGGATTCCGGGGGGCGAGACGCCCCCCTCTACGGCAGGCGAGACGCCCGCCGCTACGGAGGCGCGGCCCAGGGTGAGCATCGGAGACGATTCGCAGTTGAGGGCTCGGCGGTACATCGCAGGAGAGGGGATTATTTGAGCCAGTGGAAACGGCCGGATTTGCTGAGACGGCCCATGCGGACGAGTTCGTCGATGCCCTTGTTGACTTTGACGAAGTCGTCGTAGGGCAGCTGTAGGGGGTCGATGAAAACGAGGTCACCATTACGGTTCATGCCCCACTGGAACTCGTAAAAGTTCTGGGGTCTGCTGGTTCGCTTCCAGAGGTCGGCGAGCGTGTCGCGAATCAAATCGTGGCGGTACTGGTCGAGGTGCCGCAGTTCTTCCACGGCGTTGCCGGTCTCCTTGGGGAGGCGAAATCCGTCGTGAAGCTGCATTTCGATGAAGGGCCGGCCGTCGATGGATTTGCCCTGTCCCCTGTACTCGAGCAGGCCGAGCCGGTCGTAGACCTGGTGGCCGCGGACGAAATCCTGGAAGTATTCCCCGTGAGATATCTGGTTGCTGTACCAGGCCCGCCCGTCGTCCCTGAGGACGCGGTAGGCGGATTGGCCATCGGACCAGACGTTGAAACCGGAGCCTCGAAGCTCCTCGGTGACGTCGAGCTGTTGGTAACGGGCATCGGAGAAATCCCGACGGTGTGGCGAGGGGATGCTTCCGGAGAGTTGGGTCTGTCGCTGGCGGGCGAGCAGGTCCGCGGATTCTTCGAGTTCGGCTTTTAGGGCGTGAAATTGTCGTTCGTTGGCGAGTCGTCTCGGGGTGTCGTCGATATACTTCGACGCGGCGGCGGCTTCCCGGGTGATGGTGCGCCGGGCCTCGGCGATGACGGCGCCGCGGCCGCTTCGGGTGGCGGTGGAAGGAGCGGCGGCCTTGGAGAGGAGGGTGGTGCCGACTTTGCGCACTTCGCTGATCAATCGCGAGGTGCCCAAGAAACTGAGGACATCGCCAGCGGCACTGAGCCAGTCGCCGGCGGTGGTTTCAGCGCCGACGTCCAGTTTTCCGGACAGTGTGCCGAGGCCAGCGCCGAGTTCGAAGGGGGCGGCGATGACTTGGGCGATGGCGAGGCCGACGCCGGCGACGACGGCTCTGCCGGTGCCGGCGTCACCTTCCATGGAGAAGTTTTCGAGGCTGCGTTTGGCTTTGGCCAGCTGCCAGCGCGCCATATCGGCGACGACTGGATTCCTGAGATCGGCTTCGGTGAGGCCGGCCTCCTGAAGCATGCGTTGTCGTTCCTCGTCCATGCGGGCCAGGGTTTCTGCTGCTCGCAAACCTTCCTGGTACCGTTCCATGGCTCCCGGACCCTGGGCACGGATGTCTTCCTCCATGCGTTGGTCCATGCCCTGGAGCATTTCCCGTGTTTCGGAGATCCAACGGTCGGTGGGGTCGCCGGACTCGGCGGCGAACCCGGTGGGATCGGTGAATCGCAGCGGGTTGGAATGGGCGTAGAGGTAGCGGTGCAGGCTGGGCGGGGACTGGGGATTGCCGAGGTACGGATCGGCGGTCAGGAAACGGGCCTGTTCATCGTCGTAATAGCGGGCGCCGAAGTAGTGAAGGTCGGTCTCGTCGTCGTGGAAGTGGCCGGTATAGAGCCGCGGATTCGGATGGGTTCCCTGCTGAACGCGAACGTCACCCCAGGCGTCGTAGCGGTAGCGGTCGACGAGCGTACCGGTGGCATCGACCAGGTTGACGGTGCTGCCGAGCCCGTCGGTGAGGTAGAAGGCTCGTTGGAGTGCGGTGCCCGCGGTGGGTGTGCCGAAGGCGAGCAGGGCGTGTCCGTAATCGTACGTGTTCCGGGTGGCGTGGCTGGTGGAAGCGTTTCCGTATTCGAGGATGACCGAGGTCTGGTCGTACAGGTACCGGGTTTCGCTGCCGGACGAGGCGACCTTTTTGGAGCGCAGGCGGTCGGCGTTGTAGTCGAAGCGGGTGGTGAGTCCGCCAACCGAGGCGGAGATCATTTGGTCCCGGGCATCGAACCGAAATTCTCGATGATCGGCGCCTTGCGTTCGGGCGATCTGGTTCAGGTTCGCGTCGTAATCGTAGTCGATGCTCTGGGTCGGGTTGAGATGATCCTCGATCCGGGTGAGAACATTGACGCCGTTGAAGGTGGTGGCGGGACGGGTGGCGATCTGTTCGTAGCGGTAGGTACGGTTGACGGGTAAGCCGGTGGTGGGATCCACGCCGGTTTCGGTGAGTCGGCTCCCGTTGGGGGCGTAGGTGTTGGTGATGACCCCGGCGGTGCCGTAGCGCACGCGGACCAGGCGGTTCAGAGCGTCGTAGCTGTAATCGGTGATCTCGGAACCGAAACTGGCGCCGGGCTGGGCTTCGGTCTGCGAGGTGCGATTGCCGTTGGCATCGTAGGTGTAGGCGAACGTGGAGTGGGGCAAGCCCACGCCGGCGGTGGCGTTGGTGAGGGAAAGAAGGCGATCGGCGGAATCGTAGGTCCGCTGGGACGTGGTGCCGCCAGGGTACACCACTCGGTGCAGGAGCGAATCGGCTTCCCATTCGAAGGTGGCTTTCAAGGCGGCGGCACCGGCGGTGTCGAGACTGACACCGGTCAGCCGGTTGCGCGGGTCGAAGTCGTTGACCGTCACCCGGCCGTCGGCGTCGACGAGTTGTGTGCGGTTGCCGGCGATGTCGTAGGTGAAGGAAAGGGCGCGCCCGACCGGATCGTCGTGATCGAAGCGGCGCTTGGAGATGAGCCGGTCGAGGCCGTCGTACTCGAGTTGAGTGCGTTCGGTGAGGGTGCCGGCGGGGCCTTGTTTGACCTCGGTGCTTTCGATGAGGTTGCCGTTGGGATCGTAGGCGTACCGCAGGGAGAGCGGCTGGAAATCCAGGGGCACCCCGCCGGGTTTGGTCTCGGCGTGGGCGGAATAGGAACGCAGGACGAGGCGGTTGAAGGCGTCGTGAGCCAGGTCCACTTGTTGTCCGCGTGGATCCCGGGTCTGGGATTGGTTGCCGTTGGGGTCGTACTGGAAGGACCAGGTCAATGGGGCGCCACCGCCGAAGGGGCCGGATCGGTTGACCGCACTGGAGAGGGTTCCGGGCAGGGTGTGCTGGAGCTGGTTGGTGACGCGGTTGAGAGCGTCGTAAGCGCGGGTGACGAGGTTGCTGTTGGCGTCCTGTTGGGCGAGCAGGTTGCCGTTGGGGTCATAGCGGAATCGGGTGATACCGGCGTTGGCGGGTGTCCCGAGGGAGGACTCGTCGACGGACAACAACGCTCCGAGTTCGTCGTAGTCGTAGCGGGTGACGTGACCGAGCGGTTCGGTGCGTTCGATGAGTTGATCCGCGTGGTCGTAGCGGAAGTGGGTGAGTTGCCCGAGGGCGTTCTCGGAGGTGACCCGTCGGTATCGGGCGTCGTAGGTGTGCCGGACGTCGAAATCGACGCCATGCAGGCGTGGATCTTTCACGCTGAGCACGTTGCCGACCTGGTCATAGCGGGTGGCGGTGGTGGCGGCGACGGGTGTGCCGACACCGGTCGTGGTGTTGGTCGGGCGGTTGACCGCATCGTAGGCGTAGGTGGTGATGTTTCCGTTGCCATCCGTGGTGCGTACGAGATTGCCGTTCGCGTCGTACTCGCGCTGTTCGAGGGTCAGCGGGTTCGATCCGTAGCGGACGGCGAGGTCGGGGCCTGAACGTGTGAGGCGCACGGGTCGGCCGAGGGCATCGTGTTCGGTGGTGAGGATCAGGCCGCGGCGGTCGATGGCACGGACCTGACGTTGAGTGTCGAGGTACTCAAGGGTTGATGTGGCCTGGAGCACGCCGTTGGTGTCCCAGACGGTCTGGGAGCGAAGCCGATGGAGCCGGTCGTAGGTGAAGCCGGTGCGGTTGCCGTTTCGATCGGTGCGGGCGAGCACGTCGACCTTTCCATTCTGGACCGTCTGGACGTGTCCCAGGCTGTCGATGGTTTGGCGGATGCGACCGAGTTCGTCATTCTCCAGGGTGACGGAATTCCCGCGCGGATCGGTCTGGACGATCCGATTCCGGGTGTCGTCGTAGGTCGTGGTCATGACACGACGCCAGGCGCCGGCGCTGCTGATGGGTTCGCGTTGTTCGAGGGTGAGCGGGCGTCCGAGGTTGTCGAACGATGCCCGGCGCTCATGACCTCGGCGGTTGCTGGTCTGCACCACGTTGCCTGACGGATCGTACTGCATCGTCTCCGTGACGGGGCCGGAGTCGTCGGGGGTGGGGGCGTAGGTACTACGCACCACACGTCCAAGCACGTCGTACTCCTGGGTGAGATCCACATCACCGCCTTCGGCGTCGGTGACGGTGAGCACGTTGCCGCCGGCGTCGTGGGTGTGTCGGGTCACCAGATTGAGGCCGTTGGGATCAACGATGGTTTCGATGGTTCGATCGAGTCCGTCGCGCCGGGTGCGGGTGGCCACGCCGCGGGCATCGATGTGGGTCACCTGATTGTTCGGATCGTCGTAGGTGATCCGGGTGATGTAGCCCGCGGTGGGGAGGCCTGGACCGGAGAGGACCTGCTCGATGGCGCGATGACCGGCATCGAAACGCGTCCGGGTGATCAATCCGGTGACGCGATCGAGGATATTGGTGCGGTTCCCGGCTTCGTCGTAGGCGAACTCGGTCACGTGTCCTTCGGCGTTGGTGGAGCGGCGGACACGGGAGAGGCGGTCGTATTCGAGGGTGCTGGTGAAGCCGTCGGGGTCGGTGACGCGGGTTCGATTGCCCAGGCGATCGTAGCGGGTGGTGATGATGGTGGCTGGGAAGGGGAGGTGATTTTCGACGATACGGTAGAGGGCGTCATGGACGTGGCCGATGGCGACGCCGCGGAGGTCGACCTCATTGGTGAGATTGCCGGCGCGGTCATAAGCAAGGCGGGCGATGAAGCCGTTGCCGTTGGATGGGCCGCCGAAGGGGCCTTCGATGGAGGTGCGGACGCGGCGATGGAGGGCGTCGTAGAAATGCCGCCGGATCACGCCGCGGGCGTCCGTTTCGGAAACCATGTTCCCGGCGCGATCGTACGTGACGCGGGTGACGTAGGTCTCGGGATTGCCCTGGGCCTGACGGATGTTGATTTGCTCGGAGCGAATCTGCCGGTTGAGAGCGTCGTAGAAGTGGCGGGTGACCAGACCGAGGGCGTTGGTGGAGGCGAGGACAAGGCCGGCGGCGTCGTATTGGTAGGCGGTGATGGCGCTTGGGTTGAAAGCGGTGCCACTGAGGTCGTTGAGACGCGTCTCGGAGATCCGGCGGTCGAGGCTGTCGAAGACGGCGGTGGTGTGGTGTTGGAACGTGTCGCGGGTGTCGGTGGCGCGACCTCGCTCATCGTATTGAAGGACGGTTTCGTTCCCGAGCGGATCGCGCAGCCGGCGGGCGTTGCCGTTCGGATCGTAGTCCAGGAACGAGGTGGTGTTGCCGCGCGCATCGATGCGCTCGTGGAGGTCACCGTCGGGACGGTAGGTGAACCGGGTGACGTGACCCTCGGCGTCGATGGTCTGGAGCAGGTTTCCGGTGCGGGGATCGATGGCGTGGCGGGTGATATTTCCCTCGGCATCGACGGTGTTGGTGCGCTGATTGAAGGTGGCGTCGTAGGCGTGGGTTTGAACGATTTCGGCAACGGGATTGCCGAGGGCATCGGTGACCGGGCGTTTGGAGGAGTTGGCGAAGACGGTACGTTCCCGGGTGAGATTGCCGCGGCCGTCGTGGAACTCGAAGAACTGCTCCTGGCCTTCGGGGTCACGGCGCCAGGTCATCAACACGTCGTGGACGGGTTGACCGGCTTCATTGAGCACCGAGCCGTCGAGATGATCGGTGGCCCAGCGCAATTCGCTTTCCTGGCCCAGAGGGGCGCGGATGCGGGTGGTGGCACCGTAGAGGTTCACGGTGTACTCGGTCTCGGGAATGACGGCGCCATCGGAGTCGGTGCCGCGTGGATCGCTGACGTATCGGCGGGACTGAGTGAAATCGAAGCGGAATCCGTAGGACTGGTCGTCAGTGCCTTCGAAGCCGGGACGGGCGGAACCGAGGTGGTTGACGTTGGTGACGACTTCGTGGGGTGGAAGTCCGGGGAGCAGGTTGAGATTGGCAGCGTAGTAATTGGCGGAGGAAGCGGCGGGGCCGGCGTAGCGGTAGCGGGTGGTGGCGCCGTTGGGACCGACGTACTCGATCAGATTGTGGCCGGTCGGACCGTTTCCGGGAGTGTATCGGTAGTGTTCGGAACGGGTGGTTTCGGGGGTGGGACCGAGCCGGGTGACGTTGGTGAGATTGCCGGAACCGTCGTACGCATAGCGCACCTCCAGGCCCAGTAGGTCGCGGGAACCCTGGTGATTGAACCCGCGCAAGGTGTGGATGCGGGACTCGCCGGCGATGGTGGCGTACTCGAAGTGGAAGGCGCGCTTGGGCAGTTGGCCGAGGGAATCGCGTTCGGTGACGGAATCCAAGGTGGCGGGGTTGGTGTCGCCGTCGAGGTAGTCGAGCGTCAGCGAGTTTCCGTTGGGTTCACGAAGCGAACGCAGGGTGAAGACGATCTGGGACGAACTGCTGAGACTGCCTTCGGAGACGAAGTCATGGCGGATGGCTTCCTGGGTGAAGAACCAAAAGCGATCGGGCTGGGTGCGGTCGCGGACGAGGGTGGAGTGATAACCGATCTGGGGCTTGAAGAAGTCGAGGTCGGCGGGATCGGTGCCGTTGGGGAGCAGGGGAAGGTAGCGAGCGGCGAGAGCGGAGTTGGGGGCGGGATCGGTGAACGCGTTGCCGCTGCCTTCGCCGCCGATGACAGTGAAGGTTCCGCAGCTGAGGCGGTGGACGAGGCGGATGTTGTAGCTGTGGGTCCAGCCGGCGCCGAGCGGGCCGGAACTGGCATCGCCGGCGGACGAGTAGGTGCGACCGAAGGCGAGGGCGAGTTTTCGGCCGGGCAGGCTGATGTCCTGAGCGGAATGGCCGAGGTGCCCGTTCCAGAGGTCGACACCCTGGATGATGGTGTGACCGATGGGGAAAGTCTGATGGATCTCGACCTCGTGTTGGATCGTGGCGTTGGCGGTCAGGGTGAGGTTTGGGGCGAGTCCGGAGAAACGGGTGGCGCGCACCTCGACCGTGTGATCGCCGGGTTCGGGAACCATGGCGGCGTCGAGCAGCAGGCGGTGACGGCCGGCGACGGTGCGGACGGAGGTGAACTCGGCCACGAAGACCCCGTTTTCATCGGTGACACCACGAAGCGGTTGGCCGTCGATGAGGATGGAGATATCGGCGTCGAGGGAGTTCTCAAACTCCAGCCAATCGCTGCCGGGGCAGGCGCGGGAATTCAGTCGGTCGACCGTGGTTCGGATGAGGATGGAATCTTCAACGGTCAGGGTGGCACTGGTGACGGTGACGGGGCGTGACTGACTGGCGCCCAGGCGGACGGGAGGAGCGTTGGGGGGCGGGGATGCGAGTGGCGTTCCGACGCCGGCGAAGGGGCCAAGGACAGGATTGCTGCCCATGGATTCTGGAATGCCGATGCGGATGCGGTTTCCAGCGCGGAGCATTTCCACCCGACCGGCGAGGCGTTGGATGTCCGATTCGGAGGCTCCATCCGCCATGAGGACGATGGGGCCGGAGACGTAGACGTTGAAGGCATCGAGGTGGGGATCGTTGGAGAGGCGGCGCAGGCTGACGGACGGAACGACGCTGGAGAGGCGGCTGTTCGTGCCTTGGGTGATCTGACCGGCGGCGTCGAGGCTGAGGACGGCGAGCTGGATCTGGGTTCCGGCGCCACCGGGTGTTTCCGTCATGAGATACCAGACGAAGGACGGGCTGTCGGGTGGAAGGGCGGCGTTGGTGGATTGGCCGGCGACGGGGAGTGTGGCGGGATCTGGCAACAGGCGCAGCTGAGCGAGGCGCTGCTCCGGATCGAGCAGGCGAAGGGCTTCGAAGGTGTTGGTTCCCGGAGGCAGGAAACGGACTTGGGGCGGTCCCTGGCCGACGAGGTTTTGGGAACGCAGACTGCCGACGCTGACACCATGGGCGCCGAGGGCGAAGGGGGTGACGCCGGTACCGACGCCGCCGATGCGGCCGAGGATGGCGGGGTGCGGGCCGGAAGCTGGGGCGGGGAGGAGCAGTTGACCGGGATCGAGCAGGATCAGGTCCTCGGAATTGGCGCCTGCGGTGGAGAGCACGATCCTGCCGAGGGCGTCGAGTTCGGCGCCTTGCAGGAGGCCGTACTCCGAGACGGGGAAGGGGATTTCGGCGAGTTGGAACAAGGCATCGGGGCGGGAGGCGTCGATGACGCGGAGTGAGTTGGAGGAGGTGTCGAGAGAGATGAGGTTCAGTAGCAGGAGCCGTTGAACGTCGGTCTGAACGAAGAGTGCGCGTTTGGGATACCAACCCGGGAACTCCAGGCCGAAGGCGTTGCTGATGACCGTGGGAACCAGGGTGTCCGGTGAGGATTGGCCAATGACATAACTGCGGATGGTGGCGGGGCGAAACAGGAAGTTGGTCTCGGTAGGGTACCCGCGGATCTGCACCAGGACGTCGCGGCCTGGCGTGGTGAGCACCACGGCGTGTCCGCTGGGCCCGTGGAGGGCGACGTCCGTGATGAAACGTCCGGAATCGCGCAGTTGGTAAAGGCCGTTGGGTCCGGCGCGATTCGGATTCAGGGAAAGAACGTCGACTTCCCCGGCGATGAAATCGATGGCTCGCCGCCCGACGGTGGGGATGAGGTCGCCGGGATCGACAAAGTCGCCATCGCTGTTGGCATCGAGGCCGGGTGTGGATTCCTCGGGAAGCGCCCGAAGGGCGTTCTGATCGAGCGCGCGGTAGGCGTCGGCGAGCAGGATGGATTGCAGGTTGAAGACGTGGACCTGAGGGGCGGCCAGGGTGTTTTCGGCGAGCACCAGGTAGGGGGCGGACCAGGTCATCCGACCGAACACCGCGGTTTCGTCGAGGCTGAGATTGGAGACCCCGATGGCGGGCGAAGTCTGGAAGTCCTCTCGCAGATCGAAGATGCGGAGATAGCCGAACTGGGCACCGGCGGTTTTTCCGGCGACGACGATCAGGTCGGTGCGTTGGACGGGGCCGGGTTGATCGGAGGGAAAACCGGCGGAAGCGAAGTTCAGGGTGAAGGAGTAGTCGGGCACCAGGGCGATGGACCGCGGAGGTCCGGGGAGTTGGCGTTCCCCGACGAGACGCGGTTGGCTGGGGATGGAGACATCGTAGCGGTTGAGAGTCATCCCGCGGCGATCGATGACGTACGCGTAAGAACCGCGCAGCACCGCGCCGCCGCCTTCGTCGATGCCCGACAACATGCCACGGACATTGGGGGCGGTGCGGAAGCGGAGCTGGAACGGTTCGGCAGGCGGGGAGTTGGTGGCCGGATTCTGATCGAGGATCTGGCCGCTGAGATCGCGGAGTCCCTGGACGGTGAGGGTGTACTCGGTGTCGTCGCGCAGGCCGCCGAAACCAAGGCGGACCACCTGGGGACTCTCTGCGAAGGACGCGGTGAGACTGCCGGCGGTGGGTGTGAGGGTGAAGTACGTCGCAGGTGACTGAAGCGCCTGGGGGTCGATCCATTCATTGAAGTGGAGGGTCACCGGTTCCAACGGGCTCACACCACGGGAGCCTTCATCGGGATCGGAGAACACCACGTAAGGACCAAGGGGGTCGTTGGGTGGGCGCGGCGGAACGGGCGGTTCCCCGAAAAGGATGACGTAGGTCTGCTCCGAGGCGTTCCCGGTGCTGTCCTCGGCGCGCACCTTGAGAACAACTTTGGAACGGGTCGATGACCGGACATCCCACAGGCCGGGGGTTCGTTGCACGGCTGACGCAACAGCAAGGGCTGGATCGGTATGGTCCACTCGCACGGACACGGTAGCGGGCCCGCCGTCGTCGGTGGCTTCCACGCGGAGGACGGCGTCGGTGCCCGCGGCGGGCAGGGATGGGATGTGGGAGACACTGATGGCGGGCGGTGCGTCATCGGGGACACGGCCGCGGTCGAAGAGCACGCTGGATGCGGCATTGGGGTAGAGCGGGTCCACCCGCACGGCGGCGCCGGTGCCGAATTGGCGGGGAAAGTTGGGGTGCGTGGCGATGAGGGAGTGACCGCCGGAGATGCCTTGTTCGGGAACGAGGAAGGCGAAACTGCCGTCGGCTTCGCTGATCACGACGAGTTCGCCGCCTTGAAGGGAGAACGGGCGGGGATTGAGTTGGGATCGGGCACGGGCGCGCACGACCGCGCCGCCGACGCGCACCTCCGTGCCCTGGATCACGTCGCGTCCGCCGATGAACAGGGCGGAGGCGGTTTTGCCGAACACCTCGGTTTGGGAGTAATAAACCGACCCGACGAGCATGATTCGGGCGCCGACGGGGTCGATGAACGCATACATCCCGGCAAAGAGTGCGCCGTGACGCGATTGGAGGCCGGGAGGATTGTTGGCGGCGGGTGGGACCGGCTGGAGCAGGCTTTGGTACTGGTACACCGGGGTGGTGGCGTCACCGCTGGCGCCCGCGTCGTCGAGTTCCCGGAAACTGGCGGCGTACAGGGTGAAGTCGTCGCGGGTTTTGCCCGGCGGCGGGGTGAGGATGGAGGTATCGGTTCGCACCTCCACCCGCAATTTTCCGCGCACGGGATCTCCATCGACGGCCAGGTCGAAGGCACCGAAGGCAGTGGCTTCCTCGGGTGGAGTGTTGCGGGTCAGCGCGGGAAGACCGTCGAGGGTGTGGGGTTCGATTTTGAAACGAGTTCGGCCGAGCACGGCGCCGGGGGGAACGTCGAGAACCACGGAGATGGCGTCGTTGCGGTTGGTGATGCGACCGCCTTCGCTGTAGAGGGCGACGCTGCCGTCAGGGAACACCTGTCGTCCGACGGGAATCTCGGAGCGCGAACCGTCGGGGTTGATGAGCACGATGCGGAGGCGGTCGGTGAGGGAGGCGGGCAGGGTATTGGTGAAACTGCCGTCAGCGTTGGCGATGAGCGTGGTGGTTTGGCCGGTGGTGTCGTTGACGAACAACACGGGTTCCCGCGGCGGAGCCATGCCGACGGAGCCGATGACCCGAACGTTGCCTTGGGCGTCGGGGATTTCGCTGTAGAGCTGGGCGCCGGTGGAGCGGGTGACGACGTTGCTGAGGGTGGTGAAGCGGGACTCCAGGGTGCCGGTCAGTGGCTGTCCGCTGACGTCGGTGAGCGAGGCATCCACCAGGATGCGGTAGGTGGTGGCTTCCGAGAGCGTGCTCAAGGGGATGAGACGGGCGGTGGTGCCGTCGGGGCTGAACGTCACCCGGGCTGGGACGGCGTTGGAGGTCGCGTCGTGCAGCGCGAGGCCTGGCGATGGCGCGCGAGGCACGAGGGGTCGGCTGAAGCGGACCTCGATGGGCGAGAGCAGGCTGACAGCGGTGGTGTTGTTGGGTGGCGTGAAGGAAACGACGAACGGAGGTGCCAGGTCGGACGACAACTGCACATTCTCCAGACGCAAGGTGGCGGGCATGGTGAAGGACGTGCGCGTGAGGTCGCCACTGGCTGGGTCCTGCACGAGCACGGCGTTTTCACCGAGGGAGGCGAGGGTTTGGAATCGGCCCTCGGCGTCCGTGCGCACCGACCACGGTTGATCCCGCAGGAAGACAGGGATTTCGGGGAGTGGAATTCCGGCTTTATCTCGGGCGATGCCGGTCACGATGCCGAGCGGGGACTTGACCTGAAGGACGGCGTATTGACCGGAACGATCCAGACCGGGGAGCGCCCTGTCGGTGCCGGCATCCAGCGGGTTCCAGATTCCATTCTGCACGGAGTACCGGGCGACGGGTTCGAGTCCGGCATTGGCGCCGTGGTACCAGGCGCGGGCGAGCACGTAGAAGCCGTCCGGCGGAGTGGATTCGAACTGGAACACGATGTGTTCTCCGGGTTTGGCGAAACCGGCAGTGACCTCGAATGCCGCCAGGAGGGTGACGTTGCCCTGAGCTGACGCGGTGCGGCCTGCTCCGCGGAACCCTCCGAGCAAGGTTTGAAGGCCTGAGGCTGCGGTGACTTCGGGGCGAGCATCGAGGATGGGCAAGGTGCTGACCTCAAAAGCCCGGGGTGCCACGAGAGCCCCTGCTGGGGCTGAGAACATCAAGCCCTCCATGCGCAGCGGGATGTTCGTGCCGCCCAGGATCGCGGGTGCTGTGGAGGGCGTGGGGTGAATCGAGGCTTGGACCACCGCTTCGGTGAGCTCGGTTTCACGGAGCAGCCGTTGGGGACGGAGCGAAGAAGTGGCGGTGGCGCGGTGCTCGTTCGTTTCCGTGGTGTCCCGGAACAACGTGAGCAGGGAGTCGTACGCGGGCGGAGTGTGGTCGCTTCCATCGGCCAGGCGATACCGCTCGGAGATGCGCACCGGGAGGGTGGTGCCGCTGGGGATGGTTTCTGTGGGATGCTCCACGATCCACCGTGCCAGGGCGGTGACTTCGGGTGCGTTGGTGCTGGCGAGAGAAACGGGAGGCATCACGGTGCCGGTGATGCGAAAGTCTCGGGGATCCAGGGTGGAACCTGGGCCTGGGGTGAGGGGGGAACCGGTCTGTGGGGGTGGCGGGGCGGATGGAAGCGCGTCGGCCACGACGAGCCCATAGGCGCCGGGCTGCGTGACGTCGAAAACGACGCGTTCGCCTGGCTGGGGCTTGGTGGTCTGGAGCACGACCCAGGAAAGTGGGTTGGTGTCGAGTCGGACGACCGCGCACCCGCGATCGGCGGGAATGAGGTGTTGCGGCAACACCTGAAGGCGCAGGGGTTGGGACAAGGTTTCTTCCCATTCCAGCCACACCAGGTTCATGGGATGCCAACCCGGGGGGAACGGGAAGGGTGGGGCCTGGGCATCCAAGAGAGTGGCCCTGCCGGTGCGAATGGGGGAGCCGGTGTTCGGGCGCGCTTCGATGCGCAGGTGGTCGGAGACCTCGAACGTTGGGGTGGTGGCGCCCAGGTTGAAGGTCGTTGGAGAACGAAGCGTCAGCCGCGGGTAGGGCAGGCGGGAGAATTCACGAACCAATGCTTCCTGACGCCACACTGGCAGGTAACCGTCGCGGCTGAAGAGCCAGCGGTGCAGGCCTGGCTGGCCGCCCAGGGTCACCGCCCCGGCGCCGGGATCGCTGGCGAAAACTTGAGTGCCGGAAGGATCGATCTGCTCGACACTGACGGAGGGCAACGGGAGACCTTGGGCGTCGAGGGTTCGGGTCAGGGCCAGAGCGGAGTCGGTGGATGTCATGGTCTCGGCCCACACCTGGGTGACGAGACGTGGAGCCTCATCGCCTTGTCGGCCGAGCGAGACAAGCCGTGATCGGGAGGTTGCCCCTGGGGCCAGAGTGGAGCTGTCGAGTTGGGCGGTGAGGTTCCAGAAGGGAGGTTCACCGGCGGATGCGGACGGGGCGTTGTCGGTGTCACGAACACCCGTGGTGCCCCGGGCTTCGGTGACCGCCAGCAGGATTCGGCCGGGGATGGCCTGGTCGCCGGTGTTGCGCAGCGAGACATCGACCTGCCAGACGTTCCGAGAACGATTCCAACGCATGCCCGCGTAGTGGACATCGACCTGACGGGTGACGTCCTGGAAGGAGACGGACTGGCCGCCGAGCAAGAAGGTCCGGGTGCCGGGTGCCGTTGGAGGGCCGGCGCGTTGGACGTTTCCCGTCAGGGAAGTCTGGGCGGTGGGCAATGCCTGGGCTGGCGCTCTCGGATCAAGGAGACCGAGCGAACCGAGGAGGCCGATGGCCAGTCCGAGCCGGACGAGCGGAGGAGGAGGGACGGAGTGCTTCATGGTTGCTCCTCGCGAAGCGGGGTCGTGGCGCCTTGGGGACTTTGGGCGGTCAAAGGGGTGGTTCGGTCGTAGTTCAAGATCCACTGAGCATCGGCGTCGTGGATCTTGTGCAAGCGCACGGCGTGGTCGGGGTTGGAATGGGCGACGCGGAACATGCGGGTCCATTGGTGGCGCGGCAGGGTGATGACCTGACTCGCGGTATCGAAAGTGGCGGACGGATCGTCGGCGAACGGGCCACAGGGTTGGGCACTGGATTGCAGGCTGAAAATGCGTGGGCGGTATTCGAACGAGACGGAAGTGGTTCCCGTGCTCGTTTCCAGTCGGGTGAGTGCGGTTCGAACGCCGGCGCGGATGCGATAGAAACGAGCGGGGCCGGTGGCGGTGGGCAGGCGGAACCGGCGTTGAGCGGCTTCGAGAACCGCGTTGGTGACGAGACTGTACGGTCCTTGCGGTTGGGCGGCGGATTCGAGCTTCGGGTCGGGCTCAGGGAAATCGTAGGCGAACCGCCAGAGGTTCGGGTCCCGTTCCAGCACGCGCAAACGGACGGTGGAATCGGCGCGAAGTCGGAAGAACCGTGCCACTCCGCCGCGCATGAGTTCGAAACGCTGGGCTTCGTTCGAGTGGGTGACGCCCATCTCGGCGGAGAACGGTCCGGCGGGAGTGGCGGAACTTTCCAAGACGAAGAACGGATCGCGGGCGACGAGTCGCAGGTTGCTCAGTTGCGCGAACGAATCGGGTGCGGATCGGTTGTCGAAGAGATCCAGCCAGATGCCGGCTTCGCAGTTATGCCAGGCAAGCGGCAGGGACAGGCTGACCGCGTAGGATGTGTGAATTGGCCAGGCTTCGAGTTCGTTGGCCGGAAACGGAATCGCGGTGTGCGTGAGGAAATTGGGGGTAACCCCGAGCCCCGCGGTGTCGAGGGGGAACCAGGTTTCGCCGCGGGCGTCGTGGTTGAAGAGGAAGGTGGAGACGTCGGTGTCGGGTGGTTCAAACGACAGACTGAATGAGTCGAGGAACGACCCCGCCACGGGTTGTTCGCGGGTCCCCACGGCGAGATCGAACTCCACGCGAATCAGGCCGACCCCGAACGGGAGCGCGAGCGGCAGTCGGGTGGTCTGGAGTGACGTCGAACCGCCGGTCTCCAGGCGAACCGGTGGCAGTGGAGGAAGGATGACTTCGGCGGATCGAACCTGGGGAATCGTGATGGCCAGCCAAGCCAGTCCCAGAACAGGAAGCAGCCACGCGTTCCCGGGCGGGGAGGAGCGGCGATGACTTCGAACCTGGTTCTTTGCGACAACGGTGGAGGGGAACGGATCCTGAAGAGTCGCGGACGGAGACGTGCCTGCGCTGCGTTCATGCCGCGCCGGCACCGACGGAGTCCGCGTGGTCCGTGGTCCTCCAGCGAATGGCCGGCCACTGGGTTCGTGCTGAGTGCTTAAGTCCACCGGACCCGCACCGTATCAGCCCGACCTTAATCCACGATTAACCGCGTCAATCCGACAGAAGAACCAGCTTGGAGATTCGATACTGAACCAGGGCGCCGCCGTCGACGCTGCCCGTCTCCAGCCCGCGCAGATCCAACGTGCAGCGAGCGGGATAGCCCAGGGCTTCGGCATACGTCGCCCAGACTTGGCGCGCGCCGTCGAGGCGCGCCTGTTCCAGTCGACTGAACAATTCCTCGATGCTGGGAAAATACTCGGGGTCGGCGTCGGTCAGTGGGAAGCCGTCGGAGATGGCCTCGGTCAGTGTCTTTTCGCCGTCCCGAACCTCGACTTCAGCCTGCATCAGGAACGGCGCGAACGAACTGATGCGGTCCAGGTTAAAACGGTAGCGACGACGGGGAGGCGTCGACCAGGCACGGGCGGCATCCTCGGAACGCGTGCCTGGGGATCGGAGCCGGTACGCGCGGTAAGGCAGCGGTCGTGCATCGAGATCCGCGTACACCGTGGCCGCCGAGTTGGCGGCGACGTTCACCAACTCCCGCCAGTGGACGGCGTCGTCGGTCCATTCCACCGCGACCCAGTCGGTGGTCTCCGGCAGGAAGGAGAGGACGAAGGCGGTGCCGATGAATGAGCCCTTG
>CAUJJW010000401.1 GCA_963205105.1 Verrucomicrobiota bacterium | reverse complement strand
GTCCCGGTAGTCCGGGACCACCACGTCGGCGCCCACGCCCATCAGCCGGTTCTTCTTCCATTCATCGAACTGACCCGAGCCGTTGTTCGCTTCGTCGCTGGCCACCGCGATCGCCAGACCGCCCACTTCCTTGGTGTTCTGGATTTCCACGTAGCCATCCCCAATCGCCAGCAGGGCCTCGCCCGGGATGGCGTTCTCCTTCAGGATCTTCTCGATCACCATCTTCTTGGAGAAGTTCTTGAAGTCGTCCTGGGCCCCGTAAATCCGGGGACCAAAGTAGCGCTTCACATTCAGCAGTTCCGCCTCCTGTTTGACGAAGATTTCGTCGGTGCCGCTGGCCAGGTACATCGTCACGCCCCGCATCGCCAAGAGTTCCAGGAGCCGGCGTGCGCCGAAGACCAGGAAGTCGTCCCGCTGCAGTTTACCCTTCTTCAGTCCCTCGGTGCGGTCGGCAATGCGCAAACCCAGTCGGCGCAGGTACTCGTGCTTGTACTCGAGAGGTTCCTGGGGCGTGCCACCGCGTTCCCGGACCCGGTCCGCCAGTTGGATCATCTGGTAGATGGTCTGCTTCCCGTTCAACCGCATGATGTCCTCGAACGCCAGCTGGGCCCGTTGTTCCTCGGTTTCACCGGGGAGGGGCGGCAGCACTTCGGTGAACATCGGCACCATCACCTGCGGCCATCCCTCGCGGATCAGCGACAGCGTTCCATCGAAATCAAACAGGACATGTCGAATGCTTGGGCGGGGCTGAAACTGGGGGGCAAACTCTACCAGACCGGTGAAGGGACCACTCATGTCCCGCTGTGCATAGGAGCCGCCACCCGCCGCGCCAAGCCAAAACCAGCCCAGGCCCATCCTTGTCGGACAACCGCCCCTGAGGCACCCTCACCACCATTCATGCGACCGCCGCCCACCCGTGAATCCATCGCCACCGCCGCCGGAACGCCGGCCGGAACTGGTCGCCGGAGCTTCCTGATCATCCTGCTGCTGCTGCTGGGGATCTTCGGATTCCTGTTCCGCGACAGCTTCCGACCCGAGATGGCGGCCTTCGCCAACGACGGCCCGCTCGGCGCCATGATGGCCGCCTGCTTCCAGCTGCCCGGCGCCTGGAAGGGCATTTGGGCAGACCTCAATTGGATCGGCATCACCGGCGGGGTTGCCCCCCTCGACTTCACCTGGGTGCTGAACTGGATCCTGGGCCCGCTCTATTTCATCAAGTTCTACCCCGCCATCACCCTCATCACCCTCGGCCTCTGCGTCTGGCTGTTCTTCCGTCAGCTCGGCTTCTCCCCGGCCGTCTGCACCTTGGGCGGGCTCGCGGCGGCCTTGAATTCCGATTTCTTCTCCTACGCCTGTTGGGGCCTGGGAACCCTGCCGCTCTGCGTCGCCTCCGTCTTCCTCGCCCTCGCCGCGCTCGTCTCGAAAATCCAGCCCGCCTGGGCCCGCCCCGTGCTCGCTGGCGCCGCCTTGGGCAGCGCCCTCATGGAAGGCTTCGACAACGGCGCCATCTTGAGTCTCTACGTCGCCGCCTTCGCGATGTTCCATGCCTGGAATTCGCGCCCCACCGATCCCGGCCCCCGCCGGCTCGGCATCGGCGCCCTGCAAACCACCGTCGTCGCCATCGCCTCCGCCCTCGTCGCTTCCCACATGCTGATCGGTCTGGTGAAGGGCAACATCACCGGGGTCTCCGGCATGGGGCAGGATCAGGAATCGAAAGCCGCCCGCTGGACCTTCGCCACCATGTGGAGCCTCCCCCCCAAGGAAGCCCTGCGCGCCGTCATTCCCGGCTTGTACGGCTACCGCATGGACACCCCCAATGGCGGTCAGTATTGGGGTACCGCCGGCAGTGATCCCGCCTGGGACGAATACTTCGACAACCCGGATCGCAAGCCCGAACAAGCCCCCCGCGCCGCGATCCGTTTCTCGGGAGCCGGCCATTACACGGGCGTTTTCGTCGTCCTGCTCGCCGCCTTCGCCCTCGTGCAAAGCCTGCGTGGCCCGGCCAGCCCGCTCACCCAGCAGGAACGGCGCTGGGTCTGGTTCTGGTCCATCACCGCCTTCGTCTCGCTGCTGTTCGCGTTCGGCCGTTACTCCCCCTTTTACCGGATCATCTACGCCCTGCCGTACTTCAGCACGATCCGCATCCCGATGAAGTTCCTCCACCCCATGAACGCCGCGCTCGTCGTTCTGTGCGGGTACGGACTCCACGCCCTCTGGCGCGGTTGGGTGGAGAAGTTCTCGTTGGCTTCCGCCCGGGTCAGCCTGACCAGCGCCGACCGCCGTTGGATGATCGGAACCCTCGTCGCCACGATCGTCGGCCTGTTGGGATGGCTGATGTATGGCAAGTCCCAGGGTCAGCTGCTCAGCTTCCTCGGCGAAGTCGGATTCGAAGGAGCCAGCGCCACCGCCATCGCCCGCTTCAGCCATCGCGAGGTCGGACTGTTCGTCCTCTTCCTCGGCATGTCCGCCGGCTTGATCGCCGCCATTTTGACCGGTCGTTTCGCCGGTCCCCGCACCCGTTACACCGCCTTCGCGGTCGGAGCCTTGCTCACCCTGGATCTCGCCCGCGCCAACACGCCGTGGATCATCCATTACAACTGGCGCGAGCGCTTTGCTTCCAATCCCGTGTTCGACCTGCTCCGCGCCTCCCCCCACACTGCCCGCGTCACCGGCAGAATGCCGTTCGCCTTCCCTGGCCGGGCCGGTCAACTCCAGGGGGTGCTTGGCGAGGTTTACGGCGCGGAATGGCTGCAACACCAGCTCCGCTTCTTCAACGTGCAGGCTCTCGAGGTGGTGCAGATGCCCCGCAAACCCGCCGACCTCGAAGCCTATGAGATGGCGGTAAAACCCAACCCGATCCGGGAATGGGAACTCACCAACACCCGCTACCTGCTCACCCTCGCGCCGGCGGTGGAACCCATGAACCAGCAACTCGATCCGGTCGGGAAACGGTTCCGCCTCCACACCGCCTTCAACCTCTCCCAAACCCCCGAAGGCGTCATCCAGGTCGCCACCAACACCGAAGGCCCGTTCGCCCTCGTCGAGTTCACCGGCGCCCTCCCCCGCGCCATGTTGTTCGACCGCTGGCGCGGCGATGTCGAAGACGAGGAAGCCCTCTCCCTCCTGGGCAGCACCAACTTCTCGCCCCACGCCGAAGTTCTGGTCTCCGACCCCGTCCCCGCCCCCTCCGTCACCACCTCCTCACAACCCGCCGGCACCGCCGTCTACGAATCGTATGCGTCCCGCCGTTTCGTCATCGCCACCGAGGCCCGCACCCCATGCGTCCTGCTCGTCAACGACAAGCACGATCCGGATTGGAAGGTCTTCGTCGACGGGAAAGAGGAACCCCTGCTCCGCGCCAATTTCATCATGCGCGGCGTCTACCTCACCCCCGGCAAACATCAGGTCGAGTTCCGCTTCGAACCCAGCACCGGCCCGCTCTGGTTCTCCGCCTCGGCCATGGGCGCCGCCCTCGCCCTGTTCGGCTACGTCCGGTTCGGCCCGTCCAAGTCAAGGTCAGCGCAACAATCTGCCAGCGCACCGTAGCCGGATTGGTTCAGATGACATGCATGGAGTTCACGCGAAGACGCCGAGACGCCAAGAAATGCGAAGAATAAGATGAGTCGGAAATTCTCCAGGGCGCATCTCCGTGTTGTCGGAGGACACGGCCCTCGTTTTGACAGGATAAACACGATGAACACGATGAAATGCCGTGACGCTTGGGTTCCTGCGCATCCTGTTCATCCTGTGAATCCTGTCCAAAACCTCCCATCCACAAGTCGGAGATACGCCCAATTCTCCACCAACCCACATCTCTGGGTTCGCAAATACTTCTGGGCGCGAGCCTCTTTCTCGGCCGGGCTTTCTTGGCGTCTCCGCGTCTTGGCGTGAGACCGATCTGAATCGTTCCGACGAAGCCGAATTGTCACCCACCACCCAAGGAACCTCGGTGAGCCACCAGGACACGTATTACCGTCAGAATGAAGCGTACGCCGAATTCCTCGCCCAATGGGACGCGGCGTTTTACTCGAAGTACACCGATGCCCTCCGCCCCCGCCGTGCCGGTGGCCGTTGCCTCGACATCGGCTGCGGCGTCGGACAGGTCATCGGACGCCTCTCCGCCGATGGCATCGAAGCCCACGGCGTCGAAATCTCCGAACCCAACCTCGCCCGGGCGGTGCAGGTCGCGCCACACGCCCGACTCTACGACGGGAAAAAGCTCCCCTACCCCGACGCCCATTTCGCCGCCGTCGGCACCCTCAACGTGCTCGAACACGTCGATGAACCCGAGGCGTTCCTCGCCGAGATGGTGCGCGTGGCCGAACCCGGTGCCACCGTCGTGGTCAGCAGCCCGAATTTTCTCCGCGCCTTCGGCCCCGGCTACCATCCGCGCATGCGCGGCCTCAGCCAAAAATGGCGCAATTTCCAGGCCCTGCGCGCCCGTCGCCGCGCCATCCGAACAGCTCCCGAAAGCGTCCGTTTCGAACGCATGCAACCCATCGTCCGGGTGCCGTTCCAGCCCGACGACGACGCCACCGTCGCCACGAATCCCCTGGAGATGGCATTCTTCCTGGAGCGCCTGGGTTGCACCATCGATCGGGTGGAATGCACGGACCGCTACGTCCCTGCGCCCCTGGATTGGATACTCAACGCCACACCCCTGCGCTGGATGATGTTCAACGCCTTCGTGGTCGCACGCCGCGACGGCACCTCACCCACCACTCCCGCCTGATGAACCGACGGTTCACCATCACCACGCTCGCCTTCTGCCTCCTGTTCAGCGCGGTCGGCAGTGCCACCGCCACCGATCCGGCAGCCCAGATCACCCCACCCGTTCGCGATGGGGAAAGCATCCGATTCGGGGTCGTGGTCGCTCACCCACCCACCCGCAAGGTCTCCTTCCCAGCCATCCTCAACCAGACGAACGGCCTGGTGGAATACGCGGTGGTCACCGACTACGGAAAGACCCACGAAAGTCTTCTGGTCACCACGGCACTGCCCATGGACGTGCAGGCCGCCTTGTTGTTGCTGCGAGCGCGCCCGTCCGGAACGAACGGCCTCGAGGCCGTCAGCACCCGCCTCCCCGCTGGCTCAGGCATTCAGGCCCGGATCCTCTGGACCTCCCCTTCGGGAAACCCGACCTCGGCGCCGTTGAGCCGATGCTTCGCCCTCACCAAAGGCGGTACGCAAGGCGCCATCACCGGTTCCCTCAAGTCAGGCCCCTGGCTGTTCAACGGTTCCATCATCACGCCCGAGGGATTCGGCGCCCACTTCGAGGGCTCGATCATCGCCCTCATCCTCGACCCGATCGCGATTCTCAACAACCCGGGTCCCGACCGTGACAACGACGACATCCATATCCCCGCGGTCGATCAACTGCCTCCGCTGAAGACCGAAGTCACCGTGGAATTGACCGTCGAACCGCCTTGACCCCCTCTCCCCATGCCTCCCCGCAGCTCATCCCCCCCACTCTTCGCCCTCACCATCACCACCGCACCCGAAGCCGAGGACGCGGTCGCTGAACTCCTGCTCCGCACCACCGGCGAAGCCGCGATCACGACCTTCGACCGCATTCGCGGACTCAGCCGCGTGGTGGTTTACCTGAACGACCAGGCCTTCCTCACCCCGGCCCGCCGCAAAGACCTGCGCAACGGGCTCCGCGCCATCGAAAGCTGCGGTCTCGACATCGGCGCGGCGCGCATAGCCTGGTCCCGTGTCAAAGCCATCGATTGGAAGGAGTCGTGGAAGCGGCATTTCCAGCCCCTCTCCATCGGCCGCGCCTTGCTCGTACGCCCCAGTTGGAGCCGCAAACGCCCCGCCAAAGGCCAGCAGGAACTGGTCCTGGACCCCGGCCTCAGCTTCGGCACCGGCCAACACCCCACCACCGGGTTCTGCCTCAAAGAGGTCGTGCGGCTTCGACCCCGTTCCACGCCCGCTGCGCTGCTCGATGTCGGAACCGGCTCGGGCATTCTCGCCCTCGCCGCCGCCAAGGTCGGGTACGCTCCGGTCCGGGCCTTCGACTTCGACCCGGAAGCCGTGACCGTGGCCAAGCAGAATGCCGCCGACAACCACCTCTCCGAAGCGGTCGCCCTCTCCCGCCTCGACGTGGCCAAGCTTCCGGCAGCACCCCGCCGACGGTACGAAGTGGTCTGCGCCAACCTGACCTCCGACCTCCTGTTACGGTACGCCGACCTGCTGACCGCCCAGGTCGCCGACGGCGGGGTACTGGTGCTGGCAGGCATTCTGGCGGAAGAGTTTGCCAAGGTGCGGACGGCGTTCCGGAAGAGCGGTTGGAAACTCCTTCGCAGCGAACGCCGCCGTGAATGGTGTTCCGGTTCGTTTCACCGCTGAAGTTCGGCGGAGGATTCGATTGTCGCCGGGCACACGGCTGGTACAACCCCGGCGTGTCCTGGTCTGATTTCGACAATGCAGGTCCTTCCGTGGCGCTCCTCCGGCGCAGCCTCCATCGAGACCGCCTGGGACATGCCTACCTCTTTTCCGGTGATGCCTCCGATGTCCTGGAGTCCATCGCCATGGAACTCGCCGCCACCGTCAACTGCCTGACACCCCCGGAGACCACCCCTTCCGGATCCCCGGCCACCGCCTGCGGCACCTGTTCCAGTTGCCGCCGCATCCGCGAAGGCCTGCACCCCGATGTCCATTGGCTCCGGGCCGAGTCCAAGATGCAGATCATGCGCGTCGAACAGGTCCGCGAACTGATCAACGCCGTCCAACTCAAGCCATCCGAAGCGCGGTTCAAGGTCGGGGTTCTGGTCGGCGCTGACCGACTCAACCCTAACGCCGCCAATGCGTTCCTCAAAACCCTGGAGGAACCGCCCTCGCGATCCCTGCTGATCCTGCTGAGCACCGAACCCGATCGCCTGCTGGAAACCATCCTCTCCCGCTGCCTGCGCCTCGCGTTCCCCACCCGACGCGGACTGTCCCCGTCTCAATTGGACTGGCTGCGGTCCTTCGTGCCCCGCTTCCGCGAATCCGCCGCCAGCATCCTCTCCCGCTACCAACTGCTGGACGGTCTGCTGAAACAACTCGCCAGCCTCCGCGCCGCCGCGGAATCGGAAGTCAAAGCCCGTTCTCCCGCCCAACACCACCGGGACGCCGACGCCAACCTCCAGGATCAATGGGAGGAGGAAGCCAAAGCCGCCACAGAGGCCGAGTACCGTCGACGACGCCAGCAAACGCTCCAAGCCCTCCAATGGTGGCTGCGCGATGTCTGGATCACCACCCAGGCGCAACCCGCCGAATTGCTCACCATTCCCGAACTCAGCGAAGAAACCCGGCAGGTGGCCGGCCGCCTTTCTCCAGCCCAGGCCCTGGCCAACCTCGATCTGCTCGAGCGCACCCAGTCCCTCCTCCACACCAACGTCCAGGAAGCGCTCGCCCTCGAGGTGGCCATGCTTCGACTCGACCTCTGATGCGCGTCTCCCGTCCGACGTCCGTTCCTGCGACCGGCCCCACCTCGACCCAGGACCCCGGCGATACCGGCACCCTGTTCGCCGGCTTGTTCGGACTGCTGCTCGGCGTCGGCCTGCTGAAGTTCGGAAACCCGGTCATCCTGGACCGTCTGGTTGAAACCCCACGCTCTCTGGAGGAATGGCAGGCATTTGCCTGGCCCATCCGATTCGGATTCCTCGGACTGGGGCTGGTCGCGGTCGTCGGTGCCTGGCACATCGGCACCCGTTGGCGACCCAGCGCCCCGACGTGGATCGTCGCGCTCCTGGGTGGCTGGATCGCGTGGCAAGCGGTCGCCACCCTCGTTTCCCAGGATCGCGCCATCAGCCGAATGATCCTCGCCCACTTCGCGGGTTGCCTGACTTGCTTCCTGCTCGGGCACCTGGCCCTGAGTCGGGTGTCGCAGCCACGCACCTTTTGGCTGTGCCTCACCGCCGGGCTGATCGGGGTGCTCGGCATGGCGATGCAACAACACTTTGGCGGACTCGAAGCGACCCGCCGCATGATTCTTCAAGGACCGCAGGCTGCGTCCCTTTCACCGGAATACCTCGCCCGAATCCAAAGCAACCGGGTCTTCAGCACCCTGGTCTACCCCAATGCCCTCGCCGGGGTGATCCTGCTGCTCTTGCCCGCCACCTGCTGGATCGCCTGGGAGTCCGGGTCCCGCTGGGGACGCCGCGGTTCCTGGATCCTCGCCGCCGCCCTGCTCGGATCCGGACTCGCGGTGCTGGTTTGGTCTGGCTCCAAAGCCGGTTGGCTGTTGGCAATGAGTCTCGCCGTCCTCCTCCTCTTCCTCCTGGGACCGTGGTCACCGCGCACCAAGGTCCTCACGGCCTCCCTGTTCGCGGTGGTGGGCCTCACCGCGTTCACGTTGGTCTTTCGCGAGAAACTCAGCCGGGGCGCGACCAGCGTTTCCGCCCGATTCGATTACTGGACCGCCGCCGTGGAGGGATTCCGCGAGCGACCACTGCTCGGACATGGCCCCGGGCTTTTCAAACGGGTGTACGCGGAACGGAAAAGGCCTGAGTCGGAAATGGCCCAACTCACCCACAACGACTACCTCCAGCAGGCTGTGGATTCGGGATTGCCCGGATTCCTGGCTTACTTGGGCTTGGTGACCGGGTCCTTGGTCCACCTTTACCGACAACGTCGTCGCTGGAATTCCCCATTGGCCTTCGCCGTCTGGCTCGGCTTGCTCGGCTGGTTTCTTCAAGGATTCGTTGAATTCGGGCTCTATATCCCGGCATCCGCGTGGTGCGCGTTCGCGCTCCTGGGGTGGCTGCTGGCTCAAAAGCCTTCCGACACTTCCTCCAATTCCCTACTCTCCCGGACGTCATGCGCGTCCTCTATCTCAACGGTCCGAACCTGAATCTTCTAGGAACCCGGGAACCGGGAGTCTACGGACGACTTACTCTCGGCGAAATCGAAGCCCAGGTTCAGGCCCTGGCCCGGACACTCGGGGTGGAAACCGAATTCCGGCAGTCGAATCATGAGGGTGAGTTGGTCACCTGGATTCAGCACAGTCCCGCCACTCATGATGTGATCGTGCTGAATGCGGCGGCGTACACCCACACGAGCATCGCCCTGCGCGATGCGATCGCCGCAACCGGCCAACCCACCCTCGAGATCCACCTCTCCAACGTTCACGCCCGGGAGGAATTCCGGCACCGATCGCTGATTGCCCCGGTCTGCCGTGGAATCATCGCCGGATTCGGTGGTCATTCGTACATTCTGGCACTTCACGCAGCTATATCATTATCGCCGCTCCAAAAGTGAGGCGGATTGGAGGATTTTCAGGCATCGCAACGATGCCCTAGGCTGCTTGCCTACCGGAAAGAGCACTTGACCGAGGTTCCACCCCCCGATAGCGTCCCTCCCAGTTGAGAACGAAAGAGCAGGAGTCGATTCGCGGCTGCTGCTCTTTTTGTTCAGCGGACGGACAAGCACCGGTGAACCACGGGAAGCCTGTACGATCGACTGGAGACATGCTGTGGACCTGAAAGACATCAAGGCCATCATCGACCTGATGCGGAAGAACGCCATCTCGGAGTTTGAGCTGGAGCGTCAGGAATTCAAAATTCGACTCAAACGGGCCACGAATGGCGGCCAAACTGTCACCTTTGACGATACAGCCGGACCCAATCCGGCGCAGATCGTGGCGACAACCACCACCCTTCCGGCGCGTGCGACGGATGCTCCCCTCGGGACGATTGATATCAAATCGCCCATGATCGGAACTCTTTATCGTTCACCCTCACCGGAATCGAGCCCTTACGTCGATGTCGGATCCGAAGTCGGCCCCGATACCGTCGTCTGCATCATCGAGGCCATGAAGGTCATGAACGAAATCAAAGCCGAGGTGCGTGGCGTCATCACCCAGGCCATGGCCGATAACGCCAAACCCGTCGAGTTCGGCCAACCCCTCTTCAAAGTTCGTCCCCTCTAGCCTCCCGGGACGCCCCTCATCATGTTCGAGAAGGTCCTCATCGCCAATCGCGGTGAAATCGCTGTCCGCGTCATCCGCGCCTGCAAGGAACTCAACATCCGAACCGTCGCCGTCTATTCCGAGGCCGACGCGAATTCGATGCACGTTCACATGGCTGACGAAGCCATCTGCATCGGTAAAGGACCCTCGTCGGAGAGTTATTTGCGCATCGATCGCATCATCAGCGCCGCGGAAATCGCCGACGTCGATGCCATCCACCCCGGCTACGGTTTTCTCTCCGAGAACGCTCACTTCGAGGAAATCTGCACCAGCTGCAATATCCGGTTCATCGGCCCCAGCGCCCGGGCCATGATGGCCCTCGAAGATAAGAACGTCAGCCGCGCCCTCGCCCGCAAGGCGGGGGTTCAATGCCCCCCGGGCTCCGACGGAGTTATCGAAAACGAACAGGACGCGAAGGCCGTCGCCGCCAAAATTGGCTACCCGGTCCTGATCAAGGCGATCGCCGGCGGCGGCGGCCGGGGCATGCGCATCGCCCATAACGACATGTCCCTCGTCACCGGGTACCACACCGCTCGGGCCGAAGCAGAAAAGGCGTTCGGGAATTCCGGGGTTTACATCGAGAAGTTCATCGAGAACCCCCACCACATCGAATTCCAGATCCTCGCCGACACCCGGGGCAACGTCATTCACCTCGGTGAACGCGACTGCTCCATCCAACGGCGCAACCAGAAGCTGGTGGAGGAAACCCCGTCCCCGCTCATCGAGAACAAGCACCGGGACCTGCGCAAGAAGATGGGCAAGGCCGCCATCCGCATCGCCGAAGAGGCCGGCTACTCCAACGCCGGCACCGTCGAGTTCATCGTCGACGGCCAGGGCCAGTTCTTCTTCCTCGAGGTCAATAAGCGCATCCAGGTCGAGCACCCCATCACCGAAGAGGTCACCGGCGTCGACTTGGTGAAGATGCAGATCCTCATCGCGATGGGCGAACCCATCAAACTCCGGGACTCCGACATCGCCTTCAAAGGCCATGCCATCGAATGCCGGATCAACGCCGAGGATCCCTTCGACGACTTCCGGCCCTCGCCCGGTCGCATCGAGATGTACTACCCGCCCGGTGGGCGCGGTGTCCGGTTGGATTCCCACGCCTACGCCGGTTACGTCATCCCGCCCTACTACGATTCGATGATCGGCAAGCTGATCACCTTCGGCAAAGACCGCCGCGAAGCCATGGACCGCATGAGTCGCGCTCTCGCCGAATACATGATCACCGGGATCAAGACCACGATCCCCTTCGAACAGGCCATTCTTCAGGACCCCAACTTCCGCCGAGGGGTTTACTCCACTTCCTTCATCGAGCAACTGCTCACCGGCGGACGTCGCGACCTGCTCGAAGAGCGCGCCTGAGGCCCCCCTGTCCCCGTTCCCGCTCTCCCCGTCTCCGCTAGTCGCCGGTTGCCACCTCAATCTGCTCGCTGATCGCCGGCGGTATCGCGGATGCCCGCATCGTTCCGTCAGGCTGGTGCTCCACGCAGACCACGGTCAACCGACCCTTCGCCACCTCTTCCGTCGGCACTCCGTCCACGAGTTTCATGAACTGAAACTCATAGGTCAGTGCTTTGGATTTCTTCTCCACCACCCGCAACCGCACTTCGACCCGGTCTTCAAACCTCAGGGGCCGGTGGTAGTCGCAGGAGGCATGCACCCGCGGCCAACCCACCTTGGGGGCCCCCGGTCGGGCGGCGACCGAAAAGCCGATCGACCGGAAGAAGGCGTGTTCGGCCGCCTCCATGAATCGGAAGAAGTTCGAGTAGTGCATGATCCCGGCCATGTCGGTTTCCGAAAACTCGACCGATCGGATCAGGGAGAAGGTGCTCGGCATGGTGGAAAGGGGAGAGGCTCGACCTGAATTCCATCGCTTTCAACGGAGTCGGTCCGGCAAAGCCGAAGCGCTGGGTGGAAATGCCGGGGACGTCAGTTTCTGGAACAGCCCAGCCAAACGCTCGGCCACCGCATCGCTGTTGTAGGTGGTCTCCGCCGCCTTGCGTCCGGCCGCCCCCAGCCGCTTGGCGAGTTCCGTCGACGCCAGGACTTCCTCCAGTCGAACCGCCAACGCTTCGGCGCTATCCGCGTCACACAGCACTCCGGCGCCACTCGCCTCCAGGATCTCGGCGAACGCCCCGGTACGCGGTTGAACGATCGGAACACCCGCCGCCATCGCCTCCACCAGGTACAGACCAAAAGCCTCCCCGTAGTGCGCCGGCACGCTGAACACGCTTAAACCGCGGAAAAACGCCTGCTTGTCCGCATGCTCCACGTTGGGCCGAAATTCAACATCGCCGAGGCGGCCTGCCGCCTGAAGCTTCGCCTTCAACTCGTCCACGAAGGCCGCATCGGTCGGACCCATGCCCCCCGCCACCGCCAATCGCAGGCCGGGAATCCGATCCCGCTGCTTCAGCAGGAGAAAAGCGTCCACCAAACGGTCCAGGCCCTTTTCCCGGCACATCCGTGCCAAATACCCCACGACAGGCGGATTCGGCGCCTGCTCGGCCGGTCGCCATCCCGCCAAATGAATGCCGTTGGGCACGATCTCGATCCGGTCCGGCGAGAATCCCAGCTTCGATGCCATCCGGTCCGCGTAATACCGGCTCGGGGCAATCAGCAGATCCACCTCGGCCAGACGTTCCGCCAGGATGGCCCAGGCCTCCTTCCGACACCGGTCTGGCAGCGCATCCACAAAGGTGTCTTCGCCCTGCAGCGTCACCGCCACCCGGGTGCCCAGCTTTTCCCGCAATCGACGGCCCACCCCGATCAGCAGGGCATTGGAAAGACACACCACGTCCGGCCGCTCATGCTCCGCCAGCCAGGTGATCAGTTCCTCAACTTCCCGCGCCTGGTTTCCGGACTCCCCCCTCAACATCGATAGAGTGAGATCCCCCACCTGTTCCGGTCGCGTTTTGGCTGCCGCCGTTCCGATCCATCGCAGCAGCGCGGGGGAACTCAGCCATTCATGGAGCCACTTCGGAATCTTCCGAAAAAAAGCCGCCTTCTGTTCCAGATACACCGTGAGCCCCCCAAAAAACACCGGCGTGCCCTGGGTTTCGTCCGGCTCATCGGTTTTCAGCGGCAAATACAGCGGCAACATCGTCACCGCATGTCCCTGGCGGCGGAACGCGGCCACCAGCGCGTTGTCCCGGAGACAATTCCCGCAATACATCCCCCCGGCTCCCGGCGTCAGTTGAACAATCCTCATGGCGTGGCGCGACCGCCGCGACCGTAGCCGAACCCCGCCGCTTCGCCAATCCGCGGCGAGCAGAACCTCAGGACTTGCCGATTGACGCCCTGATTCCACCTCGTGAACCTCCCCGCCCCATGCCGAAGATTCAGCGTGCCCTGCTCTCCGTTTCCGACAAAACCGGTCTCGTCCCGTTCGCCCAGGCCCTCGCCGCTGCCGGCGTGGAACTTATCTCCACCGGCGGCACCGCCAAGGCCCTCCGCGAAGCCGGCTTGAAGGTCATCGAACTCGGCACCTACACCGGTTTCCCCGAAATGCTCGACGGCCGTGTCAAAACTCTCCACCCCAAGGTGCACGGCGGTCTGCTCTACATCCGGGGCAACATCGACCACGAACGGGCCGTCGGCGACCACGCCATCCCGCCCATCGACCTCGTCGTCGTGAATCTCTACCCGTTCGAAGCCACCGTCGCCCGACCCGGCGTCACCCTCCATGATGCCATCGAGAACATCGACATCGGTGGCCCCTCGATGCTCCGCAGTGCCGCCAAAAACCACGACAGTGTCACCGTCATCACCGACCCCGCCGACTACCCGCAGGTCGCCGAGCTGATCACCGCCCGCGGTGAAACCACCCTCGAGCTCCGCCGCCGCCTCGCCGCCAAGGTCTACGCCCGAACCGCCGCCTACGACGCCGCCATCGCCACCCATCTCCAGCGGGAATTCGCCGATGCCTCGAATCCCCTGCCGCCCACCCTGACCATTGCCGCACCGCTCGCCCAACCCCTGCGTTACGGCGAAAACCCGCACCAACGCGCCGCTCTGTACGGCTCGTTCCATCAATACTTCGAGCAACTCCACGGCAAGGAGCTTTCCTACAACAACATCCTCGATCTCACCGCTGCCGCCGCCCTGATTGCCGAGTTCGCCCCCGACGCCCCGACCCTCGCCATTCTCAAACACACCAACCCCTGCGGCGTCGGTCAGGGCGCGACGCTTGCCGAAGCCTGGGAGCGGGCCTTCGCCACCGATCGCCAGGCCCCCTTCGGAGGCATCATCGCCGTCAACCGCGCGCTGGACCTGGCCTGCGCCGAGGCCATCTCCGAGATCTTCAGTGAAGTCATCGTGGCTCCCGATTTCGCCCCGGAGGCCCTCGCCCTGCTTCAGAAAAAGAAAAACCTGCGCCTGATCCGGCTCAAAAAGGACCCGTCCGTCGCCGGTGCATGGGACATTCGAAGCGTCGGCGCCGGCTCCTTTCTGCTTCAGGAACGCGATCTCAAGGCCACCTCCGCCGCCGACGTCCGCACTGTCAGCCGCCGTCCCGCCTCCGAGGCCGAGCAGCACGCGATGTTGTTCGGGTGGAAGATCGTCAAACACGTGAAGTCCAACGCCATCGTCTACGTGTCCGCCGACGCCGCGGGCCGTGGCCGAACCCTCGGAATCGGCGCCGGCCAGATGAGCCGGGTCGACTCCAGCCGGATCGCGGTATGGAAGGCGGGCGAAGCCGGGCTGTCGCTGGCCGGAAGCGTGGTGTGCAGCGACGCGTTCTTCCCCTTCCCCGACGGCCTGATTGCCGCCGCCACCGCAGGGGCAACCGCGGCGATTCAGCCGGGCGGATCCGTGCGCGATACCGATGTGATCCAGGCTGCCGACGAGCGGAACGTGGCGATGATCTTCACCGGCACGCGCCACTTCCGTCACTGACCTTGGGTCACTTCACCTCGCGCAAGGCGTTCTCGGTTCCGAAGGGATTCGGGACCCGCATGGAGCACTCCGGATCATCGCGCCATTCGCCATCGACGAGAAATCGGTAGCGATGCAGTCCGGGTGCCAGATCGACCGAGATGCGCCAGACGCCGTCCTTGCCCTTGGTGAGTCCCAGCGGACGCTGCCCCCAACCGGTGAAATCGCCCACCAACTGAACACTCCGAGCGGTGGGTGACGTGAATCGGAATTCCTGTTTCCTGCTCGCGGGTGCCTTCGGCTTCATCGTGCACTCCTTTCATCAGCGCAGAAGCATGACGGACGGGCACGGCGCATCGCCGCACTCCCCTGAACCGCGCGCCTCCGGGCCAATGCAGGCCTTATGAGCCCCCGAACTCGTCGCCGCAATCGTCCTGGGACGAATGGGTAGAATCCGAACGGCGAAGTCCCAGGGACGGACCGGAATTCAGCGGCCCCCAATCCTCCAAGGCACGACTGCCGCCTCGTTCGATGGGGGCCACGAAGCGTTCGAGGTATTTCATCGCGACCCTGAGGTCCTTCGGCAGCGGACTCTCGATCAGAATGCGCTTGCCGGTGACCGGATGGTCGAGCGCCAGCGACGCCGCATGAAGCGCGACCCGGCCCAGCAGTGGCCGTTCTTCCTTCGTCCGGCGTGGGCGGTAGTCGGATTTGATCGTCGACAACCACAACGGGCCGCCGCCGTACACACGATCGCCGACCAGCGGCATCTGGACCCAACGCAGGTGAATCCGGATCTGGTGCGTCCGCCCGGTGCGGGGTCGGCATTCGAGGGCGGTGTACCCGCGATACCGGGTCACCACATGGAAGTTGGTGCGACTCTGCTTGCCGGATTTTGGATCCACCCGCATGACTCCGGGTCGGGTCGGATGAGGAGCCAGCTTCGCATCCACCTCGAAGTCATCCTCCACCGGGGAACCCTGCGCGATCGCGAAATACACCTTCTCCGGTTTCTCGCTTCCGAACAGGTTCGCCACCGCGGTCAGCGCAGGCTTGGTCCGCGCCAGGAGCAGCACCCCCGAAGTTTCGAAGTCCAGCCGATGCGCGTTGGCCAGGTAGGTGAGACCCCGCTCTTTCGCCCATGGCACCCCGCGCGCGATGTGCCCATGCAGCATCTTCATGAGGTTGGGGCGCTCGGGATCGTAACGATCCGGTGAGGTGAGCAACCCCGCCGGCTTCTCGATCGCCAGCAGATGCTCGTCCTCGTACAGAACAGGCACCTCCCAGTACTCCCGGGTGGCCGGGGAGGACAACTTCAAGACTGCGGGCGCCGACGGATTGGTTTGAGCCATGGGTCAGTCAGGCGCCGGGCACGGGCCCAGGGCTAGTTCGCTGCCGGCGCGTTGGTTCCATTGGCAGCCCCGGGGACCTTCACGTCCGCCGCGACGAAACGCTTCCGTTCCCAATCGGAGAACGCCGAGAACCTTCCAAACTGCCGCTGTTGAGTGAGGAAATTCGGAAGTTCAGACTTCACGGTCTCCTCCGGAACCGAATTGCGTGAGTCGAGGTACAACACGAACCCACCATCCGCGGCCGGCGAGAACGAACCCACCTTGCCCGCCTGAAGTTCCGCAGCGACCCGGGCCAGTTCGCCCGCCGACAGCCGCGAAGGCAACCCCTCCACCAGGGTGCTGTCCGAGGAGAAATTGGTCAGCACAATGGTCTGGTAACCCGCTTCCTTGGCGATGTCGTCGAACGCCTTCCCCTGACCCAAGGCGAGGGTGGCGGCTTCCGAAAACTTGCGTCCCGCTTCCTCGGCACCGGCCCGCGACTCGGTACGGCGGACCGCCTCGGTCACCGAGGCTTCCACGTCCTGGAAAGGACGGACTTCGCTGGGAATCTTCTGTTCGAAGGCAAACACATACACACCATCTTCGCCCACAAACGGCGTCGCAAACGGCTCATCGGGGGACAATCCAAAGGCCTTGCTCGAGAATTCCCGGGTCACGCCCATGCCGGGCGGAATCCCGTTCTGCATGAACGGCATGCTGGATTCAACCGTCAGCCCCAACTCGGTGCCGAGCTTGCTGATCGCCTCGGCTCCGGTCGCCTTCGACGGCGTTTCGGGCCCGACTTCCATCTGATAGAGCCGATTGGCGAAATCATTCGCCTTCTTGCGTGCCTGGTTCAGCGCCAGTCCTTTACGGAAATCATCCTGGATTTCGGCCTTGGCCGCTTCCGGGGTCTGGATGTTGTTGGCGGCATCGCGGAACGACTCGGCACCACGCTGGGTGTATTGCGCATCCAACAGCGCCGCCAGATTGGTGTTCGAAGCGAGTTGCTCATCCGCTTCCGCCAGATGATTGGTCAGCGCGAACTTCACGTACCGCACCTGCATGCGCTCCGGAATGCGATAGGCCGCCACCCGGTTGCTGTAGAATTGCAGAAGATTGGTCGGGTTGAGGTTCACCGACGCGAGGTAGTTGGTCGCCGAAAAATAGACCAGCCGACCCGCGAACCGGTCATTGCCGGATCGGAACCGGGCTTCCGCTTCCCGGGGTGTGACGAGGCTGCCGCTCATGCCACCCACGTTGACAAGGTGTTCCACCCCAACTTCATGGCGCATGAATCGCTCAAAATCAGACCGGCTGAGCCCGCCGTCGGCCTGAATCATCGCCAAAAAGCGATCGTACGCCGGCCGACTGAACCCTCCCGCACGCTCGTCGTTGAGAAACGGCAGTTCGAGAATGCGCGAGGCCGCCACTTCATCGGAAACCACCACCCCGAGACGCTTGGCCTCGTTCAACAGGAACAGGCGGTTCAAGACTTCGCGCGTCTCGTCCCAATCACGACCACTGCGCCCGGGCCATTGACCCTGGTTCCGCAGCATGTAGCTCAGGCGGGCCTCCTTCAGGGCGGCCAGATAATCGTCTCGCTCGATCGGCTTGCCGCCGATCGAGCCGAGAGCCCCGGCAGGCATTCGACCTGCAGGACCACCTTGGTTGGGAGAAAAGAAAATCACAAAACTGACGATCACGATGCCGATGAAGATCAGCCCGATCGCCTGGTGTTTGCGGATGAATTGAAACATACGCGTGCCGGAGCAAAGAGCCGAGAGACTAGCGACCTCACAAAAACCCGGTCAAACGCATTCCCTAAACGATTTCGGCGCCAGCCCAGCCTCAAAACCCACACACCACCCGCGTCTCCCGCCCACTCCGCCCTTTCAGAACCCGAGCCAATGGCGTGTCCAACCCACCCGCCACACTCCCCAACACCACCTCCTCCTTCGCCCGCCCCGTTGCCAACACCACCAACTCCCCCGCCTCCCACAGCAACGGATACCCCGCCGTCAAACGGTCCGGCGGCGGCTTCGGCCCACGCACCGCCCGAAACGCCAAACCCGACTCCAGATCCTGCTTCATGTTCCCGGGAAACAACGACGCCACATGCCCATCCTCCCCCACCCCCAACACCGCGCAGTCCCAGGCCCCGCGCCGACCTCGCCCCTCCCGACCTTCCACCCAACGAACCCAGTCTTCCATCGCCCGCTCGGCCCCTTCACCCGGCACAAGTTCCCCTGCCAATCGGTGAATCCGGTCCGCCTTCACTTGAAGAGGTTCCAAGAGCTCCCGCCGCGCCTCCCGATAGTTGCTGTCCGCATGATCCGGCGGCACGCAGCGCTCGTCGCACCAGAAGAAGTCCGCCGCAGCCAGGTCCACCCCGCGTCGACGCGACTGACGGATCAGTTCTCCAAAGAAGAGGGGCGCCACCCGTCCCCCCGACAGTGCCAGAGCGAAGTCGCCTTCACCGGCGCGCACCAAGGCATCCAGCACCGATCCTGCCGCCTCCGCCGCGGCCCGTTCATCCCCCGCCACCCGCGTCATCCAAACACCGGAAAAACAGGGCATGTCAGGACACGGGTTGAGGGTTGCGCCACGCATGCCCATAGCGAGCGAGAAGGTCGTCCGCGGCCTCTGGCCCCCAGCTCCCGGCCGGGTAAAAGGACGCCGCTTCCAGCGGATGATCCCGCCACCCTTCGCGGATCGCATCGACGAATGCCCAGGCGGTCTCCACCTCGTCGCGCCGGATAAAGAGCGTCGCGTCCCCGGCCATCGCCTCCAGCAGGAGACGTTCGTACGCCTCCGGGGTGTACGCGCCAAACTCGGAGTCGTAACTGAAATGCATGCGCACCGGCCTCAATTGCATGCTGGTTCCGGGAACCTTCCCGTTGAATCGAAGGCTGATCCCCTCGTTCGGCTGCAAACGAAGGGTGAGCGAGTTCGCATCCAGCCGCGTGCCGCACTGCGCGGCAAACAACACGTTGGGCGTCGGCCGGAACTGCACCCGCACTTCACTTGCGCTCAACGGCA
>CAUJJW010000400.1 GCA_963205105.1 Verrucomicrobiota bacterium | reverse complement strand
GCGCGTCGAGGCTCCCGGCGATCGCCCGCTGCAGCACATGGCATTCGAACGACCGACAACGCGAAGGGCGGTTGTCGTAGATCCGGCAGAGGGAGCCCCGGAGTGCGGTGCAGGGTTGGAGCAGGCAGGAACGCGCGCCCTTGGTTTCAATCGTCAGGCCGAGACGGCGCAGGAGGCGGAGGGGGTCGGTCTTCTGCAAGCGTACGTCGCGGAACAGCATGCCATTGCAGCAGAGCCCGCAACGGGTGCAGAGCTGGTCGACCCAGGAGTCGGTTGCAGCGGGTGTCATGCGCCGAAGGTTCGGGGCAGGACATCGGTGGCGTCCATTCTTGCGTGCATCGAAGTTCGTGTTGTCCACCGGGGCGGTTTCGCGCGACTCATTCATAGCCGCACATGAAAAGGACCGCCGAAGCCCCCCACTCCGCGACGCGCCCGGGTGATCCGGACCCCCGCGTGATCGAACGCTGGATCGAGGAGCACCACGCCAGGATCTACGCCTACCTGCGTCGGCGGACGGGCGCCGATGCAGACGCGGTGGAACTGACCCAGCAGACCTTCACCCGCGCCTGGGGTGTTCAGGATCGTTTTGAAGGCCGTTCGTCCGTGCTTTCCTGGCTGCACGGCATCGCCCACCACGTCTGGCTCGATTGGCGTCGGAAACATGGGCGGTTCGAGGCGCGGTCCGATGCCTGGTGGGAACAACTTCCCAGCGGTGCGACCGCGCCCGACGAACTGCTGGCGCAAATGGATTCGGCGGGGGCGGTCTTTCTGGCTGTCGACGGCTTGGAGGACGACCTGCGCGACACCGTCCACCTGCATTACTACCAGGGACTGACCCTGGCCGAGACCGCGGACGCCCTGGGAATCGCGACCAGCACCGTGAAATACCGCCTCCGAGAAGCCTTAACCCGCGTGCAGCGCGTGGTGATTCCGAAGGAGTCCATCCCGACCCCAACCCCGAACTCTTCCCGTTGATTCTATGCCATTCACCACTGAAAACCTTGAAGCGATGCTGCGACGCGCCCCGGTTCCCCGGCCGCCGAACGATCTGAAAGCCAAATTGCTCCGCGATGCACGTCGTGGGGACCTTCGCCCGGCCACCGACCTTCACCGGGGTGGCGGGGCAGGGCTCTGGAGCAGCATGGAAGCCGGTTGGCGCCGATGGTTGCTGCTGTTGGTGCCCACCGGGATCGCCGCGGCGCTGGCCACGGTCGCGGTGGTGCAACGCGATCAAATCCGGGAAATTCGGGCTGAACTGCAGCAGTCCGCCACGAAGCCGTCTCCGGCCGCAGCCTCGGGCCCGGGTGCGGAGGCGGCGGGCGCGGTGGCAGCGGCTTCCGACCTGACGGATGAACGACGCGACATCGTTCGTCTGCGGGAATTGTTGGCTCGGCTGGAAGTGGACGCGGCGACCCTGGCGCGGTTGGAAACCGAGAATGCCCAACTGAAGGCGTCCATGGCCGCCGCCCGTGCCTCGATGGCGCCCGAGTTCAAGGAATTGGAAGGAACACGAGACCGGGCCGACTCCATCCGCTGCGTCAACAACCTTAAGAACATGGGACTCGCGGTGAGGGTCTACGCGACCGACAACGGCGACGAGTTCCCGCCGGACATGGTGTCCATGAAGAACGAGCTCTCAACCCCGAAGATCCTGGTCTGCCCTGCGGACACCGGGCGCACGCCGGCGGAGTCGTGGGAGAGCTACTCGGCGGCCAATCTCTCCTATGAATTCCTTTCGCCTGGCCCGGGCAAGTGGGAGTTCGAACCCACCCGCGTCCTGTTCCGCTGCCCCATCCATGGCCACGTCGGCATGTGTGACGGTTCCGTGCAGATGCGAGTCGCGAAGGATCATCCCGAGTGGTTGGTCGCTCGGAACGGAGCGCTGTACCTGGAAGGGCGCCAGGAACCCACCGCCCAACCGGCGGCCGGCAACCCACCCGCCTCGGTTGTTCCTCAGCGAATCCCACTGGCGGGCGAGGCGAGTGGTTCGGCGGTGTCACCGCATCGCATGTCCGTGGAGTTGGCTCGCCGGTATGGGTTGCTGGTGACCCCGGACGGCGCGGCCGGGGCAGGAATCGGCGCTGCACCGGCATCACCCACCGACGCTCAGGGCAACCCGATCACCGTGCGGGTTCCCCTCGTGGATGCTGAAGGAAGCGTCAACTTCATTGAGGTGAATGACGCTGGCCTGTTCGTGCCTGACCCCGGATCCGTTCTTGAGGAACCGACGGACACGGTCATCGAGGTGGAGGAGCCCCAGCCATGAACTTCTTCCGAGCCGGGTCCTGGGGCATGCTGGCGATCGCGGGGCTCGGGGTGATCGCCGTTCTGGTTCAACGATCCGAACTGCGTTCTTTGAGTGCCGAACGGGCTCGGGTGACTGCAGAGTTGGCACAACTGCGGGAGGCTGAACTTCCGTCCGCGGCCGTCGTGAGGCCCGCCAACGCCGCTCCCCCTTTGAGCGCCGCGGAACGCCTGGAACTGATGAATCTTCGCCGTCGGGTGACCGAGTTGTCCGACGTGAAGCGACGGATGGCCTCCGTCCAGCAGGAGCAGGTCGCGCTGAAGGCGGAATCGGTGGCGCTCAGCAATCGGCTGGCGAAGCCGTTTCCACCGGGTTGGGTGAAACGTTCGCAGGCTCGAAACCGCGGATTCAGCACGCCCGAGGCCGCGTTCGAAACCTGGGTGTGGTCGGTGGACCAACGCAACCAGGAGACGCTCTTCGCGGCGGTTGCCCCCGAGATGCGCGAGCGGTTGGCGAGCAACCTGGGGCATTCCGGCCCGGAAGGATTGTGGAAATCGGTGGAGCGAATCCCGGGGTTTCTGATCCGAAAGGTCACCCCCATCGATGCGACGCACGTCAAAATATCGGTCGAGGTGGCTCCGGGAATGGAGGTGCCGGAGATCGGGGTGCGGCTGGTGGACGGTGGATGGCGCCTGGAGATTTGAGGGGCGGTTGGGTGTGGCCCAGAGTTCCGGAGCAAGCCTCCCCTCTCGTCATCGTAATCGTACTCCTAATCGTAATCGTAATCCTCCGCGTATTCCTCTCTTACTCACCGTCCCCGGTCCCCTCATGGAGTCGGTAGTCCGAGTTGGATCGAATTAACCCAACGAGCATGGAGACAATCCTCCAGAGGCGCTCTTTCCCAGGTTGGATCTCCTGTTCGGTGCCCAGGCCTTTTGCAACCAAGACATCGAGTGCCGCGGCACATTCCAAGGCCGAACCACGGGCATGATCAAAGTATCGGCATCGATCCGGCTTGGTGAATTTGCCATTGCCCTCCGCGATGTTCAGCGGAATTGACGTGCTGGCTCGATCCAGTTGGTCGAACACAGCCAGCCCCTTGGGCATCCGCCGAAGCAACGGGTTCAGCCAATCGATGAATGCCAGGCAGGCTTGGTAAACCTCCAGCTTCTCATGATCGAGGCGGTACATGCGGATTGGATTGACGAGGTGGGACTGCGATGGGGAGGGGGATTAGGAGTACGATTACGATTAGGATGAAGAGTACGATGACGAAGTGGGGGCAACCGAAGGGGGCACGGGTGCGACAATAAAGTGAAGATCCTCCACCCCCCGCCCCCTCCCAACCTACTTCGCGTACTCGACGCACCGCGTCTCGCGGACGAGCGTCACGCGGATCTGGCCGGGGTACTGGAGTTCGTCCTCGATGCGCCGGCAGATCGCCCGGGCCAAATGCAGGCATTCGTCGTCGTCCAATTCATCGGGACGCACCAACACCCGCAGTTCGCGGCCCGCTTGCACGGCGAAGCATTTCTCCACCCCACGGAAGGACGCGCCCAGCCGTTCGAGACTCTCAATCCGCTTCAGATAGGCGGTCATGGTCTCGGAACGTGCCCCCGGACGCGACGCGCTGATGGCGTCGGCGGCGCTGACGATCACTCCCAGCGGACCCTCGGATTCGACTTCCTGGTGGTGGGAGGCAACCCCGTTGACGATGCGGGCGTCCTCCCCGTGCTGCCGGAGCAGGTCGGCGCCCACGATGGCATGCGGACCCTCGATCTCGTGGGTGACTGCCTTGCCGATGTCATGGAGCAAGCCGGCGCGTTTGGCGGCTTCGATGTCATCGCCCAGTTCGGCGGCGATCAACCCGGCGAGTCGGGCGACCTCGATCGAGTGGTCGAGAATGTTCTGGGAATAGCTGTGGCGGAAACGCAGTCGACCCAGCAGTCGGGCGGTTTCCACGTGGACCGGGGCGAGGCCGAGTTTGGCGACCGCTTCCTCGCCGAGCCGCAGAATGGATTCCTCCATCTCGCGCTGGACCTGGGCGACGATCTCCTCGATCCGGGTCGGGTGAATCCGGCCGTCGGCAATCAGCCGCGCCATGGCTTCGCGGGCGATGGCCCGGCGGACGGGATCGAAGCCGGAGATGACCACCGCGTTGGGGGTGTCGTCGATCAGCACGGTGACACCCGTCGCGGTCTCGAAGGCCCGGATGTTGCGACCTTCCCGGCCGATGATGCGGCCCTTGATTTCGTCGCTGTTGATCGCCACCGAGGCGGTGGTGCTTTCGAAGGTGTATTCGCCGGCGTACCGCTGGACGACCGTGGCCAGTATATGGCGGGCGCGTTCCTCGGCCCGCATCTGGGCGTCCTCGACGATATGCCGTGTCAGTTCGGCGGCGTCGCGCTTGGTGTCGTCGGCGGCCTGGCGGAGGAGGAGGGTTTTGGCTTCGTCGTGGGAAAGCCGGGCGATGCGGGCCAGTTCTTCGCGCAGATCGGCTCGTTGGCGCACCTGCTCGGCGATCTGGCGTTCGAGTTCGTTGCGTTGATCCTGAAGATGATCCGCCCGTTGCCGGAGACGTTCTTCGTCGCCGACCAGACGTTCGAGCTGCTGATTGACGAGACGCTCGCGGTCGGTGACGCGTTTTTCGGTTTCGTCGATCTCCAGGCGCCGCCGAGACATGTACTGCTCGGTTTGTTCGCGAAGCTTCAGGACTTCCTCGTTGGCCAGAAGTCGGGATTCCCGGATGAGATCGTCCGCTTGTCGCCGGGCGTCGGAGAGCAGTTGCGCGGCGCGCTGGTCCGCTTCACGGCGAAGGCGCACACCTTCTCGTCGGTGGTGGGCCACGACCAGAGCCGACGCGGCGGCGAGGAGGGTCGCGCCACCGCTCAGCCAGTAGATGGGGGTGATCGGGTCCATCGACCGAAGGCCGTCAATCCGTCGCCGACCAACAAAATCGCGGCGTTACAAGGATGTGCACGTTCACGTCATGGGGCTCGTTGGGAACCGAGTCGACGACCTGCCGGTCGAAAGCCACGCCCCAACGGCGAGCAGACACAGCTAGGCGCAGAAGGCGGTCGTAAAAGCCGCGGCCGCGACCGAGGCGCCATCCATGTCGGTCGAACGCTAGACCAGGGACAAGGATCAAGTCCAGACGTTCCAAGGCAAGCGACGGAAGAAAGGCGCAAGGTTCCAGAACTCCATACGGCCCCGGTTGCAAGCCTTCGCGTTCCGGAAGCTGCGCGGCTTCATAGGTCCCGGACGCGGGGTCCCAGCGGGGAACACACACGGTCTTGCCGGCGCCCGCTGCCACTCGAAGCAGCGGCAACAGATCCGGTTCCGTGGCCAGGGGCACGAACCCTAGAATCCGCTCCGCCGCGGCCCAGTCGTCGCTGGCCTGGATGGCCTCTCGAATCCGGGTCGAGTCCTGCGCCCGGACCTCCGGCGTCATGGCTGCCAGTGCCACCCGGATCTCCTTCCGCAGGCCGGCTTTCCGTTCGGCGATGGTCGGTGACTCGGTCACGGGGCAGGGGAGGGGCGAACCGTCGCCAGTTGAGCCCGCCATTGTTCCACGCGATCGCGGATCTTCTTTTCGAACCCCAGCTCGCCCGGCTGGTAGTACTGGCGATGGGCACCCAGGTAATCCTGCGCGACGAAATGGCCGGGATGACTGTGAGCATACTCGTACCCGACGCCGTGGCCCAGCTGGCTGGCTCCACGGTAGTGGCCGTCGCGCAATGATTCCGGCACCGGCAGGGTCCGGCCGCTGCGCACGTCCTCCAGGGCGGCGTCGATGGCCACGATGGCTGAATTGCTCTTGTGCGCGGTCGCCAGATAGACCGTGGCCTCGGCCACCGGAATCCGGGCCTCCGGCCAGCCCACGAATTCCGCCGCCTGATGGGCGGCGACCGTCACCACCAAGGCCAACGGGTCCGCCAGCCCGATGTCCTCGGCGGCCAGGATCATTAGGCGCCGGGTGATGAAGCGAGGGTCCTCCCCCGCATGCACCATCTTCGCCAACCAATACAGCGCCGCATCCGCGTCGCTTCCGCGCACCGACTTGATGAAGGCCGAAATCGTGTCGTAGTGGGCGTCCCCGTCGCCGTCGTACACCACCGCCTTTTTCTGAATGCATTGTTCAGCAACCGCCAGGGTGAGGGCGATGGTGCCATCCGGCTCCGGTGGGGTGGTCAGGGCGGCAATCTCCAGCGAACTCAGGGCTTTGCGGCCATCGCCGTCCGATACCCGGGCGAGATGCTCCAACGCCTCCGGAACTGCCTGAATGCGCAGATGGCCCAATCCGCGGTCGGAATCGGTCAGCGCCCGTTGAAGAAGCGCCAGGATGTCGGCCTCACCGAGGGGGCGCAGTTCAAAGATCTGGGAACGGGAAACCAGCGGAGCGTTGACGAAGAAAAACGGGTTGTGAGTGGTGGCGCCCACCAAGCGGATCACCCCGGCTTCCACGTCGGGCAGGAGCACGTCCTGCTGGGATTTGTTGAAGCGATGGATCTCGTCGATGAACACCAGCGTGGGTTGGCCGGTGTTTTCCAGCCGGTTGGCGGCGCTGGCGAGAACCCGGCGCATGTCCGCCACGTTGGATTCCACCCCGCTGAGCCGTTCAAACCGACAGCGGGTGTGGCGCGCGATGATCTGCGCCAGGGACGTCTTTCCGGTCCCGGGCGGTCCGAAGAAGATCACGGACTGAATGCGGTCGGCTTCGATGGCGCGGCGGAGCAATTGGCCGGGCGCGAGAATGTGTTGTTGGCCGACGTATTCGTCGAGGGATCGGGGTCGCAGGCGGGCCGCGAGCGGTGCGGAACGGGTGGGATGGCTCGGGGCGGCGTCGCTGGCCAGGGCGGGGTTGGCGGGATCGCCCGCCGACGGTGCAGGGGCCGGGGTCGTTCGAGGGCCCGGTGGCGTGGAGAAAAGGTCGGCCTGCGCCATGACCGGAAGGTAGCCGGGAAGGTGGGGGTGACCTAGGCTAAAGGCGGGTGGTGTGACTGGAAGGGCGCATCTCCCTGTTGTCGGAGGGCACGGCCCTCTTTTCGACAGGATGAACACGATGAACAGGACGAAATGCCCTGACGCTTGGGTTCCTCAGCATCCTGTTCATCCTGTGAATCCTGTCCAAAACCCTCCGATGCTTGGATCTCCCATCCACCACACGCAGGCACGCCCTGTCTGGAGCGACGAGCACGGCTTGCAGGTCAAAAAAAGGGCCCGACGCAGGAGCGCCGGGCCGAAGAGATGCCCCACCGTAAATGCCGTGTATAGACAGTTCCTTTGAACTGCGAGGGACAAGACGGGACCCGCCCGGTAGCTTACGACTTCCAGTGAAGGCATGTCGGCCACCATCAGCGGCTAAGGTCCCTTAATATTGAGCTTACGGTTCAAGGACTTTGTGCCAAATCACGAGCATGGGCAGGGCAAAGTCTGAAATCTGGGTTCGAAAGAGCGCACCGACCGCACGTGTTTCTATACGGCATTTTCACCGGTTCTCTCAAGGCGAATTCCGGTCGAAATTAGTACGTATAGGTAACAACGGGTTGCCAAGCGGCCAGTCCGGCCAAATATTCGCGCGTCGGTTCGAGACGCGCTCAACATCATGACTCCTCCGCAGATCATTCTCGATCGGCCCATGGCCCGGGCCGGCGCTTCAAAGCTCACGGTCGCCGTTGCTGTCTCGTTCTCTGTCGCTTCCGCACTCCTGCTCGCTCCCCCTTCCCAGGCTGCCGACCCCGAACCCACCGCCCCCGCCAACGCCTGGCCCATGTACCGCGGCACACCGTCCCTCAACGGCGTGAGCGCCGCCCGGTTGCCCGCCAATCTCCAACTCAAATGGTCGGTCAAAACAGCCGGTCCCATCAAAGGCGCCGCCGCCATCGTCGAGGGTGTGGTCTACGTCGGCTCCGACGACGGTAAAGTGCGTGCCCTCAAGCTCGCCGACGGTTCGCCGGTCTGGGAATTCGCCGCCGACGGTCCCGTGGTGTCCTCCCCGCTGGTGACGGATGGTCGCGTGTACATCGGGTCGGCCGGAACCAACCTGTACGCTTTGAACGCCAAAACCGGCGCGCCGGTGTGGACGTATGGCACCGAAGGGGAGATCAAGAGCAGCCCGACGCCCTTTCGCTCGCCCAATGGGCAGGAAACCTGGCTGGTGATCGGGGGCTATGACAACCGGTTGCACTGCGTCTCGGCCGTCACTGGCAAAACCAACTGGACCTACGAAACCGCCAATTTCATCAACGGCGCACCTGCCGTCGGGGATGGGGTCACCGCCTTCGGCGGCTGCGATGAAATCGTCCACGTGATCAGCCTGGCTGATGGCAGCAAGGCCAGAGAGATCGAGGCCGGGGCCTACATCATTGGGTCGGCGGCGGTTCTGGGATCGGTGGCCTATGTGGGCCATTACAAGAACGAGTTCCTCGCCGTGGACCTGAAAAAAGGTGAGGTCCTCTGGCGTTACCGGGACCGGAACTTCCCCTACGGCGCCTCGCCGGCGGTCACCCGGGATCGCGTGTTGTTTGGTGGACGCGACAAACGGTTGCATGCGGTGAACCGCGCCAATGGCGAGCAGGCCTGGGTATTCGCCACGCGTGGCAGTGTGGAGAGCTCACCGGTGGTGGCGAGCGACCAGGTGGTGTTCGGGTCGGATGACGGCCGTGTCTACATGATCTCCCTGGCCGACGGCACCGAGCGCTGGAACTACGAGATCGGTCAGCCGGTACAATCCTCGGCCGCCGTCGTGGACGGACACTTGGTCATCGGTGCGGACGACGGCGTCATCTATTGTTTTTCGGGCAAACCCTGAGCGTTCAAGAATCCACGGCGGCAACTTCCTCATTCATCATGATCACCACCTCGGGCGATGCGCCCTCCCGCACCACCACCGCTGCGCCTCCTCTGCAAAAGGAGACCACCGCCGGCAACTACTTCGTCTCGAACTACCCGCCGTTCTCATACTGGAAGGCGGATCAGGTACCGGATTTCCAGGCGGCGTTGGATCGGCCGCCCGTTCCTGGCACTCCGCTGGGCATCTACGTCCACATCCCGTTTTGCCGGAAGCGCTGCCACTTCTGCTACTTCAAGGTCTACACCGACAAGGACTCGGCCGAGATCCGCGGCTACCTCGACGCGGTGCTCAAGGAGATGGCTCTGTACGCCTCGCGGCCGTTCATTGGCGGGCGGAAGCCGGCGTTCGTCTACTTCGGCGGCGGCACCCCCAGTTATCTCTCGGAGAGCCAGCTGAAGTACCTGCTCGAGGGCATGAAACAGATGCTCCCCTGGGATGCCGTGGAAGAGGTCGCCTTCGAATGCGAACCGGGAACCCTCACCGACCACAAGCTGGCGGTGATCCGCGAACTGGGCGTCACGCGGCTCAGTCTCGGCATTGAGCACTTCGACGATCACATTCTGGAGATCAACGGCCGGGCGCATCGTTCTAAGGAAATCGCCCGCGCGTACGCGTTCGCCCGGCAGATCGGCTTTCCCCAGATCAACATCGATCTCATCGCCGGCATGGTGGAGGACACCGACGAAAAATGGCGGATGGCGGTGGCCCGGACCCTCGAACTCGAGCCCGACTCGGTGACCATCTACCAGATGGAAGTGCCCTTCAACACGGGCATCTACCAGCAGATGAAAAAGGACGGCAAACTGGTCGCACCCGTTGCTGACTGGGACATCAAGCGGCGCTGGGTCGACTATGCGTTCAGTGAACTGGAAAAAGCCGGTTACACCGTGGGCAGCGCCTACACCGCGGTGAAGGACAAGGCCAAGACCCGCTTCGTCTACCGCGATTATCTGTGGGCCGGGGCCGATCTCCTGTCCACGGGCGTGGCGAGTTTCGGCCATATCGGCGGGACGCACTACCAGAACCACCACGACTTCGCGCCGTATGTCGAAGCCGTGGATGCCGGCAAGTTCCCGGTCTATCGCGCCCTGACGCCCCAGCCGGACGAACGGTACATCCGCGAGTTCATCCTCCAGCTCAAGCTCGGCAGCGTGCGCGCGGAGTACTTCACCCAGAAGTTCGGCTCCGACCCGCGCCAGACCTTTGCCACGCCGCTGAAGACCCTCCAGGACTGGGGTTTCCTGACCGAATCCGAGGGCATGCTGCGGATCAATCGCGAGGGACTGCTCCAGGTCGACCGCCTCCTGCACGAGTTCTTCAAGCCCGAGCACCGAGGAACGCGCTATGCGTGACGGGTCCTCGTTCCCCGTGCTGCGATGGCTGGCTCTCGGTGTCTGGGTGGTCTGCGGCGCTGCCGCATCGGCCGACTTTTTCGTTGGCCCTCGGGGAAACGACACGAACGCAGGCACGGCCCAGGCGCCGTTCGCCACCTTCGAACGAGCACGAACCGCCGTGCGCCAGCTCAAATCCGAAGGTCGCATTGCTGAAGGCGGACTGACGGTGTGGCTGCTGGCCGGTGATCACGTGAGAACTGCGACCTTCGAGTTGGGTCGCGACGATTCCGGCACCGACTCGGCACCGATCCAATGGCGGGCCCAGGCTGGGGCCG
>CAUJJW010000399.1 GCA_963205105.1 Verrucomicrobiota bacterium | reverse complement strand
CCGCGGGCCTACCCCGGGTGCGGGTTTCCGTGAGTCCCACAACCCCAACGGGGTTGCGCACACACGCCGCAACCCCGTTGGGGTTGGTGGAAATGTCTGACTTCCCCCGGGGTAGCTCGTTCCTCGCAACCCCGGGCTCTGGGCCGCAATCCCTTCGGGATTGAAACCACAGGTTGCCCCCATCCCCGGCAAAGGAATCGCCGTCTTCCGCCGCTTCGGCTAATGACACCGCATGACCCTCGCGGAATCAGTGCGCTCGGCGGGTGTCGTCGGCGCCGGCGGCGGCGGTTTTCCAGCCCATGTGAAGCTGGCGGCTCGCGCTGACACCGTCATCGCCAATGGCGCGGAGTGCGAACCCTTGCTCCACAAGGATGCCGCGGTGCTGGTGCGGTTGGCCGACCAGGTCGTGTCGGGTGTGAGGCTGGCCATGGAGGCGGTGGGGGCCGCGGAGGGTATCGTCGCCGTTAAGGCCAAGAACATGGAGGCCGTGGAGGCAGCCCAAGCCGCGTGCCAGGGCACACCCGTCCGAGTGCAACTGCTGGGTGATTACTACCCGGCCGGGGATGAATACGATTTGGTCCACGAACTCACCGGGCGCTTGATTCCACCGTCCGGGATTCCGCTGAACGTGGGTTGTGTGGTCAGCAACGTGGAGACTCTGGCCAATATGGCCGAAGCGCATGAGGGCGGCAGCGTCACCCGCAAGACCCTGACCATCGCCGGCGCGGTGCAATTACCGGTCACCCTGACGGTTCCGCTGGGGACACCGTTGCGGGACTGCCTGGAAGCGGCTGGAGGCATGACTGTCGACGACGCGGTTTTTTTCCTGGGAGGTCTGATGATGGGAACGCTCTCGACGGACCTCGACACCCCGGTCCTGAAGACGACGACCGGCGTCGTGGTGTTGCCCCGGGATCACCGGATCGCCCAGCGCACACTCACGCCACCACAAGCCCAACGAGGCATCGGGAAGTCCGCCTGCGACCAGTGCCGCTACTGCACGGAATATTGTCCGCGCTACCTGCTCGGCTACTCGGTTGAACCCCACCAGGTGATGCGCGGACTGTCCTTCACGGCGACGGGCGCCGATCGCTGGAATGAATGGGCGGCCCTGTGCTGCTCGTGCGGTTTGTGCACCCTGTTCGCCTGTCCTGAGGAATTGTTTCCGAAGGAAGCCTGCGACGACTCCAAGGCCGCACTGCGCGCGCGTGGTTTTCGGTGGACGGGCCCTGCGCCAACCCAGGCGCATCCGTTGCGTGAAGGCCGACGGGTTCCCATTCGCAGCCTGATGAAGAAACTGGGCGTTCAGAACTACGACCACCCCGCGCCGTGGCGGGAATGGGAACATGTCCCAGACCGCGTGGAACTGCGGTTGAAGCAACACGCGGGCGTCGCTGCCCAGGCGCTGGTAAAGCCCGGTGATGCCGTGAAGGAAGGACAGTTGGTGGCAGACGTGCCGGACGGTGCGCTCGGAGCACGGGTGCACGCGTCGATTCGTGGCCGGGTCGAACAGGTGGATGACCAACGGATCGTGATCCGAACCTGAGGACAAGATGATGAACGGACCCTCCATCGGACTCTTGGAGCTAAGCAGCATTGCCGCGGGCTTTGCGGTGGCGGACGCCATGCTGAAGGCCGGCGATGTGCGGTTGCTTTTGTCCCGCTCGATCTGCTCCGGAAAGTACATGGTGCTGATCGGCGGTGAAGCCGCCGCCGTCGGGAGCGCCGTCGAGGCGGGCATTTGGGCCGCACAGGGGTGCCTCATCGACCACGTGGCGCTCGCCAACCTGCACCCCGAGGTTCTCACGGCAATCGGGCGTCAGTCCCCCGACGCACCCAGCGGCGCGCTGGGGGTGGTGGAATCCTTCAACATCGCGGCCATGATCGCGGCAGCCGACGCTGCAGTGAAGTCGTCGAATGTCGAATTGCACGAACTTCGATTGGCCATGGCCTTGGGAGGAAAGGCATTCGCCCTGTTGACCGGCGATGTTGCCTCCGTCCAATCGGCCGTGGATGCAGCCAAGCGCGTCCTGAGTGAAGCCGGCATGCTGGTGAACGCGGTGGTGATTCCCCGGCCGCATCCGGATGTCTGGAGGGAGGTGGTGTAGCCACCACGGAACAAGGAGGAAGAAAACGTGGCGCGAGTCTCTTTCTCGGCCGGTCCATCTTCGCGTCTTCGCGTCGGGCGTGAGATCCAACTGAATCCTGCCGCTTAGTCGCCTTGTCGGATGCGGACGATTCGCACCCCGCCAGGCTGGCACAGGAGCGTGTCCCACCACTCCGCCGAATCGTACCGGTACCGGATCTGCACTCCGCGGATCCGCCCTTCCACAAGCCCGCTTCTGGCGTCGAACAGCGTCCAAATGGACGCGTCGATCGCCATCGCCTGCGGCGCCATTTTGGGAAGGATCGCCAGGACCTCCGCGCACCGGGCGAGATCGTCGAAGTACTGCTCCAGGAGCCGCTGATCGAGCAGGGATTGAGTCAACTCCGGGAACGGAGGAGGAGCGTCCAAATCCTCGGGTGACGGCTCCGTCGACATGCGGGTCAGGCTCCGAACCCGGGACGACGTTCCGTCACGAGGATCGCGTTCTCGGGCGCGGGACACACGTCATGGCAGACACCGCAACCAGTGCAGATTTCGAGCACGATGCGCGGCACGCCCTCGTTCAACTGAATGGCGTTGGGCACCGGACATCGCTCGTAACAGACCGAACAGAAGCTCCCTTGATACGCCAGACAGAAGCGTCCCTGGATGACGGCCACCTGGTTCGTGCGCTCCATCGGCGAGGATTCGCCCGAACCGCCGGCCGCCGCGGCACGCCCCACCGTGGAGGCCGCCTTCTTCGACCCCGCTTGGAGCGGGCGCAGGAATTTGGAGAAAAGGTTGCGCCGTGAAACGCTCATCGCGGCGCATTCAAGCCCGGGCCCGGCCCGGAGCCAGCCAATTCTGCGATTTCCGCCAGACCCGGAGCAAAGCCGCCATCGGGCACATGGCATTGGGTGCACAAGGCGCGCTCGGGATGGGAGGTTCGCAAACCGGCCAATCCGGTCGTTCCATGGCAACTGGAACAGTTTTCACGCATCCAGGTGGCGTGGGGAATGGTGGGAGGCGCGCCAGGCCACGCCCGCGACCCCCTGCCCACCGACGCCTTTCCCACAAAATCATTCGCAGCAAGGGCCAGGCTCCACTCCGATGCCACGCCGGGCACACCGCCACCAGAAGGCACGTGGCATTGGGTGCAGTTCCCCATTTCCGGATGGCTCATCCGTGGCGCCACCACGTCCCGCACCACCAAACCCTCGGCATGACAGACCCGGCAGTTGGCCGAGGAGGTTGCGTCCACCGGATGCGGCACAACGGGCGGGGCACCATCAAAGGCCCGCCGACCCGCCCGTCGCTTCACCGCCAGCAAACGTTCCGCATCGCTGGCCGGCAAGAGCGCTGCGGCTGCGGTTGAACCCGCTCCCCGCCGCCCGTCGTCCCGCCGCAGCGATTCCAGCGAACTCTTCCAGTGGGCGTTGGGTCTCAACCCGGAATTCCCCAGGCCGGCGTAGTCCACGATCGTCGGAGCTTCCTGCGATGAGGGCGCCGGGCTCACCGAAGTCCGGTTGGGCGCCGCCGTCGGGAAGAGGGCAGCCTGACGGGCTTCGCTCGCTCCGGGGCCATGGGCGCGATCCACCTGTCGCAAGCCCATGAAGTAGCCGCTGATGGCGGTGACCAAGGCCATGGCGAGCACCACGCGCGACGCGCGCGAGGACAGCGTATGCGGATCGGGCTTGGAAGGCGTCATGGCGGGAACCTCCGGTCAGATCGTCGGTCCGGGTGGGCGGGCCGACCTCTGGGAGCCACGCTGCACGTCCACCGCGCATTTCTTGTAGTCCGGTTCCTTCGACACCGGACAAACGGCATCCAGAGTCAGATCGTTGATCATGATCCGTTCGTCGAAGAACGGCACAAACACCGATCCACGGGGCGGATGCCCTCGACCACTGATCCAGAGGGGCAGTTCCAACTCCCCGCGTCGGGTCTTCAACTTGACCAGATCGCCGTTCTTGAAGCCCTTCTCCGCCGCGTCCGACGGATGCATTTCCACATACGAATGAGGAACCGCGTTGCGCAGCTGGGGTACCCGCATGGTCATGGTTCCCGTGTGCCAGTGTTCCAGCACACGGCCGGTTCCCAACCAAAACGGATACTCGGCGTCCGGCACCTCAGGCGGCAGCTCGTACGGCGCAAACCAAACCTGGGCGCGATCGTCCTTGGTGACCGAGTGATAGAACTGAATCCCGGCTCCCTTCTTCACGTAGGGATCGTCGAACTCCATGAACCGGAATTTGGTTTCGCGCCACGACCCGTCGGCCTGCTGAACCACCGGCCAGCGCAGTCCGCGCGCCTTCACATACTCGTCGTAGGGCGCGAGATCCTTATGCTTCAGTCGCGTGAAGAGCCGGTATTCCTCGAACAACGCACGGTCGACGTTCACGTCGTAATAACGTTCCCACTCCCAAACCGGCACCTCCTCACCCTTCTCATTCTTGAAGGTGAAGAGAAACTTGCCCTCCTTGTCCTTCATGCCGGGATGCCCCAGCTCGAAGAGGCGACGGGCAATCGCGATCGTCATCCAGCAGTCGTCCCGCGCATTTCCGGGAGGCCGCACCATGCGGAACCACTGCTGGGTCCGCCGCTCCGAGTTGCCGTAGATCCCGTTCTTCTCCACCCACATCGCCGCAGGAAGGATCAGGTCCGCCAGTTCGGTGGTCGCGGTAGGGTACACATCGCAAACGATGAGGAACTTGTCCTCCAACCCCTGCTTGCTCTTGAAGAGCTTGTGCAGGTTCGGCAACGACTGCCCCGGATTGGTCACCTGGGTGAACAGAGTCTGGATGTCACCCCCCTTGTCGGTGGCGGTGCAGAATTTCTCAAACAACTGCACCGTGTGATACCCGGGCTTCGGGTTGAGCCGGCCCTCGGGCAGGTTCCAGATCGCCTCCGATTGCTTGCGGTGTTCCGGGTTTGCCACCACCCGCCCACCGGGGAGGAGATGACACAAGGTGCCCACTTCCCGTGCTGTTCCGCAGGCGCTCGGCTGACCCGTCAGACTGGTCGGCGCATCCCCCGGCCGCCCCCAATGACCGCTCAACAGATGAATCCCATGCACCAGACGGTTGATATTGGTCCCCCGCGCGTGCTGGTTCATGCCCATGCACCACACACTTGTGATGCGAACGTCCTTCCGCCCGAAGAGTTCCCCCAGCATGCGGATCTTCTCCGCTGGCACCCCGGAGATTTCCTCCACTTTCTCGGGGGTGTACGCCTCCAACTCGCGGCAATAGTCGGCGAAGGAGATCGGCCTGCCGTCCAGGGTGTGTTCCGCCGTGTCCGTCTTGAAGGCACAATGCTTCTCCACGAATTCCTTCGAATACGTGCCCGACCGGATCAGCAGATGAGCAATGCCATTGGCAATCGCCAGATCGGATTGGGGACGGAATTCGAGGTAGTCGTCGGCAAACTCCGAGGTCCGCGTCCGGCGGGTGGAGAAATCGATGATGCGAATCTTCTCGCCGCGGTTCCGCCGTTCGAGAATGCGGGAAAACAGGACCGGGTGCATTTCGGCCATGTTGTTGCCCCATAGGATGAGCACGTCGCAGGTGTCGAGGTCGTCGTAGCACCCCGCCGGTTCATCGACGCCGTACACCGACAGATACCCCGTCACCGCGCTGGCCATGCAAAGCCGGGCATTGGGCTCGATGTGGTTGTTCGCCAGCCCGGCCTTCATCAGCTTCTGGGACGCGTAACCCTCGGCCACCGTCCATTGCCCGGATCCGTAGACGGCAAAACGTTCCGGCGCCGCCAGAATCCGGCGAGCGACCACGTCAATCGCTTCGTCCCAGGTGATCACTTCCATCCGGCCGTTGCGTCGCAGCATGGGCTGGGTCAGGCGATCCTTGCCGTACAGGATCATCCCCACGTGATAGCCCTTCACGCAGAGCAGCCCCTTGTTCACCTCGGCCTTCGCATCGCCGCGGATGCCGACGATTTTCCCGTCGCGCACTCCGACCTCCACGTGACAGCCGGTGCCGCAGAATCGACAGGGCGCCTTGTCCCAGCGCGTGTCGGTTTCGACCGCCTGAGCGGGTGGGGTGAGACCGCTGCGCGTCGCCGCCACCGCCGCGGCACTGGCCAGCGCGGCGTGTTTGAGAAACCGACGTCGGTCCAGGCCGGAAACAGCAGGGACGGAAGAGGCGGTTACCGTGTTTGTGTTCATGCCATGACCTCCACCGCAGGACTCGGGCCGGCCTCCTCGGCCATCCCTTCGAAATGCACTGAAACCACCTCCACCCAATCCACCCCAGGAACCGTGGCTATCCAGGAGTGCAAGTCGCGACCTTCCGAGGCGTTCTCGGCCTCGACCGCCAGGGTCCACCAATCCCCAATCGCTTCCCCCAGCGTGATCGCGGGATGCTCCGCCAAGGTCGTCAACGCAGCCTGGCGATGTGCAGGGTCGTCGGCTAACCGCACCAACACCCCCCCCACCACCGGGTCCCGTGGTGACACGTGAGATTCCCTCCGGTTCATGTCCACCACCGTACCCAGGTCGGGGTCGGGAGGTGTTGACCCCTGTCAAGACTGCCGCAAATGACGGAATTCCTTACGCCAATTCAGCGTTTAGAGGGCCTGATGATGCGCGCGCAAGTATCTGCTCAAATACTTGGCGATCCTTCCACCGGCCCACTTGCCAATTGGTCGCGCGTGGTTTACCGACAGTGCCGAATGTACGTCTTGGAAGAACGGAACCGCCTCCAAATCGAAGGGTTCCTCTCCAGATGGGCTGGCTTCCAGCCCGTGCTTCCCACACCTGACGCTCGTTCCCCACGACACCGGCTCCGGATCCAATCCATCCCGCGTCCTTGACTGGGTTGACCCGTTTTCCCTCGCTCCAACTCCACCGAACCCCGACACCGGAATCTCCATGCAACTCCCCGTTCCGCAGGCAACCCACCGCGACCCACGCTCGCCATCCCGTCCTCCACGCGACTCGCGCCAGCGCGCACTCGCACTCTCGGCGGTCTTCGCCGCCGCCAGCCTGGCGGGAAGCACGGAAGCTCAATCCGCCGAAGGACCACGATTTCAATCCATTCTCGTCCGCGGCGGCGAAGTTGTGATCTCTGCCCAAGTCCCCGCAGGCTATCGGCATGCGACCCTGGAGGGATCCGACACCGTTGCCCTGCCCTTCAGCGAGGCCCTGGTGGCCGCCGGCACCAGCGGCGCTCCCGGCACCGCCACCTTCCGCATCCCCAACCTCGGCTTGGCCCGCTTCCTGCGCATCCGGCTCGGAGCGGACACCACCGTGCCCCCGGCCCTTTACCCCGCCGACGGCCACTTCAGCATCGAGTACACGGGAAACGCAGGTCCGCTCACCGCCGACGAACGCACCAGCCATGTGCTCAGCCGGCTGACCTACGGTCCGACCCCCGACGACCTTCAGTCGCTGCAGACCACCGGAGTCAGCGCCTTCATCGAACAGCAGCTCAACCCGGCCTCGATCGACGAATCCACCAACACCGAACTCGCCACGCGCGAGGCCGCGTTGTTCGAAGTCCATCAACCGCGGGAAGACACCCGCTGGATCAGCCCCGGGGATACGTGGCGCTACTTCAAAGGCACCCAAGCCCCTCCGTCCGCGTGGAAGGACCTTGGATTCAACGATGCCACCTGGGCGCAGGGCCCCAGCGGCTTCGGCTATGGCGATGACGACGACGCCACCGAACTCGCGGACATGTTCCCCGCCGGCGCATCGCCCGGCTACCTCACGGTTTTCGTGCGTCGCACCTTCGCCGTCACCTCCCCGGAGGACTTCGACGCCATCATTCTGAGCGTCGACTACGACGACGGGTTCGTCGCCTATTTGAACGGCGTCGAGGTGGCTCGCGCCAACGTCGCCGGCAATCCACCCGCCTTCAACACCCCGGCATCCCCGGGCCGGGAAGCGGGCACTCCCGAGGAATTTGACCTGTCATCCCGGCGCTCGCTCTTGCGATCGGGCGACAACCTCCTGGCGATCCAACTGCACAACGCCAGCCTCGACAGCAGTGACGCCAGCCTCATCCCCTCCCTGATGGGCCGGAAGATCCTCCCGCTCCCACCCCAAAAACGCATCCGCGACATCGAGGCACTCCAACAACTCATCCATGTGCGCGGCGCCCTGGCTCGCCGACAGCTCCAAGCGGTGCTTGCGGAGTTCTGGGAGAACCATTTCACCACCGACTTCGATAAGGTCTCGGACTACCTCGCCGACCTGCGCGACTCGAACGCCCGCCGGGCGTTGTCGGAGGATCAGGCCGCGTTGGAAGCGGCGCAGGTGGAGTACCTCGAGTACCAGTTCTTCCACGACAACGCCCTGGGGAACTTCGGGGATCTGCTGCTGTTCAGCGCCACCAGCCCGTCCCAGCTGATCTACCTCGACAACGTTCTCAACGTGAAGGGCGCGGCCAATGAGAACTACGCCCGCGAGATTTTGGAGCTCTTCGGGTTCGGCGTGGACAACCGGTACACCCAGGAAGACATCGAGCAACTGGCGAAGTGCTTCACCGGCTGGACCGTCCGCAAGGTCTGGGCCGATCAGAAACCCGTCTACCCGGCGAGTGCACGCACCCCGCCCACCGGACCCAACGTCCAGTTTCAGGACACGCCCGTCGTCGACCTCGGCCCCGGTTGGAAATACGCCAAGGGCACCCAGGAGCCGAGCCCAGCTGCCGGAGGCGGCGCTTCAACCGCCTGGACCGAGCCCGGCTTCAACGACGCCGGCTGGTTGACCGGCTCCACCGGCATCGGTTTCGGCGACAACGACGACGCCACCGTGCTCAGCGACATGCGGAACAGCTACGTCTCGGTCTACCTGCGTCGGGAATTCACTCTCGCCGGGCCCGAAGAACTGGCCGGGCTCCTGCTCTCGGTGGACTACGACGACGGCTTTGTGGCCTACCTCAATGGCACCGAAATCGCCCGCAGCGAAACCATGGGCGGCACCGGCACACCGCCTCCATTCAACCGCCCGGCCAGCGGCAGCCACGAGGCGGGAGGCACGGCCGAGACTTACGGCCTCCAATCCTTCGCCAGCCTGTTCAAGTTCGCCCCCGAGAAAAACGTTCTCGCGATTCAGGCCCACAACATCCAGGCCTCGAGCTCGGATCTCTCCATCCTGCCGAAAGTGATCCACCGCCAACTTCTCCCGGGCTCGATCGAGAACAGCGACCCCAACGGCGACTGGACCTTCCGCTTCAACCCGGACCGCCACGACACCGCTGCCAAGACGATCTTCAAGGGCACACCCTATCAGATCAATGTGCCGGCCGGCCGAACCGGCATCGATGGATTGAAGGACGCGGTCGACATCATCGACGGCTTCGTCAACCACCCGTCCACCGCCGAATTCATCTGCCTCAAGCTGATCAACAAGTTCGTCTCCGACGAAATTTCCCTTCGCTCCTACCATGATGGGACCGCTCCCGAAGATCTGCGTCGGCTGTTGGATGATGCCGTCAAGGCCTGGAACTCCACCCAGCCTGCCGGAAACATCCGGACCGTGCTGCGGGCCATCTTTGACACGTCGAAACAGGACAACCCGTTCTGGGCGCGCCATCACTTCCGCGCGAAGGTGAAAACCCCTGTCGAATTCATCAACAGCAGCCTCCGCTCCCTCCGCGCCACGATCGGCGGAACCAGCCTGCCGTCCTCGAATGACCTGCTCGGCATGCATCTCTTCACCCGTGACGACCCGGACGGCTGGTCGGAGATCGGCCACGACTGGATCGACACCGGCACCTTGCTCGAACGCATCCAGTTCGCCCAGGCCCTCCCGGCAGAACGACTCACGGGCATCAAGTGGGACGCCGTCGCCTGGGCCCAGGCCAACAACATCACCTCGGCCGAATCGGCCGTGGAGTATTTCAATCGCCTGCTCTTCCACGGAAGCCTGCCGGCCGCCAGCAAGCAGGTGCTCGTCGACTTCGCCAACACGGATGTCGCCGGCAATCCTCTGCCTTTCCTGCCCACACGCACCGACTTTGCCACCCGGCTCCGGGAACTGGTCGGCATGATCTTCTCCATGCCGCAATGGCATTTCCAATGAGTCCACGCCGCACCGACCCGAACGCCACGCGCCGTCGACAACCCTTCGAACCCAACCGCTTTCATCCCGACCGACTCCCATGAACATTCAACGCCGCCAATTCCTCAAGGCCAGCGCCCTCGCCTGGGGCGCTCTCGGAATCAACCTGTTCGCGCCCGGACTCTTCCAGCGCCGACTGCTCGCCGCGGACATCCCTTCGGACCGCAAACTGATCTTCATCTTCCAGAACGGCGGCGCGGACGGCCTGAACACGCTCATCCCTTCCGGGGACCTTTCCTACAACACCGACACCCGCCCCACGCTCTACATCCCGCCGAACCAGGCCATCGACACCGGCAACGGGTTCGCGCATCTCCATCCGGCCCTCCAGCCGCTGATGGAAATCTACAACCACTCGTCCCTCAACGGCGTGGCCGGCCCCGGCAACCTCGCTGTCCTCCATCGCATTGGGTACTCGGGACAGTCCCAGTCCCACTTCGACAGCCAGCAGTACTGGCAAAATGGTGTTCCCGGCAAAGCCTCGCTGGAGGAAGGCATGTTTTACCGGCACCTGGCCCAGACCACCGACCTGGGCGCCGAGGAGAACGCCTTCATCGCCGCCGCGATTTCCAGTTCGCAGATGGTCGCCCTCAAGGGCAGCAAACCCTTCCCCAACTTCAACCGCGCCTCCGAGTTCTCTTTTTCAGGCACGGGCGCCAAGGCCTTGAAGACCCTGGGCAAACTGCCCTCCAGCAACCCGGAATCCCCCGGCTCGGGCATCCTCGGTCTGTACGGCGGCCCTCAGGACGATCCGTCCCTCCCCTACCGGCCGCTCGTCCATCAGACCGGCAAATTGCTCGGGACCACCATGGGCATCCTCCAATCCGCCATCGCCCAGGGCACCTACACCCCCGCAAACGGCGCCGTCTACAACAACGACGGAATCGGCCGCAAACTCATGGAGGCCGCCATGCTCTTCAAGCGGACCCCCGTTAAAATCGTCGGCATGACCCTCGGCGGTTGGGATACCCACACCGCCCAGGGCCAGCTCACCGGCGGCTACCCCAACTTGCTCGGCCAACTCGCCAGCGGCATCCAGGCCCTCCACCGCGATCTCCAGGATCAATGGGACAAGGTCCTCATCGTCACCATGACCGAGTTCGGTCGCACCTCGGAGGAAAACGGCTCCCGAGGCACCGATCACGCCGAGTCCGGCGTGGTGTTCGTCGCCGGTGGCGGGGTCAAAGGCGGCATTTACAACTGCGATTCCACCACCTGGAAGCCCGGAGACATCTTCTCCAGCCGCAATGGCCGGTACCTCGCCAAACGCACCGACTTCCGCAGCGTCTTCGGTGAGGTTTTCACCCGCCATTTCGGCGACTCCACCAGCCTGCTCGACCAGATCATCCCGGGCTACACCGCCGCCGCCGCCAAGGATCCCACCGGCTTCCAGCCGCTGAATTTCTTCAAGGCCTAGGAAGGTTGACGCCAGTCAATCCCGACCGCCCGCACTTCGGGTAAGAGATCAGGCGCCGTGACGCGCCTGATCTCTCCTCCCGAACCGCCTTCCGGGCCAACCACGCCCCGGCCCAGGTCGGTGTCACCTCGGACACCAGACTTCAAGCTTGCCCTGTTCGTTCTGGCCTCCGGGCTCGCCGCCCTGGCGGTCATCGCCGTCACGCAGCAGAACGGATCGGCGCCCGCCCCCGCCGCCCAGCCCACCTTCGTCAGGCCACGCCACTCGGTCACCATCCGACAACCCATCCAGCAGCCCAGGGTCGAGACCGGCAAAACCGATCCTCAAGGTCACCCCATCACCGTTTCCTGCGGCTCCTGCCACGCCACCTCGGCGCCCCGCCCCGACACCCGGCTGGCCTCGGAACTCGACGAGTTTCATCAGGGCCTCCAGTACCAGCACGGCTCCCTGACCTGCCTCAGCTGCCACGACGCGTCGAACTACGATCAGCTTCGGCTCGCCGACGGTCGTGGCGTACCGTTCCCGGAAGCCATGAGCCTCTGCGCTCAATGCCATGGCCCCCAATACCGGGATTACTCCCACGGTTCCCATGGCGGCATGACCGGTCACTGGGACCTCTCCCGCGGCCCGCGCCAACGCAATCACTGCGTCGACTGCCACGACCCCCACGCACCCCAGTTCCCCGTCGTCCAACCCGCCTTCCCGCTCCCGGCTGACCGCGGATTGAAATCCACCTCCACCGCCGCGCCTCACCATGGATAACCCCACAACCCCCTCACCCGCGCCCGCGAACATCCCCGCCTCCGCCGGTGTGGGTCGTCGAACCGCCCTGAAAGCCGTCGGCGCCACCCTCGGCGCCGCCGCGTTCGCCAAAGCCCTGGCACCCCTCACTGAATGGGCTCCCAACATCTCCGTCTCCGAGTTCCTGCAAAAGCACTACAAGCAACTCGGCCGCGAGGAATTGGCCGCCATCCTCGCCCGGCTCGAAGCCGAGACCCTCGAACGCTACGGAGCCGAGGTCCACATCTCCGACGTTCCACCTCAGGACGACGTCCAGTTCGCCTACGCCCTGAACCTCAGCATCTGCATTGGCTGCCGGAAATGCGCCGAGGCCTGCCACAAGGAGAACAACCACGATCGACCCAGCCAGCAGTCCTACATCCGGGTGCTCGAAATGCAGAAGGGCTCCCTCGATCTCGAGAAAGGCAACGCTCACTACGACCATCCTGTCCCCCAAAAGGACAAGTTCTACATGCCGGTCCAATGTCACCAGTGCGACCGGCCTCCCTGCGTCTCCGTCTGCCCCGTCGAAGCCACCTGGAAGGAAAAGGACGGCATCGTCGTCGTGGACTACAACTGGTGTATCGGCTGCCGCTATTGCGAAGCCGCCTGCCCGTACCACGCCCGCCGCTTCAACTGGACCACGCCCTCCATCCCCAAGGAGGAGGTCACCCCGGTGCAGGCCTACCTTAGCAATCGCATCCGACCCCAGGGTGTGATGGAAAAATGCACCTTCTGCCTCCACCGCACCCGCAACGGACGTCTGCCCGCCTGCCTCGAAGCCTGCCCCACCGGCGCCCGCGTGTTTGGCAACCTGCTCGACCCCGACAGCGAGATTCGTTGGGTCCTGGAAAACAAGCGCGTGTTCGTGCTCAAGGAGGACGTCGGCACCCGCCCCCGATTTTACTACTTCTTCGACGAATAGAACCCGCCCGATCGCCCTCGTTCGTCATCCAGCGATTCATCCCCCATCCCCCGACACCATGTCCCCCGCCGTCGCACCCGTCCCCGTCCCCGCCGATGCCACCCCGACGCCGCCTTGGACGCATCATTTCAAGGATTACGCGCGGTTCCTGATCCGTTCTCTCATCCGGGCCACCGACGGCGGCTGGCTGTTCTACGGCTGGATGACCCTGCTCACCGCCATCGCCCTCGTCGGCGCCAACGCCTGGGCCGTCCAGGTCCGCGACGGCATGGGCGTCACCGCCCTCAGCGACCACGTGTCCTGGGGTCTCTACATAGCGAATTTCACCTTCTTCGTCGGGGTCGCCGCCGGCGCCGTCATGATGGTCATCCCCGCCTACCTCTACCACGACGAGAGCATGCACGACGTGGTCATCGTCGGGGAATTGCTGGCCGTCGCCGCCATCAGCGTCTGTCTCTTCTTTGTGACCGTGGACCTCGGCCGTCCCGACCGCTTCTGGCACCTGCTGCCCGGCCTGGGCCGGTTCAACTTCCCCTTCTCCATGCTCACCTGGGACGTCATCGTCCTGTGGGGCTATCTGCTCATCAACCTGCACATCTCCGGTTACCTGCTCTACACGCGGTTCCTAGGCCTCCGCCCCAACCCGCGCTGGTACGTGCCCTTCGTCTTCCTCTCCATCGTCTGGGCCATCTCCATCCACACCGTGACGGCGTTCCTGTACTGCGGGTTGGGTGGGCGTCCGTTCTGGAACACCGCCCTGCTCGCCCCGCGCTTCCTGACGTCCGCCTTCGTTTCCGGCCCCGCCTTCATCATTTTGGCCCTTCAGGTCATTCGAAGGGTGAGTTCGTTTCACGTCGGCGACGGCCCCATCCGCACCCTGGTCAACGTCATGCGCATCACGATCCTCATCAACCTGCTCATGGTCGCGTCCGAGGTGTTCACCGAGTTCTACGCCGGAGGCAGCCACACCGCGTCTGCGCGTTACCTCTACTTCGGACTGCACGGCCACAACGCCCTCGTTCCCTGGATCTGGACCTCCGTCGCTTTCACCACCATCGCCGCCATTCTATTGCTTCGCCCGCGCATCACCGAACACCTCGTGCTCCTCGACATCGCCTGCGTGCTCGCGTTCATCGGCCTCTGGATCGAAAAGGGCATGGGCCTGATTGTCCCCGGCTTCGTTCCCTCGACGTTGCACGAACTGGTCGAGTACCTGCCCAACCGCACCGAATGGATGATCAGCGCCGGCATCTGGGCCTTCGGCCTGATGATCTACACCCTCGCCCTGAAAATCGCCCTGCCCATCTTCACCGGCGAGTTCACCCTTCAATCCTCACCCCCCGCCACCCGCCCGGTCACGGGTCAAGACACCGCCGCATCCAGGTGATGCCCCCGCCATTTGACACCTCCCCCCTGGCCAGACAGCTTGAGTCGCACCGACGTCATGCCCCACGACATCGACATCCTGAACCTCTACCTCTCTCCGGGGCATAACTACTTCGGTCACCACGAACAACCGCCCGGCCAAAGTCCCGTGTTCGAAGTCGATACGGTGGAGTGCGTCGCCGGCCGGGGCATTCGCGGCGACCGCATTTTCGGGTTCAAACCGGACTACAAGGGTCAGATCACCTTCTTCGCCTTCGAGACGTATTTCGACCTCTGCGAACGGCTGAACACCCGGGATCGCACCCCGGCCGTGTTTCGGCGCAATGCGATCACCCGCGGCATCGACCTGAACCAACTCGTCGGCAAGGAGTTCGAAGTCCAAGGCGTGCGTTTCCAGGGCGTGAGCGAATGCTCCCCCTGCCATTGGATGAACCAGGCCTTTGCCCCGGGAGCCGAAAACGCCCTGCGCGGACGCGGCGGTCTCCGCGCCCGCATCCTCACCGACGGCACCCTCCGGGTGGCCGGGGCGCTTCCGTAGAGGTGGGCATCACGCCTGCCGGGAGGGATGCCCGGCTCTCGCGTCCCCACCCCACTTCGCGTTCGACACGGCCCGGATTTCCACCACCTTATCGCTTCGCTAAACATGATCCGACCCCGCGCCATTTTCGCCGCCTTGTTCGCGGTCCTCGGAACCGTCGGCACCCTGCCCTCGCCAGCTACCGATCGACCTCTCGACTTCAGCCGCGATATTCGACCCATCCTCTCGGATCGCTGCTTCGCCTGCCATGGTCCCGATGACCTCGAACGCAAGGGCGGCCTCCGCCTGGATCATCGCGACGACGCCATCCGACCCTCCAAATCCGGAGCCATTGCCATCGTCCCGGGCAAACCCGAGCAGAGCGAACTGATCCAGCGCCTCATCACCCACGACACCGACGACGTCATGCCGCCGCCCAAGACCGGCAAGACGGTTTCGTCGGAGCAGGTCGAATTGTTCCGTCGCTGGATCGCCCAGGGTGCTCCCTACCGGGAACATTGGGCGTACATCCCCCCCGAGCGCCCCGCCGTTCCCATCCCTGCAGGCAGCGCTGCGATCACCGCCCTGGCCAATCCCATTGACGCCTTCATCGCGGAACGGCTGGGACAGGACAACCTTTCGATCTCCCCCGAAGCCGATCGCACCACCCTCGTGCGTCGGGCCACCCTCGACCTCACCGGTCTGCCGCCTTCTCCCGAGGAAGTGGATGCCTTCCTCGCCGACGCTTCCCCGAAAGCCTACGAAAACCTCGTCGATCGCCTGCTCGATTCACCCCGGTACGGCGAACGCATGGCCGTCGACTGGCTGGACGCCGCCCGTTACGCCGACACCCACGGCTACCATCTTGATTCGGGTCGGGACATGACCGCCTGGCGGGATTGGGTGATCCGGGCGTTCAACGACAAC
>CAUJJW010000398.1 GCA_963205105.1 Verrucomicrobiota bacterium | reverse complement strand
AGCGGGGCGTGTGAACCATGCAACGACCGCATCCATTCGATGGAACCCGCATCGGCCCGTCCACAGCGTGTGCGAAACACCACGGTCCGGCTTTGTTGAGCCTTGGGTTCGTTGACGCTGGACGAGATCCATTGGTTCGGGCTCCAGCGGCAACGGAGTTCATCCAACCGTTGCGTGTCCCATCGCCATTCCCAAATCTCCTGGTTGCCTGGAAAAAAACCGACGAGACGGAACGGAGCCATCTCCGCGAGTGACAGCGTCCGGAGCAGGTCCTCCGCTTCAGCCCGTGAACGGCAGGGGGCGAGCGTTTCGACGACTTTGCCCCGTGACACGGGTGTGCCGATGGGCACTCGGGGGACGCTGTAATTGTTCACCAACCCCAGGGTGATTCCGTGGGTGTTCGTGGAGACCCAGGTTCCTCCGGATGGCTCATGAGGGCACAGGATGGCGCCCGCGGGGGTTTCGCGTCGTTGCGGGGGGAGCGCGGTCACTCGAGTCCGTTGTTCATCCCGATTCATGCCAACGCAATACCCGCTGGTGCGCGGCCAGAACGTGATCGTGCACATGGGAAAACGCTTAATCCTCAATAGCGGCCTGCGCAAGGGCTGGAACCGGGCGGTCCCGGCCCGCCCAAGAACCCGCCCTGGCTCATGCGCGGGAAGGTGGAGGGCTGTGGCGCCGGCTTCGGACTCCGAAAGGGAGGTTACAACGTCGGCACCTCAATGTGAGGCTCGGTGGGCGGCGGCGGGGGTTTAGTGGGGGTCACCACCGCGACGCGGTGCGCGGGGAACTGGAGTCCCAAAAACGCGACCAGATCATCGGCCGCGACCACCGGATCCGTGTTGTCGTGGGCCAGATGCACACCGGTGATGCGGATATTGCCGTGACTGAGGAAGCCCTCGAGATCGACGTGGGCGGTGAAGCGGGTGACAGCGGCCGGGGCGACCGAGGACCACATGCGGACGTTGGGACGCAGGATCAGATCGCTGCGATGGGGGGCCAGCGCGCCGTCGCGGCACAATCGCTTGAACTCTTCGAGCGTGATGGTGGCCGCGCCAACCCAGTCCGTGGCCGCGGGTTCGGGAGGTTTCTCGATGCCGTAGAGTTGGGCGTTGATCGGAGACACGACAGGCCGCATCAGCGGAAAGAAGATCACGTCGTCGATGTTCTCCTGTTCCGTGAAGATCATTGCCATGCGTTCGATGCCGGGTCCGATGCCGGTGGTGGGAGGCAGCCCGTATTCGAGGCATTCAATGAAATCGAAGTCCAGGGTATGGAACTTGCCTTCGTCACGTTCAGCCTCGGAGTAGGAGCCGCGCCAGCGGTTCAGCAGCTGGACGGGATCGTTCTGTTCGCTCCAGTTGTCGCCGCACTCCATGGCGCCGATGAAGATCTCGAAACGCTCCACATAGGCGGGGTTGTCGGCCATCGGTTTGGCGAGGGGCGAGATTTCGACCGGATGGCCGAAGACCAGGGTGGGCTGAATGAGGGTGGGTTCGACCTTGACCTCGAAGGCCTTGACCAGGGCTTCGCCGACGGAGGGTTGGGCCTCCTCAATGCCGAGGCTGGTGAGGGCGGCATTGGCCTCGTCGGGCGAGGCGAACGCGGTGAAGTCGATGCCGGTCTGTTCACGAACGGCGTCGGCCATGCGCACGCGGCGCCAGGGGGGGGCGAAGTCGATGTCGTGTCCCTTCACCTTGAAGGTGGTGCGCCCGAACACCGAGGTGGCGACGTGCCGGAACATGTCCTCCACCAGCTGCATGTTGTACTCGTAGTTCTCGTAGGCGGTCATCGTCTCGACCATCGAGAATTCGGGATGATGCGAACGGTCGATGCCTTCGTTTCGGAAGTAGCGGCCGATGGTGAAGACCTTGTCGTATCCGGCGGCGATCAGGCGTTTGAGGTAGAGCTCGTGGGAGATCGCCAGGTACATGTCGACGCTGAGAGCGTTGACATGGGTCTTGAAGGGTTTGGCGGTGCCACCGCCGTATTGGGGTTGGATGACCGGCGTGTTGAACTCGAGAAAACCACGACCGTTCAAGAATTCGCGCAGCGCCGTCGTCATCCGCGCCACCAGGCCGAAGCGTTCGCGGCTGGCAGGCTCCAGGGTGGTGTCGAGATAGCGCTTCCGCAGGACTTGTTCGCGGTCTTTGAGCCCGGACCACTGGTCGGGCAGGGGCCGGATCGCTTTGGTGAGCAACCGGAACTTTTCGACCATGATGCTGATTTCCCCACGCTGGGTCTTCATCACCTTGCCGGTGGCTTCCACGATGTCGCCGAGGTCGACCAGCGAAAGATCGGCGAAACCGAGGGTTCCATGGGCGGCGTCGGTGACGGCGACCTCCTTTTTGCGGAGGAAGAATTGAAGCCGTCCGGTCTGGTCCTGGACATGGGCGAAGGCGATGGCGCCTTGATCCCGCATGGACATAAGCCTGCCGGCGACGGTGACCTCCTTGCCATCGAGTTCGGCAAAGTGAGCCAAAACCGTTGCGGTATAATGGGTTCGGCTGGATTTGGCGGGATAGGGATTCAGTCCCTTGGCGCGCAAGGCGGCAGCCTTGTCGAGGCGGGTCTGGCGGATGTCGGCGAGCGAATTGTTCGACACGGGACGGATGGGATAGCAGACCTCGGCAAGGCGAATGGAGCAAAAAATGGGCAGACAACCCGGGCTTCGGTCGTCTTCGGGCTTGAGTTGTCCCGTGGCGCCGCTAGACACGCGACGTCGCTCCGACGTGTCTGTCGCGCCAACCTGCTTGGGGAAACGCTTCGCAGGCCGTTGAGTGACGGCAGACCTGAATGAATCCCCCCGAACCGCAGGGCACGACCGCAGCTGGGAACCGAACCGACACCCGGAACGCTTCGACCTATTCCGCCCGGCTGGCTGAGTCGCCGGCCGACATTGAGAAAGCCCAGCGGTTGCGTTTCGAGGTCTTCAACCTGGAAATGGACGAAGGATTGAGGGAGTCGTACGTCACCGGGCTGGATCAGGATGCTTTCGACGACGTTTGCGATCATCTCATCGTGGAGGAAGGCGCAACCGCCAGCGTGGTGGGTACCTACCGCCTTCAAACCGGCACCACCGCGGCCAGCCACCGCGGCTACTATAGCGAGCAGGAGTTCCAGTTTGCCCCTTATGAAGCCGCCCGGGCCGAGATCATCGAATTGGGACGCGCCTGCGTTCACGTGGATCACCGGAACTTCACCGTGCTCAGCCTGCTTTGGAAGGGGATCGCTGCCTATGCCCGGGAGAATTCGGCCCGCTACCTGATCGGGTGCAGTTCCCTGACGTCCCAGGATCCGAGGGACGGGGCGTCCATGTTCCGGCAATTGTCCAAGAGTTACCTGGCGGATCCGGCCTGGCAGACTAGGCCTCAGCCGCAATACGCCTGCCCGTTGACTGACCTGGCCGATCCACCGCCGCGCATTCCCAAGCTGCTGGCCGCGTATCTGTCGATCGGGGCACGGATCTGCGGGCCGCCGGCGATCGACCGGGAATTCAAGACCATCGACTTCCTGACCGTCATGGATCTTCAGACCCTGCCTCCTCATGTGGTGCAACGGTATTTGAGCTGAGTACCTGGGGATCTGAATCGGACCGCCTTGAACCCCGGTGGCAGGTCATGGAGAGCCGGCTGTTCGAAACCGACCTGCTCACGGACCATGAACGGGTGATTCCGGGGGGCGAGACGCCCCCCTCTACGGCAGGCGAGACGCCCGCCGCTACGGACGACCGGTTCATGGGTAGGAAGCTCCGAGGTTGCCGAGGGGTGCGGTCTTGGGGCTGAATCGAGTATCCTCATGAATCGACGCACGTTTCTCGTCACTTCAGGAATGGCTCTGGCTGGCGCTCACAGATTTCAGGCGGCAGAACCGGCTTCCGAGACGCCGATCCGGGCCGTTGTGATTGGACACACGGGACGCGGCGATTATGGCCATGGCCTGGACCTGATCTTCAGCGGTCGCCCCGGCATCACCCTGGTGGGCGTCGCCGACCCCGATCCCATCGGAAGAGAGAAGGCCGCCGCCCGTCTCCGGGCTCCTCAGGCCTATGCGGATTACCGGGAGATGCTGGAGAAGGAGCGACCGCACCTGGTCAGCGTGGCGATGCGGCACGCGGATCAGCACGCCGAGATCGGAATGGCCTGCCTTGGCGCCGGAGCTCACCTGTACCTGGAGAAACCCATCGCCCGCGATGCCGCCGAGGCAGACGGCCTGGTGGCGGAAGCGGCCTCCCGACACCGGCGTATCGCGGTCGCGCACACCATGCGCATGATGCCGCAGATCGTGCGGTTGCGTCAGGCGGTGAGCGATGGGCTGATCGGCGAACTTCGCGAACTTCGCGCCTGGGGGAAGCAGGACCATCGGGCGGGTGGCGAGGACATGATGGTCCTGGGTTCGCACCTGTTCGATCTGATGAGGCTGTTCGCCGGGGATCCGGTGTCCGTTTCCGCCCAGGTTTTGGACAAGGGCCGGAACATCACGCGGTCCAGCCGGCGGCAGGTGAAGGACAACGTGGGTTGGGTGGCCGGCGATCAGGTGGCGGCGGAGTTTGAATTCCGGGGCGGGATTCGTGGTTCCTTCATCAGTGACTCGCGCCTGCGGGAGGCTGTGGGGCATTGGGGCGTGCTGTTGACCGGAAGTCGGGGTGCTGCCCGTATCCTCTGCGACCTGGCGCCGAATGTCTTGGTTCAAGCCACGACGGGATGGTCCAAAGCGGGCCGGGTCGACACCTGGAAACCTCTGGACCCCTCCTTGATCGCCAGCGCGCCCGAACACAACCTGGGACCGGTGGGCGATTGGCTGGAGGCGATTCGGGTGGGGCGTGAACCCGAATGCAGCGGTCGCAATGCCGCCTGGGCGGTGGAAATGGTGATGGGCGTGTACGCCTCGGCTATGGGGGACCTTCGCCTTCGATTCCCCCTGACGAACCGCGCCCACACATTGGGGGAGGCCTGAGCGGGCCGTCTCGACGAATCAACCGAGCAGCATCATGCCGCGGATCATGAGTGCGGCGATGGTGACCAGGGTCATCACCCCCGCGGGCATGAGCTTGCGGGTCTTCTGAAAGCGCTTCGCGAAGACAATGATCAGGGCGATCAGGACCACGTCCCCGCTGAATTGGCCGGGGATGATCCCCAAAGCGCACAAGGCAAGAATGGCGCCGAAGACCAGGGACATGATCAGAGAGACCTTGCTCTTGGCCTTGACGAAGCCGAACACGCCACCGGCGAGCAGGAGCACGAGATAGATCCAGAGGACTGCTTCGGGTTTCATCGGGGAGGGGTGACGGCCCGAGACTCCTTCAGCCGGACTGAACGTCCAAGCTTAGAATCTCTCCGGGCTCGCACTCCGCCAGCACTTCAAAAGGACGACAGCAGACTTCGCAGTCCGTGACAAAACGCTGGGAGGCCTGGGCGGTGTCGATGGCCAACGAGCAGCCCTGACCACACCACGGACAACAGACTTCGGCGGGTACTTCCATGGCAGGGAGGGTGGTCAGGCTGCAGCCTGAAGATGGGCGCAGACAGAGCGGGCCTCGGAGGCCAGTGATTCCAGGTCCGCCGCTTTGGCCACGCGCGCGTACCGGGCTTGGTTGCAGGCCTGAAAGAGACGGTGCAACGCGTCCATGCTTTCGGGAGGGATTCCGGCGCGGACCGATGCCGTCTCCAGCGAGCCTTCGGTGATGGAGGTGGGTGCCTGCCCGGTCCGCAAGGCGACCGCCTCCTGCAAGGTGCGGAACAGCGCGGCAAAGAACTCCTCCGAGGAGGGTTGGCGGGCCAAGTGGGGCAGCGATGCCAGACCTTTGGCGATACGCTTCTGGAGGTCGGCGCGACGCAAGGTTTCCTGATCCGCTGCACGCCGTTCCCGCCAGGCACGACGGCCGCGTAGGACAAGCCAGAGCAGGGGTGGTGCGGCGGTGAACGCAAGAAACCAGGGTTGCCCGACCCAGGGTGTGGGCGGGATCACCACCGATCCCAGATGTGGTTTCAGGGGGGCG
>CAUJJW010000397.1 GCA_963205105.1 Verrucomicrobiota bacterium | reverse complement strand
CGGGGAGCTTGCCGGAGTGGCTGCGGCAACGACCGGTTCGGGGTGCGGCGTGGCCGGTGTCGGTTGCACCGGGGCGGTCTGGGGCGCGGGGGGCTGAGTCAGAGCCTGGGTGGGATCCACCTGTGGTGATTGCGGGGTGATGACCGCGACCAGTTGTGACTCCTGGGGGTTGCCGCCCACCATGGTTATATGGGCTTCCGGACCGGAGGGTGCGGTTGTCGTGGCTTGTTCCTGTTGCGCCGTCAGGGTTTCCAGCCGTTTCTCCAGCCGTTTGGTATCGTTGATCTCTTTCAACATTGCCTGATGCCGGGCACGTAATGCCGCGATGCTATGTTCAAGCGCTGCGAGTTTGGCCTGGTTGCTCTTGTGAAGTTGGTCGTAGGAGACCTGAATCTTTTTCAGTTCGTGCTTGAGACTGGCAAGGGCGCGTTCGTCGCGTTGATTGGCGAGTTGCGTCTCATCCCGTTGGTGTTCGAGGCTTTGGATGTCCGTTTGTATCTGCGCGAGTTCGCCGGCGCGTGTTTTGGCTTCGTGTCGGGCGGTGTCGTACGTCTGTTGTGAGACACACCCTCCCAGCATCAGGGCCGCGACTCCAACCATCCAGAAAGGTGCGATGGGCCGGATGTTGGCGTGAGATGCGGTCGTAAATGTCGGACGCGCAGTGATTGATTGCATGGGATGCTCCTCCCAGGTACGTACAGTGCCAATAGGTGCGATAGGTGACTCGCCAGCGCAGAGCCACTCTGCTTGAGGTTAATTTTTCAGAAAAGTGGAAAAACGGCAAAATATTTCGGGAAAGCTGCAGTGCGCGACAGAGAGGACAAGGCTGTGGGCATCAGGGAAGGGAGCTATTGAATGGTCATACGATCTGCGGGTGAAGAGACTTGCATATCGAGTCCGGCTTCATGCCAGGGGTAGAGGCGCGGGCCGTTGTAGCGATACCCGCCGGTGACCGGGTCGGTTGAGAGGAGGAGCGGGGTGTCGAGGTCCAGCACGTCGAAGCCTCCCAAGCCTAACACAAGACTGAAGGAGCAGCCCATGGCGATTCGGGTTTCCAGCATCCCGCCGACCATGAGGCGAAGGCCGACCGAACGGGTGAAGGCGGCAATCTTCCATGCCTCGATCACGCCGGTCTTCATAATCTTGATGTTGATGTAGTCGGCGGCTTGCAGTCGGACAACCTCGCGCGCGTCGCCCAACGAGCGAACGGATTCGTCAGCCGCCACGGGAACGCCCGTCAGGTGGCGAATCGCCTGCAGGCCCTCGAGATCATCCCGAACAAGCGGTTGTTCGAGCAAAACCAGCCGCCCTCCGAACTGCTTCACCCCGCTGACGAAGCGGAGGCAGTCTTCACGGGAGAAGCCCTGATTCCCATCACCGATAAAACCGATATCAGGGAGTGTATTGTGCACAGCCTGCAATCGGCGAATATCGAGCTCGACATCCGTCCCGACTTTCATCTTGAACAAGCGGAATCCCCTGGCGTACCAGCCACGCGCCAGTTCCAGTGTCCTGTCCGGACTGCAGATGGGGATGGTGATGTCCGTTTCCCGCTCTCGGATATCCGCTGTTCCCCACAGTTGCCAGAGTGGGATGCTTCGTGCTCGACAGTAGGCATCGAGGATCGCCGTTTCCAGCCCGCAACGGGCGGCTGGGTGGAGTGGGGCCTGTTCGTGGAGCCGGTCTGCCAGGGACTCATAGTCCGCGGCCGATTGCCCGATCATGGCCTGAGCCAGTTCCGTCGCGGCGGCGAAACAGGTTGGACGGTCTTCGCCGCCCACTTCGGGGAAGGGCGCGGCTTCCCCGATGCCCTGAGTGCCATCCCGCAAGGTCACTCGCATGAACAGGTTTTCGGCCATCACTCGCGCGCCTGTCGCGACGACGAACGGATCCGTAATCGGGATGTCGACCGGCCAGATTTCAATACGTTGTATGATGTGCGCGTTCACCGGGGAGTTGTGCCTGCTTATCCGTACCGGTCATTTTGCCAGGGGAGGGCGCTATTCGAATAGCCCCGCACTTCCCAGAACCCCTTCTCGTCGTGCTCGGAGAAGGTGATGGCTTTGACCCATTTGGCGCCTTTCCAGGCATACCGTTTGGGGACAATCATGCGAACCGGACCGCCGTGTTCTTTTGTCAGCGGCCGCCCATTCCATTTGTAGGTGAGGAGCACGTCATCGGCCTGACAGGCGTCGAGGGGTAAATTGGTCGTATAGTCGTCGTAGGATTGGAAGAGGATAAATTTCGCAGAGGGGAGGGGCTGGACGACAGCCATCAATTGTTTGAAGCTGACCCCCTCCCATTCATTATCATACCGACTCCAGGACGTCACGCAATGGAAGTCCGACACGTCTTTGAATTGCGGTTGCGCAAGGAAGTCCGTCCAGGTCCAGGTCACAGGGGTTGTCACCGCACCCCCGATCGTCAATGTCCATTTCGACAGGGGAATATCCGGTTTTTGTCCCAGGTCGAGTACCGGCCAGGTTTCCACAAGATGTTGACCTGGAGGCAGTCGATCGTCTCCTTCATAGAAGACCTCGCGTTCTTCCCCGCCGCGTCGGGCTTTGGCCCAGTTTTCCTTCGACTTGATTAAGCGGTCGTTCTGATCCATCACCAGCCTCCTGGAGACAGAGTAGGGCAAGAGCCTACGATCTTACAAGGCCGGAGTGTCGAGGAGGGAATGCCGATGTTCTCGGGTTGAAGGCCTAGGCAGTTGAACTGATCTGAAGGGTCGTGAGGAAAGGGACAGTCGGGAGGGCGCGCGCGAATAGTCCCTCCGTCGGCCTCTGGCCCAGTCGAAGGTT
>CAUJJW010000396.1 GCA_963205105.1 Verrucomicrobiota bacterium | reverse complement strand
GGCTCGCCAACCCAGCCCACCCTCTGTGACCCCTTCGGGGTCATGCCTGATTTTCACCCGGCCCCGGAGGTCTTCGACCTCCGGCTACGCTCTGCCATCCCTTTCGGGATGAGGTCCCTCTCCATGAACCGTGAAATCGTTTCGTTGATTTCCAACGACTTACATTTTCGCGGTTCAAGGGCCGTGAGCAGGTCGATTTCGAACAGGGCGCTTCCCACGAAACGTGCCCGCATCCTCTCGCTGAACTTTCCCCATCCCGAAGGGAGGACAGACCGTTGCCGGAGGTGAAGCCCCGCGACACCTCCGGTTCCCTCGCTGCGCGGGCCGCACCCCGACGGGGTGCCAGCGCCGCTGGCTCGCCAACCCAGCCCACCCTCTGTGACCCCTTCGGGGTCATGCCTGATTTTCACCCGGCCCCGGAGGTCTTCGACCTCCGGCTACGCTCTGCCATCCCTTTCGGGATGAGGTCCCTTTGCTCGAATCCGCTCTGGCATGGCCCATGCCTGCTAAAACTCGCCATGAAACGCATCCGAATCATTGCGGTCCTAGCCGCTCTCATCACGGTGGTCGGAACGCTGGTTTTCGTGAGCAACCGTCCAAAGGACCCGGGACATTTGGATGTCTCCAAACTCTTCCGGGCCATCCAGGCCTACGCCGACACCCACCCGACCAACGGCCTTCCCCTCCCCGCCACGGTCTCGTTGGACGAACTCATCCACCGCGGACTGCTCCAGGAAGCCGATGTCTCGGTCTTCCGCGGCTTGGACGTTCAAATCAACCTGGGCGCCGATGAAACACGTCCGGCGGACGTCCTCGCCCAAGCCCGGTTGCCCGATGGCGTGGAGATCGTCGCTTTGGCGGATGGCAGCGTTCAGCCGCGGCGTCGGTGATCCACGGATTTCCCCTCCCCACGGCCGCGCTGATGCGTGAGTCTCCCGCATCCATGCATGCGCGCGCCCGCATTTCCTTCACCGCCCTCCTGATTCTCCTGGGGCAACTGGCCTCCACCTTGACGATCCAGGCCGCTGAAGCCTGGCAGGACCTCTTCGATGGCCAGTCCCTCACCGGCTGGACCGCCAACGAGAAGCCCGGCTCCTTCCAGGTCGTCGATGGCGCCATCGTCTGCAACGGGCCACGGTCGCATCTCTTTTACACCGGCCCCGTGGAAGGCGCGCGGTTCCGCAACTTCGAGTTCGAGGCGGAAGTGTTGGCACGGCCCGGGGCGAATTCCGGCGTCTACTTTCACACCCGCTTTCAGGAGAAGGACTGGCCGACGCAGGGTTATGAAGTTCAGGTCAATGGCACGGCCACCGGTGAAGGCGGCTATCGGGAAAACAAGCGCACGGGCAGCCTCTACGGCATTCGCAACGTGTACCGGACGCTGTTGCCGGACGACCAGTGGTTCACCCTGCGCATCCGGGTGCTCGACGGCCGGGTGACACAGCACGTCAACGACGTGCTGACGGTGGACTACGTCGAGCCTGAGAACGCGCCCAACGGTGGCTATCCGGGACGTCGACTGGGGGAAGGCACGTTCGCGCTGCAATGCCATGATCCCGGCAGCCGCGTCCTCTTCCGAAAGGTGCGCGTTCGGAAGTTGTTGAGCCCGCAGGACCTCTCGGGACCCGTGCCCGATCGGGGTTTGTTCCAGATCTCCCCGGACCTAGCGGCGCTTCACGCCAACAACTACCCGGTCGTCGACCTGCACACGCATCTCAAGGGAGGCCTGACGCTTCAGGACGTGCTCCAGCGCCAGTTCCACACCGGCATCAACGCCGGCATCGCCGTGAACGGCGGCCTGGGTTTCCCCATCACCAACGACGCCGGCCTGGATCGGGCGTTGGCGGAGATCCGGCACCCGTTGGTGTACACCGCGCTTCAAGGCGAGGGACGCGAGTGGTCCGGATTGTTTTCGCCCGCCGCCATTGCCCGCTTCGACTACGTCTTCACCGATGCGATGACTTTCACCGACGACCAGGGGCGTCGGATGCGGCTCTGGATTCCAGAGGAAGTGCGGGTGGACGATCCCCAAGCCTTCATGGAACTGCTGGTTCGCCGGACGGTCGGCATTCTGGAGACCGAACCGATCCAGATCTGGGTCAATCCGACCTTTCTGCCGGCGGTCCTGGCGTCGCGCTACGACGAACTCTGGACCGAGGCGCGCATGCAGCGGGTGATCGACGCGGCGGTGAAACGGGGGATCGCCATTGAGATCAACGCCCGCTTCCGACTCCCCTCCGCGGCCTTCATCCGACTCGCCCAAAAGGCGGGGGCGCGATTCACCCTGGGAACCAACAACGGCGGGCGGGACGATCTGGGACAACTCGACTACGCCGTGCAGATGGTGCGTGAGTGCGGACTCAAGTGGTCCGACTTCTGGCTGCCGGCACCTCGGCCGACGCCCTGATCCCGCGCGCGGGGCGGAACGTGCGAAGCGGCAGCGCCTCGACCGGCGCATGGTCCATCGGCGGTGTCGAAGCCTGCTGGACAACGCCGTCGGTGATGCCGCGCAGCTGGCCGACGGCGGAATTCAAGGACTCCGCCTGGGACCGAAGTTCACGGGATGAGCGGGCCACGCGATCGGCGCAGGCGGCGTTGTCCTGGGTGACACGATTGAGTTCGCCCACCGCGGAGTTCAGTTGCTGGATGCCGCCGTTTTGTTCCGTGGAAGCCGCCGCGATCTGGCCCACCAGTTCGTCCGCCTGCCGGATCTTGGTGACGATATCCCGGAAATTCGCGGTGACCTTCCCGCTGAACTGGACGCCCAGCTCGGATTTGCGAATGGAATCTTCGATGCAGGCGGTCGTTTCCTTGGCGGCCTCGGCACTGCGACGTGCCAGCCCGCGGACTTCCTCGGCCACCACGGCAAACCCCATGCCTGCCTCCCCCGCGCGCGCTGCTTCCACAGCGGCGTTCAGGGCGAGCAAATTGGTCTGAAAGGCGATTTCGTCGATGGTCTGGATGATCTTGGCGATGTCGTCGCTGGCCGCCTTGACGTCCGCCATGGCGGTGCTCATCCGCTCCATTTCCGTGGCACCCGCTTCAGCAGCGCCCCGCGCATCGGACGCGAGTGTCTTGGCCTTGTCCGCATGGGTGGCGTTGCGCTTGGTCATGGCGGAGATCTCCTCCAGCGATGCCGCCGCCTCTTCCAGGGAAGCAGCCTGACTGTTGGCACCATCCGCCAGCCGATGACTCGCCTCCGAGATGTCGGCGGACGACGAAAAGGTTCCGTCACTCGAAACGTCGAGCATGGTGGCCGTGCCTTGAAGGGGTCGGACAATCGTCCGGTCCACCAGGAAATAGACGCCGATACCGATCAGGACGGTCGTGGGGAGAACCCACAGCAAGGTGGAGGCGACCCCGGCGCGGACCACGGCGTCGATCGAATCCAGTTTCGCGGTGAGAACGAAGGCGCCGTGCATCTCGCCTTCCTTCCAGCCCTCCATCGCGAAGCCCAGCACATCCTTGCCATCACCCGTCGGACTCGTGGCCGGGTCGCCGTGGCAGGTCAGACAATCGGAGGTCAACCGGATGGGACGCGCGTACGTGATCGTGTTGCTCGCCTCGTCGGTCTTGAAGAACTCCACGGACTGCGGCTGTTCCAGCGCCTTCAGAATCTGTTCCTCCGCCGGGGTGGGAAGGTTCTTGGGATTCCGCGCGTGATGCTTGGGAACGCGGAATTCGTACCCTTCCTTCTCCGCGACCTTTTCGATGGCCTCCCAGGCCGCCACCACGGGAATCGTTCCGTAGATCGTGGATTCGGAAAGCTTCCGCCCCGACGCCTTGTGCTCGGCCAGCAGGCGGTTCACGTCGAAGGCCCCGGCCTTGCCCAGGCGGGAGATGGATTCGCGGACGTTCTCAGCCTCGAGAATGGCGGCACGCATGGTGTTTCGCGTGAGTGCGATCCCTTCCTCCTCGATGACGCGACGTTGAACCACCAGGCCGATGGCGACGCTGATAAGAACCGCCCCACAACAGGCCCCCACAATTTTGGTACGGATCTTCATGATGAACTCGTGAGGGCCCTATCGGCGACGGCGGCACGACTCTTGAGGGATCTGGCTGATTTAGTGGAAAACTCAGGGTTATTGGGGAGGAACTACGCGGCTGCACTCCGTGGCAGCGGGTAGGTAGCGTTGCAACCGCGAGGCAACGACTCAGAACAGCGCAAACTCCAGGATCACGCGCTGAAACATCGCCCCGAACCCGCCCCTCTTGGGGCGCACGTCCGGACCGCACTGCCGATCTGGTGCCGGAGTTCCGTCCTCCACCAAGCGCACGCACGCGGGTGGCGTACCCATCCCGGGCAGGATGTCGACGGCCCAATCCGCGTCATCACCGGATGACCGATACGCTCGTGGAACAGCCATTGGGACGTCGGCAAGTGGCTGGGCAGGCAACAGCAGGACCCCCAACGAGCGGTTGCCGAGGAGGCGGGTGTCCAGATCTCCGCGGTTCATACGACGACCACCTTTCCGTATCCGGTCGCAGGCCAGGTCATCGGGACATCACCACGTCGACAAGGGTGGAGCGAGGTCATGGATGGAGTGCCATGTTTGTTCGACAAACGTCGGACCGTCAGGGAATGCGGCACTTATCCGCGGTGCCCTGGCAGGGAGCAAGACCAAAGGCAAAACAACACTCGTTCCGGAGGAAGTCCGCGAGACACCCCGACAGAGGATCTCGTGCGCGAACGGCGTTTCCGGGTGTGGTTGGCACCGGTTGCGACCGGTTCGTCCCGGCTTAACACTCGACGTTTCGCCGGCACCACGGCTCCAATCACCGGGTGAATCGGAGACTCCACGAACGCCGTCCCATCCGCTGGTGGGCAACCGTTGTGTGTCTGCTCTGGGCCTGGCTGACCACCCACCCGATTCAGGGCGCCGAACCCGTCCGACCGTCGCAGCCTCCCCCGCCAGCCTCCCCCGCGGCGCCGGCTGATGCCCAGGCCACTCCCGTGGTGCTCGTTGCCTTCGAGGGTACCGTCGAAATCCTGCGTTCCGGCGCAGCCCAGTGGATCCGGGCCATGACCAATTCCGTTCTGGTCGCCGGTGATCGCATCCGTACCGGTTCCGATGGCCGCGCTCTGCTCCGCACCGCCCCCGGCAATCTGGCCCGACTCCGTGCCGCCAGTATTCTCGAAATCAAATCCCCCTCCCAACGACCCGGAGCACTGCTCAATCTCATCCGCGGCTTCTTCCACTTCTTCGATCGCGACCAGTCCTCGGAAGTCGAAATCCAGGACGGACTGGCGTCGGCCGCCTCCCTGGGCACGGACTTCGCCATCGCCGTCAACGACGATGGACAAACCGACGTCGGTGTCTTCGATGGCCGCGTCGTCCTCCGCAACCGCTCGGGCTCGATCGAGCTTCAGTCCGGCGACCTGGGTCGCGCCCGGGTTGACGCCGCCCCCGATCGACCACCCGGCGTAGCGCTCGATTCGCTGGTGCAATGGACTTGGTACTACCCGATCGTCGTCGACATCCCTGAGCTGGGCCTCTCGCCCGAAGAGTCCCTAAGTCTGGAGCCATCCCTGCAAGCCTACCGTCGCGGGGCCATCCTCGAGGCGCTCGAACGCTGGCCGGAGAACGCGGCCCAATCCGACGCCGTCCGGGTCTTCCATGACGCCCTGAGACTCGCCATCGGTGAACTGCCGGAGTCCTCGTTCCTGGACCGCGTGTCCGCCCAATCCACCGCCGCGCGCGCGCTGCGCAGGCTGGTCCGGGCGACCCAGGGGTTGGCACCCCTCGACGAAGCGTTGGAGCCCGGCACCTCGGAAACCGCTTCTCTGCTCCTGGCGCGCTCCTACGCCTTGCAAGGTGCACGCCAACTGCCGGCGGCGCTGGAGGCTGCCCGGGCGGCGAGGACCCAAGCGCCCGACTTCGGCGCCGCTTGGGCGCGTGAAGCCGAACTGCTTTTTGGGGAAGGCCGCCTCACCACCGCCCGCGGCTCTCTGGACCGGGCGCTTGAATTGTCTCCGGCACTCCCATCGGCCCTGGCCCTGCGTGGGTATCTGCTCGCGGGGCTGAATCGCATCCGGGAAGCGCGGGAAGCTTTTGACACGGCACTCGCCGCCCACAGCGGCTTCGCCAACGCCTGGCTGGGTCGCGGTCTGGTTCGCATCCGGCTCGGCGACCGTGCCGGCGGATTGGAAGACTTGCTGACCGCCGCCGCACTGGAGCCTCGTCGCGGCCTGCTCCGCAGCTATCTGGGCAAGGGTTTTGCCGAAATGCGTCGCGCCGACGACGCCTCGCATGAGCTCGAACTGGCCCGGCGGCTGGATCCGGCGGATCCCACCGCCTGGTTCTACGCCGCACTCCAGGCGCAGACCGCCAACCGCGTCAACGAAGCGGCGCGGCTGCTGGAGGAATCCCAGGACCGCAACGAGCAACGGGCACTCTACCGTTCCGCATTATTGCTGGATCAGGATCGCGCCGTTCGGTCGGCGAATCTCGCCCGGGTCTATCAGGACGCCGGCATGCCGGAAGTCGCCACCCGCGAAGCCATCCACGCGGTGGAGTCCGATTACGCGAATTACACCGCCCACCTGTTCCTCGCCAACAGCTACACCAGCACCACCGACCCCAACCGCTTTGGTCTCCGCTACGACACCCCTGCGTTCTCCGAGTATCTGCTCGCCAATCTGCTCGCACCCGTCGGCGCCGGAACCCTTTCGCCATCCCTCTCCCAAGCCGAGTACAGCAAGTTGTTCGAGCGCGATGGACTCGGGGTGGTCGCCGATGCGGAATACCTGAGCCGCGGCGCCTGGACCGTCGTCGGCACCCAGTTCGGGACTTTTGGCAACAGCGCCTACGCCCTCGAAGCCGCCTATCGCAACGACCCGGGCCAATGGGCCAACGGCGACGTCGAGCAACGGGAAATCGGTCTCCAGTGGAAGCAACAGCTCTCCGCCGCCGACAGTCTTTGGCTGCGCGTGGGACATCTGGAGTCGGAGGGCGGGGACCTTTTCCAGCTCACCGATCCGGCCAATGCCAACCGCGAGGTGCGCTTCGAACGTCAGCAAAGCCCCCAACTGACCGCCGGCTACCATCATACCTGGAAGCCCGGCGTTCACACCCTGCTGCTCGCCGGTCGCCTCGAAGACGAAGTCGAGTTCGTCGACCCCCTGTATTCCTCGGTGCTCGTGGCCCGTTTCGATGGCGACCCCGCCGATATCCGGAACCTCGGGTTCAACCATCGTTTCTCCAATCAACTCGTCCAATACCACATCGAGGCCCAGCAGATCTGGGAGACCGAATCCTTCCGGACCATCGCCGGCGCCTCCGGGCGGTGGGGTGAACTCGAAACGGACAGCATTCTCGACAAACCCGCCGAAATCGCCGGCTTGTTCGCCGAACCCGCCAGCGAGGCCCGGGTCCAGGACAACGTGTCGCGCGCCAGCATTTACGCCTACGAGACGTGGTCGCCGTGGCGCTCCCTCAGCCTCACTGCCGGCCTGGCCTTCGAAACCCAGGAATCGCCGATCAACCATCGCGCCGGTCCCATGCAATCCGGTGTCGATTCGGAAGACGCCTGGCTGCCGAAAGTCGGCGTTCTTTGGAAACCCTGGCAGGGTGGCGTCCTGCGCGGCGCCTACACCCGTTCCCTCAGCGGCGGCGGATTCAACCCGGTCTTCCAGCTCGAACCCACCCACGTCGCCGGCATCATCCAATCCTACCGCAGCGTCATCCCCGAATCCCTGGGCGACACCGCGGCCGGCAGTCGCATCGACGTCGCTGGAATCGCCTTCGAACAACGATTCGCCTCAGGCACCTACCTGGGCGTGCTCGCCGAATGGATCGAGTCCGAAGCCCCGCTGACCACCGGTGCCTTCTATCTCGATTTCGACGAATTCGGCGATATCCGGGATCTCGCCCAACCCGGCCCGGCGGCGCTGAACCAGGATTTCCGCGAGCGCTCGCTGACCTTCACCGCCGACCAGCGGCTTGGAGACGAATGGACCGTCGGCGTGGCCTGGCGGCTCCAGGAAGCGCAGCTGGACACCCGCTATCCCGAGTTCGACGCCTTGCCCGCGCTCCCTCAGGCGACCCAGCGTGAAGCCATCCTGCATCAGGTGACCCCCCGCCTGACCTACAACCACGCCTGTGGCGCGTTCGGAACGTTCTCCGCCCGGTGGCTGCACCAGGACAATCGCGAGCAGGACCTGACCGTGTCGGACGAATCCGTATGGCAACTCGATGCCTGGATCGGCTATCGCCTGCGACGCCGCCAGGCCGAGGTCGCGGTCGGCCTGCTCAACCTGCTGGACGAGGACTACCGGATTCATCCGCTCAACACCTACGTCCATCCCGTCCGCGAACGGACCCTGGCGCTGCGGTTCGGTCTCAGGTTCTGATGCTTCGACCTCGATGGAAACTTCCGTCCGTAGCGGCGGGCGTCTCGCCTGCCGTAGAGGGGGGTGTCTCGCCCCCCGGAATCTCCGGTTCAAGGTCCCAACGCGTTCGACTCTGATCGCCCCTCCGGGGCTCGGAATCTACTGCAACGCCACACCCATGGCTCACGCCATGGGCTACCGTTCTTTCGGCCCTCCGGGCCTCCGTAGCGGCGGGCGTCTCGCCCCCCGGAGTCCCCGGTTCTTGGTCCCCCTATGTGTCCAAATTTTGGAAAACGTTCCCCTCTCTGAACCACGCACCCGCACCATGAATCCCATCACCGACGCCTTCCCATCATGGGTCTTCTCCCAATTCCTCCAACTCGTCCTTCTTGGCGCTGCGGTCATCCTCCCCAGCCAGGCCGTCGAATCACCGTGGGCGGAACAATCTTCCATCCAGGCTCGGTCCGGGATCTACCCGCACCTGGCCATGTTCAATGACGAGAACGAGTGCGGCACCGGCGGGGTGGTCCCGTGGGCCGGACGTCTCTGGGTGATGACCTATGCGCCTCACAAACCCCGGGGTTCCACCGACAAACTCTATGAGATCACACCCACCCTCGAGCGCGTCATCCGCCCCGAGAGCGTCGGCGGCACCCCCGCCAACCGGATGATTCATCGGGAGTCCGGACAGCTCTTTCTCGGCCCCTACGTCATCGACGCCAACCGCCGGGTCCGGGTGATCACCCCTGATGGCATGCCAGGCCGTCTCACCGGCAACGCCCGTCACCTGAGCGATCCCGCCCACCGGATCTATTGCGCCACCATGGAAGAAGGGCTTTACGAGATCGACGTCCGTTCGCTGGCAGTCCGAATGATCTTCCCCGACGCCAATGGTTCGCCCAGCCACGCCGGCACCCTGCTCCCCGGCTACCATGGCAAAGGCCTGTACTCCGGCCAGGGCCGGCTGGTGTACGCCAACAACGGGGAACTCTCACCCGCCGCCCAACGCGAGCCGAACATCGAGTCCGGCTGCCTCGCGGAATGGGATGGAACCCACTGGCGCGTCGTCCGCCGCAACCAGTTCACCGAAGTCACCGGGCCCGGCGGACTGGAAGGCAACCGACATCCCGAATCCGATCCTCTCTGGTCCATCGGCTGGGATCATCGGTCCCTGATCCTCATGCTTCTGGACCGCGGCCTCTGGCACGCCTATCGCCTGCCCAAGTCCAGTCATTCCTACGACGGTGCCCATGGCTGGAACACCGAATGGCCCCGCATCCGTGACATCGGCGAAAAGGACCTCCTCATGACCATGCACGGGGCGTTCTGGCGCTTTCCCAAAACGTTCTCCGTCAAGCAGTCGGCCGGCATCAAACCCCGCGCCAATTACCTCAAAGTGGTCGGCGACTTTGCCCATTGGAATCGGCGGATCGTGTTCGGCTGTGACGACAGCGCCCGGAGCGAGTTTCTCAATGTGCGTCCCGCCAAAGGCGGGCTGGCTCCTCCCGGCCGATCCCAGTCCAACCTGTGGTTCGCCAAACCGTCCGAATTGGACCAGCTCGGACCCGTGATCGGACGAGGAACCGTCTGGTCGGACGACGACGTGTCCGCCGGCATGCCTTCGGATCCGTTCCTCTTCGCGGGCTACGATGTTCGCGGACTGCATCTGGCGCATCAAACCGACCGACCGGTGGAATTCACCCTCGAAGTCGACCGGAAAGGAAATGGCACGTGGTCCTTTCTGCGGCGGGTGACCCTTCAGGCCCGGGAACACGTCTGGCTGGCGTTCCGTCCCGACGAGCGCGGGGCATGGATTCGCGTGGTTCCCAACGTGTCGGTCTCCAAGGCCACCGCGGCCTTCGCTTACCGCAACCGAGATTCACGTACGGAACGTCCGTCGGGACCCTTCCGGCGGGCCTATCGAATTCGGGACCTGGCGGATGGCGCGGTGGGGGGATGGCTTCACGCGGGGGGAGACAACCCCCCGACGTTGCGTTTCTTGGCCCGAACCCCAGCGGAGGCTTCCGGACTCTACCAAATGGACGGTTCGATGACCCTGTCCCCAAAGACCGACGAGGCCACTGAGGCTTGGATGCGTGCCCGCACGAGTGTTCCCAGAGGAATCCTGACCCAGGACGAAGCCTCGGTGATTTACCGGGACGCACGGGGTACCTGGCGGCTTCCCCGCGGCAACGCGTCGTTCGATGCAGTGGTGGGCACCGATCAAGAACGGATCTGCCGCGAGGTGTGCACGGAACGAGACCTCTTCAATGCCCACGGAACCTTCTACGAACTCCCCGCCGAAAACGCGGGTGGGTTTGCCAAAGTCCGACCGGTCACCACGCACAACCGGCACATCGCCGACTACGCCAGCTACCGCGGCCTCCTGGTTCTCGCGGGACTCCACACCGACGCGCCCGGCGACGATCCTCACTGGATCTCCGCCACGGACGGTCGAAGCATGCTCTGGGTCGGGAACGTCGAGGACCTCTGGCAACTGGGGAAACCCCGGGGAACCGGGGGTCCTTGGAAGAACACGCGGGTGGAGGCGGATCAGCCAAGCGACCCGTATCTGATGACCGGCTACGACCGGAAATCACTGCACCTCGCCCATGACGCCCCGGGGCCGGTGACATTCTCGCTGGAGGTCGACATCACGGGCGACGGCACCTGGGTGCACCAGGAGTCGTATCCCGTCCCCCCCGGAGGCGGCAGGGACATCGTTCTCCCGGAAGCGTTCTCAGCGTATTGGGCCCGGATGACTTCCGATACCGCCTGCCAGGCCACCGCCATGTTCACTTACGACTAAGAGATCCTTTGAAGACGGTCTCATCGATCCACCTTCAAGCGGTAGAACTGCGCCCCGACTCCAGGGGGAATCGGGACGCTCAGTGAAACCTGCGCGCCATCCCCCACGCGCTCGGTTCCACTCAGATCCTCCCAGGCAGCTTGGGTCAGAGCATTCACGCGCTGGAGGCGATACCGCAGACCGGAGACCGACGGGAAGCGGAGCTGCACTTCGACGACGTTGAAAGGTCCCGCCGGGAGGGTGATGGAAAGCGGCGGGGGCTCGATGTCTCCGGCGGGCACCACCGCCACCTGATCCAGCCCAATGTAGGCGCCGCCGGCGCTGTCGATGCCGCGGATCGAAAGGACGGTCGACGAGGCGGAAGCGGTGAAGGGCATGGAGAACGTCTGCCACACATTCCCCTCGCTCGTCGCGTCGGGGGCCAACGTAAAGGTGTTCGTCACGGAACCGGCGCTCACTTCCACGGTGATCGGCCCACGAAAGGCGGCAAGGTCCTGGTGGGTTCCGAGCGCAAAGCGAAGTTCGTAGGACTGCTGAGGCGTGGTTGCGATGGTCTGCGTGACGCCACCATAGGGCGGAGTGTCGCGGGTCCCGGTCAGATCGAGAAACAACTCGCCATAGGGCGAACGCAGACCGAGGGCGTTGGTGTTGGAGCACCAGAGCACCTCGTCTCCGAGGAGGCTCCAGCCGGGAAGGATCACCGTCGTGAAATCGCCAAGAACCAGTCGGAGGTTGTCCGCGTATCCGTCGTTCCAACCGAAACGTCCCTGGCGTCTCATCTCGAGGACCACTTCCACCTCGCGCGCGCCTGCCGGCACCACGCGGGTGGCGGAGTCAAAAACCATTCCCGTTTGATTCAGCCGCTGCCCCGGCGTGGGCGCACCCATCGCGAAGGTCTCGATCACGGCCCCGCTCGCATCCAGGAACGTTGCCTGCATCGACGCCGTATCCGCCTGGCCCAGGTATCCGCCGAACCATCCGGACATCTCGATCGGCACCAATCCGGCATCGATGGCCGCGACGGCAACTGGGAGAACGATGCGCGTGGTGGCCGTGTTCAAGTCCCCATCGGGACCGCCGGAGAAGAAATTGACCCCACGATCTGGAGGCCCGGGATCGGTGTTCAGCGGCCATCCATCCGGCAGATTCCAACGGGTGACCGTGAGCGGGCCGCTCAAGGTCCAGCCTGGAATCTCCACCGCCACCGTGCCATCACCGCCCACCAGTCCTTCGGCATCGCCGAAGGGAAGCAGGTTGATGCCGGTGGGTGGGATTGCCAGCACCTGCGTTCCATCGGCGTCGGGCGTGAACATGCCGGCAGAATCCTCGAATCCGCCATTGAACACCGACTCCGTCGGACCGACTGGCCCCACCACCAGGGTTTGGAAGGTGCCCTCGAGTGCGAAGGCTTCCCCGCGCAGGGCGTCACCCGAAAGGGGAACGAGGTTGCCCTGGACCGTGAATTCCCCACTCGCGCTGGGTTCGTGGATCGGAAGGAACCCGATCGATTCGATCGCGTACTCCTGGGCCAGACCTGAACCGGTCATCATCAGGGCCGGCAGCAGCCGCAGCGCCCAGGTTTGGATACCTCTCATGGTCGTCATCTTGAAATCGCCGGCGCCGGAAATGGGTCAGAACAGGACCACCGTGAAGCTGGCGTCCGCTCCTTCGAGGTCGTCGAGAAAGAACATCCGCACGGTCAGCGCGTTCGGGTCGCCTCTCAACGGATTGGTTCCGGCCACGCCATAGAAGAGATTGACGCCGGTCAGAGCCGTGCCGGACGGCTGGGGCGTCACCACGGCATATCGGTCAACGACCGGAAAAGGAAAGTAGAGGATGTACTCCACATAGTCGGGAGACTCGCCCAAGCCATGCGGCCCTCTCGTCCGCCCCACCGAAAAGTCACACCCCGACCTCGTCGATCCGCCACGCAACGACAGACCGCTCACTCCGTTGTGACAGCGGACGATCATGCCCTCGTGATCCACAAAGAGCAGTGCCTTCGCGAGTCCCCCATCCGCGGCCGATTGGGTGGCGCTTCCTTGGGCATGCAACGCGCGCCCGGTCAGATCCGCCTCGGCGTACACACCGATTCCACCGGTCGCGAGGGCCTTCCCCGAAATCGTCGCCTGTCCGGGCTCCCGGTTCAGCACGTCCAATCGGGCGACGGGGTTGGCGGTGCCGATGCCCACGTTTCCGCCCGCAGCGTTGAGTAGCAGATTCTTGGCCCGACCCTCCGCGTGGTCAAAGGCGCGCACCAACGCGCCCTGTTCGGGAGTGTATTCCAAGAACAAACCGGCCGGGGATCTCACCGGGGGCGCGGATCGTCCCGAGACGATCAGCCCGCCCCCGGCGACGTGCAACGCGTCGTGCGGGGCTGAGGTTCCGACACCCACGAAACCTTGAAGATCGATCGACAGACCCTGCGTGTTGCCGGGCGGGCCCTGCCCCGGTCCGGCGACGAGTTTCAGCGTGGCATCGTCAAACCGCAGGTCGGCCCGGTTCAAACCAAGCACCGACATGCCGGTCTCGCCATTGGGAGTGCTGAATTGGATCGCTCCACCCGCCGTCCCCACCGGGGTGATCCGTGTCCGCCCATTGACCTCCAGTTTCCAAAGCGAATCGGAGGCCAGGGTCGCCAGGCCGAGACCGACGTTGCCGTTGGTGTTCAGGATCAGCCCGTTCCAGGGTGGAGGCGGACCCGAGTTACCGCCGGCGGCCAGGGTGGCGGTGTCACGGTTGAACCGCACATCGAAGCGATTTTCGCCGGCGATGCTCAAGCCGGTCTCTCCGTTGGGTGTGCCGACCTGAACGAATCCACCGCTTCCCCCCGGGGCAAGGCGGGTCACGCCGTCCACGTTCAGTCGAATCCCCGCCGGCGCGGCATTGGAGCCAATGGACACGTTGCCGCCGCCGTCCGCTACCATGGCCGATTCGAGGGAACTGGCGCTCAAGGTACGGATGGCATAGGGCACGGGAGTGATGGATTGGCGCGGTTGAAGCGTGGTGAACGACGTCGTGCTGCCGGCGGGTTTGACGCTGATCTCCAGGTAACGCGGGGACCCATCGAATACCTCGACGCCAAAATCCAACACCGCGGTGAACACACCTTCCTGAACCGCAACCTCCGGAAGGTAGACCTCCCCGCCCTGGGCGGTGCCCGTGCCAATCTCGGGACTGTCGAAAAGCTGGAACTGCATCTCGAACGTGCCCGTTGCCGGGGTCCCCGCCTCGGTCAACCGGCCTTGGTACGCGAGCTTCGACTCCTGTGCCGAGACTCCCAGGACCATCATCCCCAGCAGCACCCCGATCCAGCCGCCGACCCAAATGCTTGTCACGCTCCGGTAGCTGCCAACACACCCGCTCATGACTCACCCACTAAGCAAGGCCGGGGGGCGATTACAGGATTTGTGCGATCGCCGAGCCTGGGATTGCGGAGGAGGTCTCGCCTGACTTCCCGGCGTCAGTTGTTTCCGGCGTTACCACGGCTGACCTGGCCGCGTCCCGGGATCCGCCAGCACCCAGCGGCTGAGGTGCTCATAGAATCCCACCGCCCCGGCGGATGCCGGGTTTCGCAGCGCGGCATCGAGTTCCTTCGGCGACAGCAATTCCAGATGCCCCAGCTCATTCCAACGCGTGCCCGCGATGCCCTCGGCGAAGGCGGGAAACCAGGCCGGCACCGGCGTCGGTGCCACCGGAAACTCCCACACCCGAATCAACCCGGTGCCGCTGCAAGCCGCGACCCGTTGGCCCGAGGCGTCGAAGCATAAATCCGTCGGAATCCCTCCCACGGACTGCCACTCACTCAAAGGCAGGCCCGTCGACGCATCCCAGAGTCGGAGGAGCGAATTCCACCCCGCCGTCACGATCCGTTGTCCGTCCCGGCTGAACGCAAGGTGCGACACCGCACTGAGGTGAGGCATCGGCGGGGTCAGGGCGTGTCCGGTTCGGGCATCCCAGACGCGCACGGTGCGGTCCTGGGAGGCGGTCGCCACTCGCCGCCCATCCGGGCTGAACACCGCCTTTTCAACGATCCGCGCATGCTGAAGCCACGGCGCGCGCGGACGGCCGGTACTCAGATCCCAGATGCAGGCGGTGTTGTCGGTGGACGCCGTCACCAAAGCCTCGCCGTCCGGACTGAAGTCCGCCCACTTGACCTCATCCCGATGTGGCAACGGAACCGTTCTCGGCTCACCGGTCTGCGCATCCCAAACCCGTGCCGTGCCATCCGTCGACACCGTCGCCACCCGGCCTCCTTTCGGGTCAAAAACCGTCAGGAGCACCTGGCCGGCATGGTCCATCACGGGCGTGAGCGGTTGACCGGTCCGGGTTCCCCAGACTCGCGCCGTGCCGTCCATCGAGGCGGTGGCGAACGCTTCCCCGTCCGAGCGGAACCGAACCGAAAGCACCGCGTTGCGGTGCCCGACAGGTCCGGCCAGGCGTTCGCCGGTCGCGACATCCCAGGTCCAGACCGAACCATCGGCGCATCCGGTGACGGCCCATTTCCCGTCGGCACTCACACTCCCGCAGCGCACCGCCGAGGGATGAACCCAAGGATCTCCCTGGAAGGCGCCGTGGGTGACGTTCCACCGACGTGCCGTGCCATCCGTCGAGGTGGCCAACAACCAGGGGGTTCGACCTTGAAACGCGATGGAGGTGACTTCCTGCGAATGGCGCAGCTCGCGAGGGCGGGCTTGGCGGGGCGCGATATCCCAGAGTTGGGTGGTTTCATCGTCGGATGCCGTCATCAACCGTGATCCGTCGGGGCTGAAGGCGGCCCACCGCACGGGTTCGCCGTGCCGTAAGGGCTGGCCGAGTGGAAGGCTGGCCCGCCAATCCCACCATCGAGCCGTGACATCCGCGGAGGTGGTCACCACCGAATGGCCGTCCGGATGAAACATGCCGAACACCACGCCCCCTTCGTGCGCGAGGGGTTGCCCCCGAGGGAACCCCGTGGCGGCATCCCACAGGCGGGCTGTGCCATCTTCCGCCGTCGTTAGAATGACCCGGCCGTCCGGACTGAACGCGACATGCCACACCGGAGCCCATGCGGCATGATGGAGCGAGAGCGCCGGCGTGTCGGGTTCTTGGGTGTTCCAGACCAGAGTCTTTCCACCCTCGCATCCCGCCGCCAGCCATGTCCCTTCAGGATGGAAGGCGACACAGTGAACCTTCTCGGCGGGGACCGGCAGGGCGACACGTCGGCTGCCCGTCCGAGCGTCCCACAATTCAAGAGTTCGAGGTTCGATCAACGTGACGATCACGGCGCCGTCGGGGCTGTACTGGGCACGCAACGCGGGCGCACCCGACCCGGTCAGGGTGCGTTTCCATTCGCCCGTCGGGGCGTCCCACATCCGCACCGTGCCGTCGTCCGACGCGGTGATCACCCCGGTCCCATCCGGACTGAATTCCGCCCAACGCACCGGACCCGCATGCTGGAGAGCGGGAATGATCTCCCTGCCGTCCTCCGAACTCCAAACGCGCGCCGTGCCGTCGGCCGAGGTGGTCACCACGCGGCGCCCGTCGGCACTGTAGCGAGCTGACTGAATCCCGCCGCCGTGTGCGAAGGCATGAAGGAGGCGGCCAGTGGAGGGTTCCAGCAGGTGCGCCGTTCCTCCCCGGGTCACGCTGAGCACCTGCTGTCCGTCCGGTCGGAATTCCACCCTCCGGACGCCTTCGGGATGACGGGTGGGTGGGGATGCGCGCACGAGCCAGGGAGTGTGGACGAGCGCCGACAGGAGTCGTTGGGCGGCGATGGCATGCGAAGGATCGCGGCGCAGCAGTGCCGACAAATGCGCCACGCCGAGGGCGGAATCCTTGGCGCGAAAGGCATCCTCCGCCCGCTGCAGTTCGAGCACCCGAATCGCATGCTGCAAGTCCCGGTGGGCGGCCTGAAAACGTTCGCGTTCGACGTGCTCGGCCTGGCGTGCGGCGGCGATACGCCAGGTGGCCATCGAAGAGCCGACAGCCACAACGACCAGCAAGGCCAGCACGCTCGAGCCCAGCGCAGCGACAACCGGCCGCCTTCGGCAGAATCGCCAGGCGCGAGCCCAGGGACGAATCGGGCGGGCGAGGATGGGAACATCCTGGAGCCAGCGGTCCAGTTCCTGGGCCAGATCGTGGGCCGAGCGATAGCGCCGCGACGGGTCCTTCTCCAGGCATTTGAGGCAGATGGTTTCCAGGTCGAGGGGAACGCTCGGATTGAGACGCCGGGGGGAAACCGGCTCCTCGTGATGCACCTGGCGCAGGGTTTCGGCGAGGGAATCGCTTTGGAATGGAGGACGCCCCGTCAGCAGATGGTAGAGCAGCGCACCGAGGGAGTAGAGATCCGCCGCCGGTCCGATGTTCCCGCGGCCGGCGGCTTGTTCCGGGGCCATGTACGCCGGGGATCCCAGCGCCCGACCGGAGATCGTGAGTTCATCCGGGGCATCCGAACCCGAAGGCGAGAGAGGCGCACCGGCAGCCCGCCCGGCGGAGGGAGCCAGGGGCGAGGATTCAGGCGGCAGCTGTTTCGCGAGCCCGAAATCCGTGATGCGTGGCTGATCGGTGCGGGCATCGATCAGCACGTTGGAGGGCTTGAGGTCGCGATGGAGCACGCCCTGCTCGTGCGCGAACGCGACGGCCCCTGTGATCGCATGCAGGTAGAAGGCCGCGCGACGCGCCGGCATCGGTTGCTCGCGAACGCAGTCGGACAGACTTCGACCTTCGATGTATTCCATCGCGAGGAATTGCTGTCCGTCCTGAAGCCCGAATTCGTGGATCGCGACGATGTTGGGATGTCGGAGTCGGGCAGCGGCCTCGGCTTCCCTGCGGAAGCGCTTGATGAACTCCGACCCGGCGAATTCCCCTCCCAACAGCATCTTGAGCGCGACCACCCTGTTAAGGCTGAGTTGCCGCGCACGATAGACGACTCCCATGCCGCCGCGCGCGATCTCGTCGAGCAATTCGTAATCTCCAAAGGTGCGAAGGTAGTGGAGCGTGGGGTCGGGCGTCGGGTCGGGCCGACCAGGATCGATGGCGAGAGAGGTGCGGATGAGGCACTGGGGACAATGCCCGCCGGGGGCACCGGCCGGCAAAGGCCCGCCGCACCGCGGACAACTTGGAGGGGATGACCGCATGGAGTTCAGGTGGGTGGATGCGCCAACCGCGTCGTGCGCTGCTGAACGAGTGCTAAGCGATTTCGTCCCAGGATTACGTGCTTCCCGGTCGCAATGCCGCGAACAGGTCGCGGATCTCGTCGTCCGCCAGAGTCGGATCGCTCAACGTTTGAGACACTTCGCGGCGCACCCATTCGCGATACCGTTGGCGCAGTCGATGCACCGCCACGCCGATCGCCCCCGCGCTCACGCCGAACTCCCGCCCGAGAGCGGCGTACTCGTTGGCTTCGGCTTCCCGGGACAGGAACTCCTGGAGTCGTTCGAATTGCCGGGCTTTCCCGCTGGTCTCGGTCTCCTCCCGCAGGCGCAGGAATGCCTGGTTCAAAACCGTTAGCGCCCAGCGACGGTCATAGGCTCGCTCCGGCGAGTCCTGAGTGGTCCATGCATCCCGGCAAAGTCCCTCGGCGTCGTCCAGATTCAGCAGAGGAACCCCGCCCCCTCGTTTGGCGGCGGTTTCACGGTCGTACTCGTTTGCGAGGAATCGGGAAACCGCGGTTCGCAGAAAGGAACGGAAGCGGCTTACCCGCGGTTCGATGCCCGCGAGCCATTGCTTGGCCAGCATGCGGGCGAAGAACTCCTGGGTCAGATCCTGGGCGTCTTCGGGCTTTTTCCCGCGTTGCCGAATGAAGGCATACACGGGCAGCCAGTAGGATCGGCAAAGCACCGCAAGCGCCTCGTCCTGCGACGCGTCCCCGGATTGGCTGGCGGCGACGATGACGCTCCAGTGCGTCGTCACAAACTGCGCTCCACGCGCCTCGCCATCGCGGCCTGCTGGATCGGGTGGCACCCGGCTTTGCTACCAGAAACCGGGCCTGTGGAACACCCCGGTGCTTGCCCCGCCCACGACACGCCGCTAAACCACGGTGGCGCTCGCGGGTTCCTCGGAAAACAACTTCACCGCGGCGAGCATGGCGGCGCGAATCGCGGTGAGTTCGCCTTCGCCCTTCACTTCGGTCAGCACCCCCGCGGTTCGGTAGTACGCGATGAGGGGTGTGGTCTGGCGGTGGTAGTTCTTGAGGCGAACCAGAATGGTTTCCGCCTTGTCATCGTCCCGCTGATAGAGCGGACCACCGCAGTGATTGCACACGCCTTCACGACGCGGCTTCTTGAAGATCATGTGGAACGGGGCCTGGCATTGCCGGCAGATCCGCCGACCCGACAGCCGCCTCACGATCTCCTCGTCGCCCACCTCGAGATGCACCACCCCCGTGACCTTCTTGTTGATTGCGTGAAGGATCTCATCCAGCGCCTCCGCCTGGGACACCGTCCGCGGAAAACCGTCGAGTACGAAGCCATGGGCCGCATCCGGCTGGGCCAGACGCGCCGCCACCATGCGCTCGGTCACATCGTCGGGGACCAGTTCCCCCCGATCCATGTAGCCTTTCGCCAACCGGCCCAGTTCCGTCTGACGCTTGATGTTGTCGCGGAAAAGATCGCCGGTGGACACATGCGGCAGGTGGAAGGTTTTGCAGACGGCCTCCGCCTGGGTCCCCTTCCCGCTTCCCGGTCCGCCCAGGAGCACCAGGTTCAACGCCGGGTCCGGAGTCGTCGGCGGCTCGAATCGCGGCTTGAGAATCTGTTCCAGGAAGTTGAAGTCGTGCTCGGAGAACGCCGGATGCTTTCCGGCCGCGACCCCGTCGAGAACCTGGGTCAGTGACAGCTGAACCTCGTGGGCCGGCGCATCGGCGTGGAGCAACACCAGCCGGCCGGTGTCGTAGTAGTGCTTCAACACGGGCCCGACCATGCGACGGAAGACGTGCAGGCGATGGCGGAGAATGTGGGGTTCGTCGTCGTGACGCTGCGGTTCGCGACGCGCCACGCGCTCCAGAATCACGTGCTCCGGGAGGTTGAGGTAGATGGCGGCATCCAGTTTTTGCCCCAGGTCCGCCAGCAGATCGTCCAAAAACCGTGCCTGGCCTGCGGTGCGAGGAAAGCCGTCCAGAATAGTCCCGTTGCCCGCCGGCAGATGCCGGAAACATTCCTCCACCATCGCGTCCACGTACTCGTCCGGCACCAATTCGCCATTCTGCACGAACTCGCGAGTCAACAGGCCCAGCGCGGTGCCATAGGTGGCCTTCTGTCGAAGAACATCGCCCAGGGCGATGGGATGAAGACCAAAGCGATCCACCACCGAATGAATCAGGGATCCTTTGCCGGAACCCGTGGGACCAAGCAGGGCAATGTTCATAACGCAGTCTCGTTTCTCTTCGACGGCCCGAGACCCGGCCCCCGCGGCTTAGCCGACGGGCCCGGATCTCCGAACCTCGGCGCTCACGCCAGATTCGAATTTTCGAAAATTCTCCCGGAACAAAGTGGCCAGACGATGCGCCGTCGCGTCGTAGGCACAGGCATCCGCCCAGGTGGTGCGGGGCAGAAGAACTTCCTTCGGAACCCCGGGCGCCTCCGCGATCACGTCAAAACCAAAGACCGGATCCCGAACGGTCGGCGCTTCCAGCAAGGCACCATTGTGGATGCCGTCGACGATCGCCCGGGTCAGCGCCAATTTCATGCGACGCCCGCTGCCAAACGAACCGCCGCTCCATCCGGTGTTCACCAGCCAGACGTTCGCGCCGTGCTCGCGCATGCGGTTCGCCAACAGCTCCGCGTAACGCGAGGGATGCCACACGAGAAAGGGACCGCCAAAACATGGCGAAAAGGTCGCCGTCGGCTCGGTCACCCCCACCTCCGTACCAGCCACCTTCGCCGTGTAGCCGCTGATGAAATGATACATCGCCTGCGACGGCGTGAGCCGGCTCACGGGCGGCAACACCCCGAAGGCGTCGCAGGTCAGGAAGATCACATCGGTCGGATGCCCCGCCGTGCAGGGAATCTTCGCGTTGCGGATGTAGTCGATCGGATACGCTCCGCGCGTGTTTTCGGTGATGCTGGAGTCATGGAAGTCCACTTCCCGATCCTCCTCCAACACCACGTTCTCCAGCACCGCACCGAAGTGAAGCGCCTGAAAAATGTCGGGCTCCGATTCCGGCGTCAGATCGATCGTCTTGGCATAACAGCCCCCCTCGATGTTGAAGATGCCGCGATCGCTCCAGCAGTGCTCGTCGTCGCCGATCAGCATGCGGCGCGGGTCCGCGGAAAGCGTCGTCTTTCCAGTGCCGGAAAGGCCGAACATCAGGGACGAACGACTGGTGTTCCGATCCGCCGTCGCCGAGCAGTGCATCGACAGCACCCCCTGCTGCGGCATGAGGTAGTTCATGATCGTGAACACCCCCTTCTTCATCTCGCCCGCGTACTCAGACCCCAGGATCACCATCTCGCGATCCTCGAACGACAGATCAATGCTGGTCCGCGAGGTCATGCCCGCGGTATGCGGGTTCGCCGGAAACTGGCCCGCGTTGTAAATCACATAGTCCGGCGTTCCGAATTCGGCCAACTCCTTGCCGTGTGGCCGGATCAGCATGTTCGCCATGAACAGCGCGTGGTAGGGGCGCGCGCAGATGACGCGGATCTTCACCCGATGATGCGGGTCCCAACCGGCGAAACCATCGAAGCAGTACAAACGATCCCGCGTGTTCAGGAAGTCCTTCGCCCGCCGACGATTGATCTCAAAGCTCCGGTGCTCGATCGGGATGTTCACCGCGCCCCACCAGATGTTCTTCTCCGACGCGGGATCCTGGACGATGTGCTTGTCCTTGGGCGATCTGCCGGTCTTGGACCCGGAATACGCCACCAGCGCCCCGTTCTCAGCCAGACTCGCCTCACGATCGAATCGAATCGCGTCCTCGTACAACCGCGCGGCAGGCAGGTTCCGACCAACGTCGGCGACCGTGATTTCGTGGGCTCGGAGGTCAAAGAGTTCGCTCATAGGCTGTTGTCGCCGGCCCGCGAGCCCACCAGGAATTCAACCCGGTGCCCGCAAGCACACCTATAAGCTCTCCTGTTTCTAAAACAGGGTCAACACGAACGTTGCTAATTTGACAAGACCAGCGTCATCACCTGCGCCGCAATAATGCGCAACAGCATCGTCAGCGGATAGACCGTGGCATAGGCGTAGGTCGGGGCGTCCGACTTGTTCATGCCGGTCGCGAACGCCAGCGCCGGCGGATCCGTCAGGGCTCCCGCCAGCAATCCGCAAAGGCTGCCGAACTTCAGCCGGGCCCAGGACCTGCCCAGCCAGCCCACGATCAACAGCGGCACCACCGTCACCAGCAGGCCCAGCCCCATCCACACGAAGCCGGCCCCGGATTTCAGGGTCGCCACGAAGTGCTCCCCGGAAGCCAGTCCCACGCACGCCAGGAACAGCGTGATGCCCAGTTCACGCAAGGCGAGGTTCGCATTGAAGGGCATATGCCAGATGACCGGCCCGATCCGGCCCAGCCGGCTGATGAGCAAAGCCACCACCAACGGCCCGCCCGCCAGGCCCAGTCGAAGCGGCACCGGCAGTCCCGGAATGCCGACCGGATACAGTCCCACCAGCACCCCGAGTGCGATACCGACGAAGATGGCGAGGAAGTTGGTGTGATTGAGGGCTCGGGCCGAGTTGCCAAGCACCTCCTCGGCCCGGGGCAGATCTTCCTCGCGTCCCACCACCTGCGCGATGTCCCCGAATTGAAGGCGCAACGCGGGAACGGCCGACAATTCCACTTCACCGCGGCTGATGCGGGTGATCGTGACTCCGAATCGGCCCTGCAGGTTCAGGCGTTCGAGAGGTTCACCCAGCATGTCGCGCCGCGTCACCACCACCCGGCGTGTGGTCACCTCCCCAGGCAACTGGACCAGATCCTCGGTGGCCGCGCGTCCCACAATCAGCCGGAACCGGTCCAAACTGGCGGGGGATCCCACCGCCAGCAGGATGTCGCCGCGTCGCACCCGGGTGTCCGGACGCACGGGTTGCACGGCGTCCACGCCCACCGGTTTGATTCGGGAAACAGTGATCCCCAGTTCGCGCAGGCCCGGCACATCGGTGAGCGCCACGCCATCCAGGTTGGGGTTGTCGACCAGCAGGTTGACTCGTTGCAGGCGGGGAGCGGAAGCCGCGCGCTCCTCGTGCCATTCCCGGGCCTCCGCCTCGGGGCTGACGCGGTGAATGAAACGGAAGAACAGCATCACTCCGATCAGACCGGCGATGCCGCCGGGATACGCCACGGCATAACCCATGCCGGCAAGCGTGGTCCGTTCCATGCCCCCGGGGATGCTTTTCAGCGCTTCCTGGGCGGCGCCCAGCGCTGGCGTGTTCGTCGAGGCACCCGCAAACACGCCCATCATCGCCGCGAAATCCTGCCGAAATACCCAGCCCAGCAGCACCGTCATGACCACGCTCAGCCCGACCACGGCCGCCGCCAGCACGTTCATGCGGAACCCCTCCTGCCGAAGCGAGGCGAAGAACCCCGGACCCACCTGCATTCCAATGGTGTAGACGAACAGGATCAGCCCGAACTCACGCACAAAACTCAGCGTGGCGCGGTCCAGCCCGAACCCAAAATGGCCGAATCCAATGCCGGCAAACAGCACTCCCGCAACCCCGAGCCCCACGCCCCGCACCTTCAGATTGCCCAGGGCAAGGCCGGTGATCGCCACCGCGCTCAGGGTAAGCACCGCGGCGGCGACGGGTTGGGCGGTCTGGAGGGATTGAAGCCAGTTCACTTCGTCGGCGTGCCCGCCGTCGCGTCGATCTTGGTTTGAACCTCGGGTTTGGGCTCGATTTGCTGCGCCTTTTTCCAGGCCTGGCGTGCCTCATCGAGACGCCCAAGTCGTTGGTAAATGTCCCCGAGATGCTCGTACAAGGTGGCGTCCGGTTCCTTGGCCTTGTCGATGGCCATCAGCTGGTGCGGCAGGGCCTCCGCCGACCGCCCCGACTGGTGCAGCACCCACGCGAGACTGTCCAGGTAGGCCTCATTCTCTGGTTCCAGATTCACCGCCTTTTCGATCAGCACCAGGGCCTTGTCCAAATTCACACCCTGCTCGGCCCACATGTAGCCGAGGTAATTGAGAGCGTCGGGAAAGTCAGGTTTGCGTTCGATCGACTTCTCGAACTGGACCGCGGCGTCGTCAAAGCGTTTGGCCCGCTCATACGCCACACCGGACTGAAAGTAGAAGAGATGATCCAGCGCATCCTCGGAAAAGGCGCCGCCGATCACCTCCGCCGCCGTGAAATGCCGGATGGCTTCCTCGTAGCGTTTGAGATCGAGCAAGGCGATGGCGCTGAAGAATTCCAGTTGGAACGTCGGCCTGAACCGCGCCCGCGTCCGATCCAGCACCCGCAGGCCCTCCTTGGGCTGGCGGTGGGTCAAAAACGCCCCGGCGACATCCAAATGCAGATCTTCCTGGTCGGGCCGGAGCAACAACACTTTGTCGAAGGAGGAGACGGCTTCCTCGATTTGCTTCCCCTCCAGCGCCAGCACCCCGAGCACATAGTGAAGCAACGGGTTCGTGGGATGCTCCGCCACCATGGCCCGCAACTGTTCGGCCGCCTTCTCCCAATTGTCCGATCGAAGGTAGATGCCGATCAGACGCGCACGAAGACCCGGCAGGTCCGGGTGCATGGCCAACAAGCGACGATAGTAGGGCAAGGCCTTCTCCTCAGCCCCCGCCTGAAGGTATTGCTCGGCCAGGCGGAACAACTCGACAGCCTCCTGCGGGTCCGTCACTGCCACCCGATCCAGGATGTCCACCAACCGCGGCCTCAGGTCGGTGCCAGCCGGTTGTTTGACCCGGTGCAGCACTCCAAGAGTTTCTGCGAGGCTGAGCAGGAAGGTGTTGTCGGTTCCGGGCTGCTTGGCGGCTTCGTCCAGCACCGCCAGAGCCTCGGCGTATTGGCCGGCGCCGAGATAAACCCGCGCCAGCATTTGATAGGCGGCGATGTTGCCCGGCATGCGCCGCACGGCTTCCTCGTTCGCAGCGATGGCCGCCGGCCGGTTCTCCTGCAGCGCATGCACCAACCCCAGGGAGCCCCACACCATCCCCGAGGCATTCGTGCGGGCAGCGGATTTCTCCAGCAACTGCCGGGCGTCATCCAGACGCCCCAGGTCGATCAGCTTTCGGGCAGAATCCAGTGTCAGCCGTTCGTTGCTTGGATCGAGAGTCGCAGCGGTCTGAAAATGCTCAACGGCCCGCTCCGGTGCTTCCGAGAGGTCTTCAACCCACCCCGCGGCAAAACGAGCGTGGGCCTCGATCAGGCGCTCATCTTCGTCGGACAACTCCAGCTCAGGCGTCTCGTAGGCTTGTCCTGCCCGAATGACCCGAGGCTGACCGTCGTGACGACCCTGACTCGACGTCCGACATCCCGACGAACCGGCGACGATGGCGAACAGCGCCAGAACGAACCAAGAAACGGCCCAGCATCGGCCCATGCAGGGACGATGCGGGGTCGCGGGCTTGGCGTCAGCCAGTTTTTGTCCTTGGCGCAGGTCGCCCATGTTGAGATCGGTCAAGACATGCAGCTACGACGCGACAATGCACCCTCAAGGAAAATTCCTGAAGGTCACCATTCCGCGCGGCAAACGGTCTGCCCGACCGAAAAAGATACCAACAGCCTGAAATCAGGCTGTTGGTCTCAGAAAAGCGCGTCCTGAGTTAAAAGCAGGACGCCATGGCTGTCATGCCCAGCAACCACCCCGGCAATACCGAAGAGTGGCCGCAAGCGGCACTACTTCTGCCAGGTGCGCTTCTTGTGGCGGTTCGCGCGCAACTTCTTGCGGCGCTTGTGCTTGTTAATCTTCGCCTTACGACGTTTCTTCAGCGATCCCATACAGTGGTCCGTCTCTCGTGCCCGGTCTTCAATTCAATACACGATCTTATTGAGCGGATACTCAATGATCCCTTCCGCTCCGGCAGCCTTCAGTAACGGGATAATCTCCCGCACCACCTGCTCGTCGAGAACGGTCTCGACCGCCACCCAGCCGGGCAGGCTGAGAGACGAGACGGTTGGATTACGCAACGCGGGCAGGGTTTGCAACACCTTTGGTAGGTTCTCTTCCGGAAGATTGAGCTTTAATCCCACTTTAGCCTCCGCATCGATCGCCCCGCGCAGGAGCAAACAGAGGATTTCGATCTTCTGCCGTTTCCACGCATCCTCCCACGCCGTGTGGTTCACGATCATGCGCGGCGTGGAGGTCAGCAAGGTGTCGACGATTCGCAACCGATTGGCGCGCAATGAGGAACCCGTTTCTGTAACCTCCACGATCGCGTCGACCAACTCATGCGCCTTCACCTCGGTCGCACCCCAGGAGAACTCCACTTCCGCCTTCACCCCGTGTTTTTCGAGGTATTGACGGGTCAGGTGCACCACTTCCGTCGCGATGCGTTTGCCTTCGAGATCTTTCGGGCCGCGGATCGGCGATTCCTCAGGAACCGCTAGCACCCACCGCGTCGGTTGACGGGTCGCCTTGCTGAACAGGAATTCCCCGACCTCGCGCACATTCGACCCGTTCTCAATCACCCAATCATGCCCGGTGATCCCCGCGTCGAGGTAACCATGTTCCACGTACCGACTGATCTCCTGGGCGCGGATCAGCCGAATTTGCAGCTCGGGATCATCGACGAACGGAACATACGAACGCGAGCTGACCTGCACATGCCAGCCTGCCCGGGCAAGCTTCTCTAGGGTGGCATCCTGCAGGCTTCCCTTGGGAAGCCCGAGACGAAGGACCGATTTGCTGGTGCTGCTCATGTCGTTTCTTGGGTCTGAACTGAAAATCCCTGAACCCGTCCGCCTTCCACCCGAACTCGGCCCTGGGCCAGGGCCGCCACCACCGCCGGATACAAGCGGCGTTCGGCATTCTGAATCCGCTCATGCAACGTCGCCACCGTGTCACCATCCCGTACCGACACCGCCTCCTGACCGATGATCGGCCCGCTGTCGATGCCTTCATCCACGAAGTGCACGGTGCAACCCGTCACCTTCACTCCCCGATCCAAGGCCTGCCGCCACGCCTCCAGGCCGGGAAACGAAGGCAGGAGCGACGGGTGAATATTGATCACCCGCTGCGGGAAGGCCCGGAGAAACGCGCCTTTCAGAATGCGCATGAAGCCGGCCAACACCACCAGGTCCACCCGGGCGACCTGCAACGCTGCAATGTACGACGCCTCCGCCGCCTCATCGAGCTTGGTCCGGTAGGGACCCGGAGCGAGGTGGGTGTTCGGAAGGCCCATCTCCGCCGCCCGCGCCAGAATCCCCGCGCCCGCAACGTCGCTTCCCACGAACACAATCTGCCCGGGGATCGTCCCCGCCCGGCACGCCTCCGCCAGGGCCACGAAGTTCGATCCCTTGCCGGAACCCAGGACTCCAATCCGGTACGAGGCTGTGTTGGTCGTCTGCAAAGGCCGTTTTTGGTACGCACCACCGGCGAGGTAAACAAGGAGAAAGCCGTTGCTCACTCCGCGGCACCCTCCGTGTCCAAGCTTGACGATCCCTTGCCAACCGCCGATTCAAAGGGATGCACCCTGGGAATTCAGCCCCACGACGGGCCTCGGGCTTCACCTTGATCGAGCTCCTGGTCGTCATCGCGATTATCGCGATCCTCGCCAGCATGCTGTTGCCCAGCCTCGCCAAGGCCAAGAACCGTGCCCAGGCCATCAAGTGCGTCAACAACCTCAAACAGCTCTCCATCATCTGGACCCTGTACGCCGACGAGAACGACGATCGGTTGGTGTCCAATGGACAGGGCGATGCCGCAGCGGTGCCCACCTGGGTCGGCGGCAGCTTCGAAGGGAGCCTGGCCGACAACACCAACGCCTTCCTGATGACCGATCCCCGGCGCTCGCTCTTCGGTCCCTACCTGAAAAGCCCCGAACTCTACCGATGCCCCTCCGACCGCACCACGGTCACGGTCGGCGGCAAAAAGCAGCCGGTGGTTCGCAGTTACGGCATGAACTCCCAGGTGGGTTGGGGCCCCTACGACGCCAGTGGGAATCC
>CAUJJW010000395.1 GCA_963205105.1 Verrucomicrobiota bacterium | reverse complement strand
AAGGTCGAACAGTTTCACCAGCGTCCGCAGCAAGGCTGCCATTTCGTCCAGCGGCACCATGTTGGGCCCATCGCTCAACGCCACATCCGGGTTGGGGTGAGTCTCGACAAACACCCCATCGGCACCCGCAGCCACCGCCGCTCGCGCCAACACCGGAGCAAACTCACGCTGCCCACCGGACCGGTCCCCACCCGCACCGGGCAACTGGACGGAATGCGTCGCATCAAACAGCACCGGCAGTCCGCTCCGACGCATCCAGGGGATCGAACGCATGTCGGTCACCAGGTTTTGGTAGCCAAACGTCGTTCCGCGCTCGGTCAGAATCAGGCGCCCGTCCCCCGCACTTCGCGCCTTCTCCGCCACTTTCAGCATCTCCTGCGGCGACAAAAACTGCCCCTTCTTGAGGTTCACGATCCGCCCGGTCCGCACCGCGGCATGGATCAGATCGGTTTGGCGACAGAGGAACGCCGGGATCTGGAGGATGTCCACCACCTGCCCGGCTTCCCTGGCCTCCTCCACCGTGTGCACGTCGGTCAGCAGGGGAACCCCCACCGCGTCCCGAACCCGCGCGAGTGTCGCCAATCCCTCCGCGATGCCCGGCCCGCGGAAGGAGTTCGCCGAGGTGCGGTTCGCCTTGTCGTAGCTCGCCTTGAACACGAATTGGGCACCCACCGACCGCGTCACCCGCTTCAGCACGCGCGCCACCTCGAGACAAAGGCTCTCGCTCTCAATCACACAGGGCCCGGCGATCACCAAGAGACGCCGCCGAGCGAGAATCTCCCGCCATCCCGGAATGGGTTTGCGTGGCACGGCCGCGTTCTAGCCCGAATGCAGCCGTTTTTGAACACAAGAACATGCCCAAGGCCGCACCGGACTCATCTCCAAGTTGTGGATGGGAGATCCAAACATCGGAGGGTTTTGGACGGGATTCACAGGATTCTCAGGAACCCAAACGTAACGGTGTTTCATCCTGTTCATCGTGTTCATCCTGTCAAAACGAGGGCCGAATCCTCCGACAACACGGAGATGCGCCCAGCCGCACCCGTTCCACGTCGCCTCCTTGCCCCGCCCTCAATCGCCACCTAGGCTTTGCCCGTGAAGACACTCGTCACCGGCGGCGCCGGCTACATCGGCTCGGTCTGCGTTGAGGAGCTCCTCAACGCAGGGCACGAGGTCACCGTCTTCGACAACTTGTGTGAAGGGCACCGCTCCGCCATCGATTCCCGCGCCCGATTCGTCCAGGGATGCCTCTCCAACCCCGCCGAGATCGCCCTGGCCCTCAAGGCCAGCAGCGCCGAAGCCGTCCTCCATTTCGCCGCCCACACGCTCGTCGGCGAATCCATGCAGGACCCCGGGAAGTATTTCCGCAACAACGTCGCTTCCGGTCTCAACCTGCTCGATGCCTGCGTCAGTTCCGGCGTGAGGAAAATCGTGTTCAGTTCCACCTGCGCGACCTACGGAACCCCCGAGCGCATCCCCATCGACGAATCGCTTCCCCAGAACCCCATCAATCCCTACGGCGAATCCAAGTTGTGCTTCGAGCGCATGCTCCGCTGGTTCCAGTCCATCCATGGACTCGAGTTTGTCGCCTTCCGTTACTTCAACGCCGCGGGTGCCACCCAACGCTTCGGCGAACATCACCGCATCGAAACCCACCTCATCCCCAACATTCTCCGCGTCGCCCTCGGCCAATCCAAACAGGTCCAGGTTCTTGGCACCGATTATCCCACCCCGGATGGCACCTGCATCCGTGATTACGTGCACGTCGTCGACCTCGCCGATGCCCATATCCGCGCACTTCAGCCAGGAAAGTCAGGCTTCTACAATCTCGGGAGTGGCGAAGGGTATTCGGTCCGCGAAGTCATTGAGGCGTGCCGGAACATCTCCGGCAAATCGATCGCCGCCGTGGAAAAGCCCCGCCGCGCAGGCGATGCTCCGCGTCTGGTCGCCAGCCCAGGCAAGGCACGTTCGGAACTGGGCTGGATCCCGAAGTTCCCCAAAATCGAACAGATCGTGGCCAGTGCCTGGGATTGGCACCGCCGCCACCCGGAGGGTTACCCGGATTGATCGGCTCCCACTGAACCGCCGGTCCGCAGCGGCGGGCGTCTCGCCCCCAGGAATCCCCGGCTACTGGCACCAGGTCACGAGTCGCCACTCCTTGCTCCTTCCCCATGACCCGCACCGCGATTCTCAATGTCGTCGGCCTTACCCCCCGGCTGATCGGGGAGCACACCCCCAGGATTCGCGCCTTCTGCGATCGCTCGAAGGTCGCGCCGATTGTTCCCAGCCTGCCCGCGGTTACCTGCACCGCCCAATCCACCTACCTCACCGGTACCCCCCCCTCCAGCCACGGCATCGTCGCCAATGGCTGGTACGACCGCACCCTCGCTGAAGTCCAATTCTGGAAACAAAGCAACCACCTGGTCCACGGCGAGAAACTTTGGGAAACCCTCCGTTATCAGCATCCCGGCTTCACCTGCGCCAAACTCTTCTGGTGGTACAACATGTACTCCAGCGCGGACTGGTCGATCACTCCGCGCCCCATGTATCCCGCGGACGGCCGCAAATTCTTCGATGTCTACGCCTGGCCCTATGCGCTCCGCACCCAGGTCAAGGCTGACCTCGGCGAGTTCCCTTTCCCCGGATTCTGGGGTCCCGTCGCCGGTCGAAAGTCCCCCCAAGGCGCTCCGGACTGCGCGACCCGCTGGATCGCGGATTCCGCCCGGTGGATCGAAGGGCATCATCAACCGACTCTGAGTCTCGTTTATCTCCCCCACCTCGACTACAATCTCCAGCGGTTCGGCCCCCTCGACCCACGCATCCACCAGGACCTTGGTGAGATCGATGCCATCGTCGGGCAGTTGCTGGAGTTCTACCAGGAACGCGATGTTCAACCGGTGATCCTCTCCGAGTATGGAATCACCCCGGTGCATACCCCCATTCATCTCAACCGGGTCTTCCGCGAACGCGGATGGCTGGTCGTGAAGGAGGAACTCGGCCTCGAATTGCTCGATGCGGGCGCCAGTCGGGTTTTCGCCGTCGCCGATCACCAGATCGCCCACGTTTACGTCAACGATCCCTCCCTGCTCAGCGAGGTCGGCGAAGCCCTCGCCGCCGTCCCCGGCGTGGCATCCGTCCTCGGCCGCGCCGAGAAACAGGCTGCCGGGCTGGATCACCCGCGCGCCGGGGATTGGGTCGCGGTGTCCCGCGAGGACGCCTGGTTCACGTATTACTATTGGCTCGATGACACCCGGGCCCCCGACTTCGCCCGGTGCGTCGATATCCACCGCAAACCAGGTTACGATCCGGTGGAGCTTTTCACTGACCCGTCCCTCTCTCCCTTGGCGTTGAAGGCGAAGATCGCCTGGCGCTTGCTTCGCAAGAAACTCGGCTTCCGCATGCTCATGGACCTGATCCCCCTGGACGCAGGTCTGGTGGGCGGTTCCCACGGATGCCGGCCCGCCAGCCATCTCGATGGACCGATGCTAATTGCGCCTCGCACAGCCGAAATCCCGGATTCCCTGGATGCCACCCAAGTACGGGATGCACTGCTTCGGATCTGCGGCGGACGATGAATCCCAACGGGATTCCGCCTCCATCTCACTCGGACTTCTTTTTCTCCGCGGGCGCCTTGCGTCGGGCGTACTGGCGGGACTGAACCGACAGCCCCAACACCAGCAACCCGAGAAACACAACCACCGGCCAGGGCGGCGCCAGGGCAACGTTCTGGTAGACCACCGCCGCGCCCAGCAGCGAGGAGAGTGCGATGAGCGTCCAGTTGAACAATGCCGCCAGCAGGATCGCCCCAACCACGCCCCCCACAAGGGGCGCCACCCATCCCGGAACGGGAAACTGGAATGCCATCCAAAGTGCGTTGCCAACGTAGGCACCGGCCAGAAACCCGCCCAACCCGACCGCCATTTTTTGGGCCTTGAACGCGACCAGCGCACCCAGCACACCCAGCGCAATCGCCGCCCCTAGCTTTACGGAATCCGACTGCCCCTCCAAAAAGACAACGGAGAGCCAGGCCCCGATCGCAAAGCCGGTCCCGGCGAGAAAAAGCCAGAAGAGCCGCCTGCCGAAGAGAAGCAGCGCGATACCCACCACCCAGTTCGCAACCAACATGCGACGATGCTGGCGCCTGCCGCCGCCGACTCAACCCCGAAACCAAACGCAAAAGAGGGACCGGATCGCTCCGGTCCCTCTCCTGAATCCTCGGTTCACCCGGTCCGGTCAGCCACTCGGGCCGACCAGCCCTGGAACCTTGCCCTGACTACGGCTTCGCCGCGCGCAGGAAGGCATTGCCGGCTCCGATCGGAACCGTCGCCGGAGTCGCCGCCGCCGCCTGGGTCCAGGGACCACTGATCGACGGCGCCGTTTGGATCACCCATCCCGCCGGCAGAGCGGCAGGTTCGGAGGTGATGGTCACATTGCCGCCGGAGCGGGCAACCATGACTTTCACGTCCACCGCCGGGGCGTCGTTGAAGTCCCAATGGGCCAGCAAACCCGGGTTGCCGGTGACAGCGCCGGGCGCCGTGCCACTGAACAAGGCGGTCACCTGGGCCGCCGTGAGACCGGTGCCGAACACCGCGAAGTCATCCATCGTGCCTTCCAGACGGTTGTCGTTGATGCCGGATCCACCACCCAGAATCAGGTTGGTGAAGTCGGTCGGCAACGGGTCCCCGGCACCCGTGAGGAACAACTGGCCGTCGATGTAGATCTCCTTCACCGCGCCGTTTTTCACGAACGCGTAATGATGCCAGGATTCCCACCAGGTCGGCTCACCCGTGTAGCCGCCGTGCTGGTCGATGTTCTGGCTGATGCGCTGGGTGTCGGCACCACAGCATCCGGCGGAGTCGAAGTAGATCGTCCCATCACTCCAGGGAACATGCGCCTGGAACCCGCGAGTCGCCTCGCTGCTGGACGGCGAGTTGAACCAGAAGGACGAGGCTGCCCGCAGCACGTTCTTCTGCCAGAACGACACCGACAGCTTGTCGGTTGCCGCCGCCGGATTCACGAAGGAGGCATCGAGCACGTTGATCGATCCCGTCGCCTTGCCGAAATCGAGACCATAGTCACCCGTGGCTCCCGTTCGACCACCCTTGTCGGCCGTCTGCGCGGCCGTGCCAAACAGCAGGCCTTCACGGCCCGCCACCTTGTCCTTGATGGGCCCCTTGTACTCGGCCACCTCAAAGGACCATTCCCGGGTCGTGGGTTGACCGCTCGGATCCGGATACGTCACCGCAACCGTGTGGGCCGACTTGCTGGCCATCAAACCGCTCGGATCGTAAACGATCGTCACCTGGGCCCCGTCCTTGGTGAAGGTCGGGGACACCGTCGCGCCATCGAACTTCACCGTCACATTCGCCGCGGTCCAGGCCGATTTGCCATCGGTGTGCACCAGACGCACCAACGCATCGGGAGCGACATTTTTCGCCGCCGACGCCGGAGATTGGGTCAGAAACACACCATCCGGCGGGAACGGCACATCCACCGCCGAGGAAAGGAACTTGCCGGAGATCGGGAGCAAGGTGCCCGCCGGGGTCTTGTCACCCTCCTTGCGCCAGGCCACCTGACCGTAATCGCCGCCACCACCTTCCTTGTACACCATCCGCACGAAGTAGCGGGTTCCCGCCGTCAGCGTCACCGGCTCCGAGGTCCGCGGACTGTCCGGTTCCGTGAAGTTGTTGCAGCAGCCGGTTTCCTCAGCCACCACCTGCGCGTTCGCTTCCGAGGCGTCCGTGCTCAGGTACAACTGGGAGGCATCGTCCGAGTACACAAAGAAACGGTACGCACCCGATTCCGCTGGGGTCAGGAATCCTTCCATGATCGCCCCGTAGGTCTCGAGGGAGTCCGTCGGGAAGAAATCCCGGCTGTTGAACGAGTAAACCGCACCCGTACCCGTCGGCGAGGCCGGATAGCGCTCGTCTGCGAACAGGTTGTCCACCAGCGTGCCATCAATGCCAGTCCAGTAGGCGAAGCGAAGCACGCCCGTCTTGGTCGACAGGTAGGAGTAGACCGTCGTCTGGGTTCCGGCTGCGACTTCGTTCTTGGAGGTGTCCGTCACACCCGCCACCGCCACCGTGTAGGCCGTCGCACCCGGGGTCTGCGCCGCCGTCGTGAGCGTCACCACTCGGCGCGAATACACCGCCGAGGTCACCGCCAAGGCAGGACTGATCGTGTAATTCGTTGCGACCGCCGCCGTCACCGCATCCAAATCCTCGGAGAAAGTGATCTGGATGCTGTTGTAGGTGCCGGTCGTCGACGCCGCCACGATGGTTGGCTTGGTGGTGTCGATCGGGTTCGTCCCCGCCTTGTACTCGTCGAGGTTGCTCACCCCATCACCGTCGAAGTCCTTGACCGCATCCGTCGGGTCGGCCGGATTAAAGCCCATGGAAATTTCAAACGAGTCCGGCATTCCGTCCTTGTCCGTGTCCAGTTGCTCGACCCCACCCAAGATGCCGAAATACTCGACTTCGTTGAGCTGATGCAGCGTTCCCGGTGTCTCGAAGGCGATGTACCGGATGAAAGGGTACGGAGCCGAAGGAGCCGGCAGGGTGAACTTCACCACCTGGTTGCGCGCATCCCAGGGAACGGTCGTGTCGGTGAAACGATAGATGTCCGTGTAGGTCGTTCCGTCGGCGGAACCTTGGATCGCCCAATCCGTGGGGTCCCGGTCCGGAGAATCGTTGCCCGAGGTGACGGTGAAATGGGTCAGACTGACCGGCTGCTTGAACTCCACCGCCACCCATACCGGAATGTCCACCGTCGGATCATCGCAGCACCATTTGTCCGCACCGCCGCCCACCTTGTTGTCGAAGATGTTGAAGGAGCTTTCAGAGCCCTCGAAGTCCGGCTCGTGACTGGAATTGATGCTCTTCCAATTCCAGGAGGGGTCCGTCGAGGCGCCCGCCTCATCCAAACCATCATTCTCAGGATCGGTAAGGTCGCCACCGAGAAGGCTCGCCGCGTCCAGTCCGAGAATCTCAACCGTCACACCTGGCGTCGTCTGCGCCTGACTGCTCCAACCGGGCAACGCGAGTGCCGCGGTCAGGCCGAGCAGCCTCAACCTTCGAATTTGCTTACGTAATTCCAACATAGTTTCAGGTTCCTAATGCACCTCGTTCACCGAACTGTAACCCGTCGCAGCAAGCAATTCGGCTTGATGCAACCAAACGGATTGCAGGAGGCGTAGCACGGGGACGCAGGCACGCTGAACAGGCGAACTTTTCGAAGTCAAGGGACTTTGCGCTTTTGAGGCCTTTCTAATATGTTGCAAACCAACTATTTACAACCAATCCCCAGAACCTCACACGAATCACAGGAAGGCGGCATTTCCCGCCGCTTTGCACAAAAACAGCGCAAGATTCTTCTATGGCGAGCAAGCTGTTGACCGATAACCCCCATGGATGTTCCCCATGAAAACCACAAAGGAGGGACCGGATCGCTCCGGTCCCTCCTCTGAATCTGGGGTTCACCCGAACGGATCAGCCACCAGGGCCAACCCGACGAGGAACCATGGTGTGATTACGGTTTGGCCGCGCGCAGGAACGAATTCCCCGCACCAATCGGAACCGTCACCGGCGTGGTCGCACCCGCTTGGGTGGTCCAGGGACCACTCACCGACGGGGCCGTCTGCAACACCCAACCCGCCGGCAAGGCCGCAGGTTCGGAGGTGATCGTCACATTGCCACCGGACCGGGCGACCATGACTTTCACGTTGACCACAGGCAGGTCGTTGAAG
>CAUJJW010000394.1 GCA_963205105.1 Verrucomicrobiota bacterium | reverse complement strand
ATGCCTCGCGGAGCACGATCCGGATCGTCGCCTTCGTGCTTCGCCAACTCCTGGGCTGGGTGGACCGCGACGGCAACGTGATGTCGAGCGAGTTGCGTTGTTCGTATCAGGATTTCATCGAGAAGGCCGGCGTGTCCCGCGACGGGATCGCCGAGGCGGTCCAGGAAGCCATCGACAGTCGTTACATCGTGCCCGTCGAGACTCCTGCCGCCAGTGAAGCGGGGAAGCCGGGTCGCAGCGGCGTCTACAGCCTTCGGTGGGACATGACGGGTCCGCTCACCCACAAGCCCCAGGAATTCCAGGGCTTCTACTACCCGCCGGCCGCGCTCGACCCGGGACCACCCGGCTCCACCCATCCTCCACGGGCCCGCATCGCGCGCATGAACGTGCCGAATGTCTTCTTCGACCACGTCATTCCCAACGAGCGACTCAGCGTGATCCGCGTGGTCGGGGCGCTCCTGTTCTACTCGATTGAATGGGGACCCGGCGGGGAACGGAAACGGTTGGTCACCAAGACCGTGACCGAACTCTCTCGCTTGGCGCGCCTGGCTCGATCCAAGACCCACGAAGCGCTGATGGCGGCCCGCGCCACGGGCTACATCGACCAGGTCCATCGGGGCCGTTACACCCCGGGACCGGTACCCCACAGCACCGGGTCCACCTATCGCATTCGCTGGTGTCGGGAAGACCCGACGACGCCTTCCGCGCCGCGAACCAGGGCCGTTGCCGGCGTTGCCTGTCCCCGTCGATCCCGAAACGGCAACCTCCTGAAATCCCGTTCGCCAGACCATAAAGAGCCGAGATGGGACCAGTCAGAAATCGGGGATTTGTCACCAGTCAGAAAAGGGGGATTTGACCAGTCAGAAATGAAGACTCCGGAGCAGTCAGAAATGGGGAACACCTTAATCCTAAAAGAAGAAACTAACACAGTAACAACAACAACAGAGGCTGTTGCTGCGAAGGCCGCGCTGACGCCGCAACCGAATTCCGACAGCCAACCAGACTCCGCGACCGTGGCCATCCGGTGCCTCCGAGAGGCGGGGTTCGACGCCCCCACGGCCCAACGGCTCGCGGCAGAAGCCTCCCTCGAAGTCATCCAGCGCCAGGTGGAGTGGTTGCCACTTCGGAAGCCGAGCCAAAACCGTCTGGGTTTGCTGCGACGCGCCATCCAGGGGAATTGGGCACGGCCTGAGGCGCCCGCACCGGCGACCAACCTGCATCCGGGCGCCAGTGGCTTCACCGGGCATTACTATGCGGCCTACCACGGTTTCGCCGGGCCCGCCGCCACGGTGGGCTTCGAGGCAGACCTGCTCGCGGTAAGCCAATTTCTGCCGCGACTGCTCGCCCTCGACCCCGACGATCAACGCCTCCCGCAATGGGGTACCCGGTTTGGTGAATTCATGCGCAAGCGACACCAGGGCGATGCCCGCGCGCGACCCAACCTGTCGTGGAACCTGGTAGCTTACGGCGACCAACTGCTCCAACGGGTTTCCGCTGAGGTCGCGACCCGGAACAATCCTCAGCTCGCAACCAACCGATCGGCGCACGAGGCGTCCCAGGCGGAGCCCTACCTGGACTACCTTCGGGAACAGGAACGTCGGTTGCAGAAGGAGGCTGCCTCGGATTACCAAGCCTTTCTCGAAAAGCGGGCCACTGAACGGAATCGTCGCATTCAATCCCGCATTGAGATTTCCGCCTCGGGGATTGCCATCCTTGAGAGTGAGAATACCCGACTTTTCGAATTCGCCGCGTTCTTCGCCCGGCATCCGCGCACCCCGGTGCTCGAGTTCTGGGAATGGGACGAGCAACTCAATCCGGCCGGCCTGAACCGGCAGCCAAACCAGGAGAGCCATTTATGAGGATCATCGCTGTCATCAACCAGAAGGGCGGGGTGGGTAAGACCACCACCAGCGTCAACCTGGCGGCCTGCCTCGCGCGAGCAGGCCACCCCACCCTCCTCATCGACCTCGACCCTCAGGCCCACGCGACCTTGGGTGTTGGGCTCGATCCCGATGGCTTGGACGGACAGACCGTGGGCGAGGCCTTGCTCTCCGAGACCCAGGGATTGGCGTCGGTAATCACCGACACCTACCTCCCGGGGCTCAAGGTGGCGCCGGCGTCGCTGTCTCTCTCGAAGGCGGATTCGCTCCTGCACGCCAGGCACTTCCGGGAGCAACGCCTCCAGCATGCCCTGGAAGGCCTGGAGGGCTTTGACTACGTCCTGGTGGACTGCCAGCCCACCCTGGGTGTCTTGCCCGTCAACGCGATGGTGGCCGCCAACCATTTCCTGATTCCGACCCAGCCGTCCGGGTACGCCATCCGAGGGCTGGGCGACCTTTTGGAAGCGCTGCACAGCATCAAGCGCCACCAACCCGGGTGGGATTACCGCATTCTGCTCACCATGGTGATGGCGCAGGCCACGGTGACCAACGACCGGGTGGATCGGGTGCTCGAACCACTCCGGGGACGTGTCTTGGAAACCCGGATTGGCCGTTGCGAGGCCCTCAATCGTGGGCAGATGGAAGACCAGCCCAAGGACATTTCGACCCTGTTTCCAGGCAGCCGTGCCGCCCGGGATTACCAACAACTGACTGAGGAGATCCTTCGAATATGGTCATCTCACTGACCGACCGCATCGCCCGCCAAGCCTTGGGAACCACCCAACGCGCCTTCGATCCCATCGTGCGCGATGAACCGCGCCTGCTGGTGTTGCCGATGGTAGCCATCGACCCCGACCCGAACCAACCCCGCCGGGACTTGGGGGATCTCGCCGATCTGGCGCTCTCCATACAGGAACATGGACTCATCCAACCGATTGTGGTCGAGGCGGTGTCGGCGGAACGCTACCGGATCCTGGCGGGAGAACGCCGCTTCGCGGCGTGCCGGAATCTGGGCTGGGAATCGCTTCCGTGCATCGTTCGTACGGTGGAAGAACAGTCACGCCTCGCCCTCCAGATCATCGAGAACATCCACCGCAAGGCCTTGGACCCGATCGAGGAAGCCAAGGCCCTGCAACGCCTGATGGACGAGTTCAATCTTTCGCAAGGTGAACTGGGGAAACGCATCGGACGGTCGAAATCGGCGGTCAACCAGAGCCTGCGGGCTCTGACTCTCCCATCGGAAATTCTCACCGAGGCCCAAGCGAGCGGCGTGGCCACTAAATCCGTGCTCCTGGAGATCGCCAAGGAACCGAATGCAGAACGTCAACGCACCCTTTGGAATCAAGCCAAAGCCGGTGAACTCACCGTGCGCAAAGCCCGCACCACTCCCCCACCCTCCGCCAAGGCGACCGCAAGACGGTGAGCCTTGACGTCGGGGATGCGATCGTGCGTGTGATATTTCAGTCTGGGGATCCATTGCCAGACAGGGTGATCGTTGCATTGAAGGCCGCGTTGGAACGGCTCGGATCCAGTGTGTAGCGTCGGAAGCACCCCTGGGGCGGGGACGGACCACCTGAGGTCGTTCTCGACCTGCTGAGGGTGGTTGACCACTCTTCCTGTACCTTCGATGTCCGACGTCACCCGAATCCTGGAGTCGATTGAGCAAGGCGAAAGCGAAGCGGCGGAGCGTTTGATGCCGATCGTTTATGGCGAATTGCGCCGACTGGCTGCGATGCGGATGGCAAGGGAAACCCCGGGCCAGACGCTCCAAGCCACGGCACTTGTCCACGAAGCGTGGTTGCGCCTTGTGGGGAATGGCAATGACCGGTTCGCCAATCGAGCCCACTTCTTTGCCTGCGCCGCCGAAGCGATGCGGCGGATTCTCATCGAACGCGCACGACGTCGGCAGGTGCTGGCCAAAGGGGGCTACGCGGAACGAGACGAGTTGACCGAGTCTAAAATCGTTTCTCCCGCTCTGGACTCGGACCTTCTCGCCATTCACGAAGCACTCGACCAGTTGGCCATCGAAGACGCCACAGCCGCGACCCTGGTCAAGCTCCGGTATTTTGCTGGGATGACCATGGGCGAGGCGGCCGAAGCCCTCGAATTGCCCCGACGCAACGCTGAGCGATTGTGGACCTTCGCGCGTGCCTGGTTGCGCCATGCCATGGGCCGCCTCTGAGTTTTGCTTCCGTGAGGATTATGGCGATCGGATGGGAGGCCTAAATTCTTTGGCGGGGTCTGTGGCCCTCGATCGCATTGTCGGATGAAGGACAGCCAACCCGCGCGATATGGCGCGGTATCGTTGCTGATGGAAATTCTGCGAACCTGTTGGGTGCCTTCAGGATACAA
>CAUJJW010000393.1 GCA_963205105.1 Verrucomicrobiota bacterium | reverse complement strand
TCGCCACCGTCCATCCACTCCCGGTGACCCGCCGTTCGTAGCGGCGGGCGTCCCGCCTGCCGTAGAGGGGGGCGTCCCGCCCTCCGGAACGTTGCAGACCGCCGATCCGGCGACCTCACCCGCCTGCCGCTACATCTCCACTCCCAGGCTCGCCACAGTCCATCCGCTCCCTAACGTCACCGGCCATGGCGCAACGGCTCTTCCTCCTCGACGGCATGGCCCTGGTCTACCGGGCCCACTTCGCGTTCGCTCATCGACCCATCCGCACCTCCGCCGGCTTCAACACGTCCGCCCTCTTCGGCTTCACCTCCACCCTGCTCGATATCCTGCAAGCCGGCCAACCCACCCACCTCGCCGTCGCCCTCGACACTCCCGCCCCCACCGCGCGCCACATCGCCTACCCCGAATACAAGGCCCAGCGCGAAGCCATGCCCGAGGAACTCGCCGCCGCCCTCCCTCACCTCCATCGCTGGCTCGACGCCCTCAACATCCCCTGCCTCCTCCTCGACGGTTACGAAGCCGATGACATCATCGGCACCCTCGTCCATCAGGCCGAACCCGCCGGGTTCGAGTCCTTCATGGTCACTTCCGACAAGGACTTCGGCCAGCTCGTCTCCGAAAAGACCGTGCTCTGGAAACCCGGAAAACAAGGGTCCGACACCGAGATTCTCAAACCCGCCGACGTCTGCGCCCGCTGGAACATCGCCCGCGTCGAACAGGTCATCGACATGCTCGGCCTCATGGGCGACGCCTCCGACAACATCCCCGGGGTTCCAGGCGTCGGCGAAAAAACCGCCGCCAAACTGCTCGCCCAGTTCGACACCCTCGAAGGGGTTCTCGCCTCGGCTTCCCAGGTGAAGGGCAAACTCGGTGAAGCTCTCCGCACCCACGCCGATCTCGCCCGGCTCAGCCGAAAACTCGCCACCATCGACATCCAGGTCCCGCTTCGCGTCTCCCTCGACGACCTCGCCCTCCGGCCTCGCCGCGATGAGGCCGTCCAGGAGCTCTGCGTCGAATTCGAATTCAATGCCCTCGGCCGCCGCCTCTACGGCGATGCGTTCAAAGCCGGACGCGGCTTCAAGCCCCCCACTTCCACCCCGCCAACACCCGCACCGAGAGCCCGCCGGTCCGCACCGGCTCCTGCCCCCACGGGCGGTCAAGGCGACCTCTTCGCCTCACCCGAATCCGCAGCCACCCCGGCAACGTCCACCACCCCACCTGCGCCCGACCAAACACCCACCGACACCATACCCTCCCCGGCGGATGCCGCGGTGGCCACACCCCAGGACCATCCCGCGCTGATGACCCACAACGACGTGCCGCACGACTACCAGATCGCGGACACGAAGGAGCGTCGACGTGAGCTGGCCCGCGAGCTCGCGGCCGGCGAGGCCTTCTGCTTCGACACCGAGACCGACGGGCTGGATCCTCAGGTGGCCCGGCTGCTCGGCATTGCCTTCAGCCGGGCCGCAGGCAGCGGTTGGTACGTCCCCGTCTCCCCACGGCCGAAGCCCGACGATTCACCCGTCGAACTCGAAGACTTCCGGGAACTGTTCGAGCGGGGCACGATGCTCAAGGTTGGACACAACCTGAAATTCGACCTCGCCATCCTCCGCGCTCACGGCGTGGAGGTCGCGGGACCGTTCTTCGACACCATGATCGCCCATGCGCTCGTCGAACCAGAACTCCGCCACGGCATGGATTACTTGTCCGAAGCGCTGCTGGGATACACCCCGATCCCGATCGAACACCTGATCGGCCCCAAGGGACCCAGCCAAAAAAGCATGGCCGACGTTCCGGTGGACCAAGTGGCCGTCTACGCCGCCGAGGACGCCGACGTCACCTGGCAATTGCGCGAACGCCTCGCCCCGGCCCTCCGCGATCAGGGTCTGGAACGGGTCTTTTTCGAGGTCGAAATGCCGGTTCTGCCCGCCTTGGTTGCCATGGAAGCGGAAGGTATCCGCGTCGATGCCGCCGTGCTCGCCGACCTGAGCCGCGAACTCGCCAAGGAAATGGCCGCCGCCGAAGCCGACGTGCACCGCCTGGCGGGACACCCGTTCAACGTTCATTCACCCAAACAGCTGGGAACGGTGCTTTTCGATGAACTCAAGTTGATCGAAAAACCCCGCAAAACACCCAGCGGCCAATACGCCACCGACGAACAGACCCTTCAGCTGCTGGCCGCCGATCACGAAATCGTCCGCCGCCTGCTCGACCACCGCACCGTTTCAAAGCTGAAGTCGACGTACACCGACGCGTTGCCCGAGGAGATCTCGCCGATCACCGGCCGCGTCCACACCACCTTCCATCAGGCCGCCACCGCCACGGGCCGGCTCAGTTCCGTCGATCCGAACCTTCAGAACATTCCGATCCGCACCGACCGCGGTCAGGAGATCCGCCGGGCCTTTGTCGCCCGCGAGGGCTGGCAGTTGCTGTCGGCGGACTATTCTCAGATCGAGCTGCGGATCATCGCCGCCTTGGCGCGCGAGGAGGCGATGATCGAGGCGTTCCGGCAAGGCCTCGACATTCATGCCGCCACCGCAGCCCGGGTCTTCGGTGTCGAACTGAATGCGGTCACCCCGGAGATGCGACGCCGCGCCAAGATGGTGAATTTCGGCATCGCCTACGGCATTTCCGCCTTCGGCCTCGCCCAACGCCTGGCCATTCCCCGCGGCGAAGCTTCCGAAATCATCCGGCAGTACTTCGAGAGCTACCCGGGCATCCGGCGGTACATGGACGAAACCATCGCCAACGCCAAAACCACCGGCTACGTCCAGACCCTGACCGGTCGCCGTCGCCACCTGCGCGACATCACCTCGGCCAACGCCAGTGTGCGGGGAGCCGCCGAACGCAACGCCATCAACACCCCCATCCAGGGAACCGCCGCGGACATGATCAAAATCGCCATGGCCCGCATCCATGTCGAACTTCAGCGACAGGCGCTGCGTTCACGCCTGTTGCTCCAGGTCCATGACGAACTGATCTTCGACCTCGCCCCCGGGGAGGAGCCCGCACTTCGCGCCCTCGCCGAGGAAAAAATGCGCAACGCCCTGCCGCTGCCCGGTGCGGTGCCCATCCTCGTCGAGATCGGCACCGGCACCACCTGGCTCGACGCCCACTGATCGAGCATCACCGCGTTCGAAAGTACGCCGCCCGCCAGAGTCCCGGCATGACCGGGAACAGTATCCCCCACAAACGGCGAACGAACGGGTTCATCACCGCGGTCTGCAAGGCGCCGGCCCATTGAAGGCGTCGCCCAAACGTTCTCTCCCAATCGTCGTGCACCGCGCTTCGGACGGATTCCCAGGGAACTTCACCCCGGCTCCAGGCCAACAGTCGGGGAGCCGCGAGCGACGCCGATTCGAGGGCGATGGACATCCCGTTGCCGGTCACCGGCGGAATCATCCCACACCCATCGCCGATCCGGACCTCATCCGGTGCCGCCACGCGCCCCGGCCTCAGGGGCAGGGCCGCGACCGCGGAGAAGGAGGTTTCGTCGAACTCCACATTCCGAAGTCGTTCCCACAGCGGTGATCCCCGGGTTCCGCGCAACCGGTCGCGCCAGGTCTGCCTCAAATCCGACAGAGGCGTTCGGGAACGGAACAGGCCGCACACGTTGACCCGTCCGCCTTCCACCCCGCACAAACCCACATACGCATCCGGGTGGAAATGCATCTCAAGGTCTGCGGAAAGTTCCGCCCCCAGCGCGTGCGCCTTCAATCCCAGCCACCGCCAACCTCCGTCTTCGGTCCGCGGTTCCCGCCCCGTCGCACGCACCACACCGGGCACGTTCATCGCCCCTACAAACCGCTGCCCCACCCGCAACACCCCACCCTCCGCCACCAGTGCCTCGGCCAAAACCGCGTCGAGCCGATAGCGCGACACGCACAGGGCCGGCTCCGGCAGTTCCCCACGCCCCGCCGCACCACGCTCCGAAAAAAACGCCACGCTCCGGCCCAGGACCGCTCCCTCCTGCTCCAATTGGGACAGCACACCGATTTCAGCCAACACCTGCCGTCCACGCCCGCTGAGGAATTCGCCACACACCCGGTGCCGAGGATACCCCTGCGCTTCCCAAACGTCACAGTCCACGCCCAGCCGACGCAGCCGGAGGCCCAGAGCCAACCCCGACAACCCTCCCCCCACAATCGTGACGCGCTCGACCTTCTTCAAACCGCCGACCTCCCCTCACGCCACGCCACCAAAAGGTGACTGAATGGGCCCGCGCGACGTTCCTGCACCCGCCATCCGCCTTCCGCAGGCCACAACGCCGACAGTTCGCCGTCACGAAAACCGGCCTCCACGCTCACCCGCGCATCGTGGCGGGTCACCGCGCCGCAACCGATGCAACCCAGAAGCCGCGCCCCCCATAAAGCCAGGGGCGATCGTCGGGGTTCACAGGCCACCATCCACCGACACGCCCCCGCCGCCGCGGCCAGCAAACGACGCAACGCCGCATCCTCGAAATGGTGCAGGAACAGGTTCGCCATGACCCCATCGCCGCCGGCGATCCCCGATCGCAACAACGCTCGCTCAGCGTCGTCCTCGATGACCACCGCCTGCCACCCGCGACTTCGGAACCGCTCGATCGTCGGCCCGGCAACCACTGGCTGCTGATCCACCAAATGGAGCCGGCTCCCCGCCTCGACCGTTCCGCCACGGGTCACCCGGTGCAACGTCGACCACGTCACCCAGGCATCGCCGGTGCCCAGGTCCGTCACCACCCGCGGCCCTCGGTCGGACCGTTCCCAACACGGCCGCAGCGCCCCCGCCAGCCACCGCGCATTCCCCATCCAGGCGTTGACCCGCCGCAATTCCCGGCGCGATCGGATCGCCCGCGGGTCGTTCGACGGCAGAGCATCGAGCAACTCCGGCGAGAGTTTCCGGTTCATTCGACCTCCAACAACGCCCCGTGGGAGCTGAAGCCCGCCCCAAAACTCGCCATCCACCACCAACCGCCCGGCCACCCCCGACGCAGTGCCTCGGCCAACACAAACAGCACGAACGGGCTGCTCAGGTTCCCGTGCCCTCGCAGGATCTCAGCACTCAGCTCGGTCGCCGCTTCCTCCAACCCCAGCGCCTCCCGCACCGCCTTCAGCACATCCCGACCGCCCGCATGAAGAATCCAACGACTCACCGAGTCGCGGCCCAAACCCCGGCTGCGCAACGACGCGTCCGCCAGTTCCGCCACATGCCGGGCCGCCAGCCCGGGAACCTCCGGGCCCAGAATGTTCCGCAACATTCCGTCCCGGGTTTCAAAGCGCAGACACTCCCGATCCGATGCGCTCAAGGTGGTGAAACCCTCCACCCACCGCACCTTGCGACGCCCCGCGGGCGCCTCCGACGACAGCACCGCCGCCCCGGCGCCATCCCCGAACAGGCAATTGCTGATCAGCACACCGGGATCGGTGTCGATAAAGAAGGCCGCGGAACAGATCTCCACGCAGACGGACAGCACGTGACGGCACCGGCCCGAAGCGATCAGCGCCTCGGCGGTGCGCAGGTTGGGAATCGCCGCCCCGCAGCCCTGCCCCACCAGGTCCAGGAGCAAGGCATCCGATCGCAGCTTCAACCGTTCGGCAACGTAGCTGGTAAGACCGGGGCAGAGGTAGCCGGTGCAGGTGCTCACCAGCAACGCATCGATGGCGCCAGCGGCGACGCCGGCGTCAGCAATGGCCCGTTCCGCCGCCTCAGTGGCCACCGCGGGGGCGTACCGGGTGAATCGGGCGTGCATTGCATTGGGTTCGAGGGCGAACGCCTCCTCCAAGCGCTCGAAGGCGAGGTAGCGGGACTCGATGCCATTGGACCCGGCGAAGACCCGGCGGCAAATCGCCTGGGAACGGGGTTCCAGTCGGGCGAACCCGGGCCAGGCCCGCAGCACCTCCCAGCACTCGCGTTGGGTGAATCGATGAGGTGGGGTGGCTGTTCCAAGTCCCGCAAAATGCATCCTCTGATCCTACGCGGGAGTCCCGAACTCGCCAGCGGGCTGGGTCAGTTGGCCTGGAAATTCAAGGTATTAGCCCCGGGATTGAGACCAAACAGCGACCCGGAGCCGGTCGGCTTCCTGAACTTTCTCGAAAAACACGCTTGCACCACACCCTCCCCCCTCGTATATCCGAGTCCGGTTTGCCCAAAACACTCGAATTCCCAGTGGAATCGCTTTGTAGCGAGATGTTTCTTCAACAGGTGAGGGTTTCTTGAGTCGCCCCTTCTCTCCGCGCCATGCCCCGGCGGGGCCTTCGCTTCGTATCAACGGGAAGATTCGCGCCCGGGAGGTGCGCGTCATCGGTGATGATGGACAGCAGCTCGGGGTCATTCCCCTAAGCGAAGCCATCATCCTGGCCCGTAACAAAGCGGTCGACCTTGTCGAAATTGCTCCCAATGCCAATCCACCCGTCTGCCGACTCATCGAGTTCGGCAAATACAAGTACGAGTTGGAGAAACGGCAGAAAGAGAACCGCAAGAGCCAGCACGCCAACAAGGTTAAGGAAATCCAGCTGAGCGCGAACATCGACCCGCACGATTTCAAGACCAAGGTCTCCCACGCCATCGACTTCCTCTGCGAAGACATGAAGGTCAAGGCGTCCCTCCGCTTCCGCGGCCGGGAAATGGCCCATACCGAGTTCGGTTTCCGTGTCGTTCGCCAGTTCATTACCGATATCGCCCCCTGGGGTCATCCGGACTTTGAACCCAAACTGACCGGACGCTCCATCAACGTGATGGTCAGCCCCCTTCCCAAAACGAAGCGGGCCAAACGACCGGACGACCTGCCGCCGGCACCCCCGTCCGCTTCCGAACCGCAGGAAGTCGACGACTCCGACGACGACTCCGAAACCGATTCAGGCACCAGCGCCGCTTCCACGGAGCAACCCGGCCCCACCACGCCGCCGGCATCCGCCTAGACACCCACTCCCTTTCAACCGACGCGGATCCCACGATCCGCGTCGGTTTTTTTGTGCCCGTGAAGGTTGAGCCCCACAACGCCCCAAAGCTGAACCCGCCCCCACCCTTGCGACCGAACGCTTCCTGTCCAATCATCGGCCGGGCATGAGCAAAATCGTCGGGATCGATCTCGGTACCACCAATTCCCTCGTCGCGACCGTCGACTCCGGCATCCCGTACGTCATCGCCGACGCCGAGGGCCTCCGACTGACACCGTCGGTGGTCCACATCCCTGGCGCCGACGCGACCCCCATCGTGGGTCACAAAGCCAACCGGGTCCGCATCGTTCGACCTTCCGACACGGTCTATTCGGTGAAGCGGTTCATGGGCCGGCGGGGCGCGGACATCCCACGCGAAGAAATGCTGGTGACGTATCCGGTTCAAGGTGACGGCGCCGGACCGGTTGCCTTCCCCTTGCACGGACGCGCATGGACGCCCGAGGAAATCTCGGCCGAGATCCTGCGCAAATTGAAGGCCGACGCCGAAGCCTCCCTGGGCGAACCCGTCACCCGCGCTGTCATCACCGTTCCCGCCTACTTCAACGACGCCCAGCGCAACGCCACCAAGAAAGCCGGGGAACTTGCCGGACTCACCGTCGAACGCATCCTGAACGAGCCCACCGCCGCCGCCCTCGCCTACGGCCTGGATAAGCTGAAAGATCAGGCGAAAATCGCGGTCTACGATCTCGGCGGCGGCACGTTCGACCTGTCGGTACTCGAACTGAAGCAGGGCGTTTTCCAGGTGCTCGCCACCCACGGCAACACCCGTCTGGGGGGCGACGATCTCGACACCCGCATCGCCACCTTCCTTATCGAAAAAATCCGCGAAGCCGGCGGCCCCGACTTGTCCACCAACCCCCCGTCCGTAGCGGCGGGCGTCTCGCCCCCCGGAATCCCCGGAATCCCCGGAACCCCCGATTCAAGCTCGGTGGGCCGGTCACTCTCCAACAGCCCCGCCACCGCGGACTCCTCCGAACCGCGCTCCCTCGAATCGCTCCAGCGCCTCTCACGAATCCGTGAAGCGGCCGAACAAGCCAAGATCCGCTTGAGCACCGAGTCGGAGGTCGAGATCGCCCTGCCCTTCCTGACCACCGACTTCAGCTTCAGTTACCGGCTCTCACGCACCGAACTCGAGGCGCTCACCCGGGACATCCTGCTGCGCAGCCGCACCCATTGCCTGCGCGCCCTCGCCGACGCCAAGGTCGAGGCCAAGGATCTTGACCAGGTCATTCTCGTCGGTGGCCAAACCCGCATGCCGCTGGTGCGCCAGCTCGTCACGGAATGGTTCGGATGCTCCGAGTTTGAGGAATCCCGCGGCGGCATCCGGCTGGGCGAAGACTACCACCGTCCCGCCGGCCCCGTGCTCAACACCGGCGTCAATCCCGACGAAGCCGTCGCCATCGGCGCCGCCATTCAGGCCGAGATCCTTTCAGGCGGCCTCACCCATCTCCTGCTGCTCGACGTCACCCCGTTGTCCCTCGGGTTGGAGACCTTTGGCGGTCTGATGAATGTCATCATCCCCCGCAACACCACCATCCCCGTCAAGGCAGGCGAGGTCTTCACCACCGCCGTCGACAACCAGCGTTCCATGCTCATCCACGTTCTTCAGGGTGAACGGGAACGCGCGCGCGACAACTGGAGCCTGGGCCGGTTCGAACTCGAATTCGAACCCGCCCCCAAATCCGTGCCCCGCGTCGGTGTCCAGTTCGAGATCGATGCCAACGGCATCCTCCACGTGCTCGCTCGCGACCTCAAAACCGGTCACCAGCGCATCGTCGAAATGAAGTCCGCCGTCGATGTCAGCGACGCCGATGTTCAGAAAATGATCGAGGAATCGGTGGAGAACGCCTTCGACGACCTCAAGGCCCGCCAGTGGATCGAGGCCAAGTTGCGCGCCGGTGAAACACTGACCGCCTCTCGCAAGGGCCTCGCCGAACACGCCGCCGAACTCGATCCCCCCTACCGGCAACGCGTGGAATCCGCCTTGCTCGCCGTCGAGTCCGCCCTCGAAACCGAGGACCCCAAGACCAAGATCGGCGACACCCACCGGCTCAAAGCAGCCAACCAGGGACTCGACGAAGCCACCCAGCAACTGGCGGAACTGATGATGGACAAGGCCATGGAGGAAATGCTGCGAAAGCAGGGCCTGATCCAGTAAGCCATCTGACTCAAGCCATTCTCCTGGCGGATGTTCCGTGGCTTCCTGCAAGCCAGGAACCCTTGAACAGTCCCAGAATTTGCGTGGTTGGAGGCGCCTTTTCCCGCTTCACTCCCTCCATGTCGCCCGCACGGTTCGACACCATCACCTCCCGCTACGCTTCGCTCCGGATCTTGTTACTCGGAGACTTCTGCCTCGATCGCTACCTCGAAATCGACCCGGCCCGATCGGAAGTCTCCATCGAAACCGGCCTCCCGGTCCACAACGTGGTCCGCGTCCGCAGTCAACCCGGTGGCTCCGGCACCATTCTCAACAACCTGGTCGCCCTCGGCGTCGGCACCATCCATACCGTCGGTTTCTGCGGCGACGACGGCGAAGGGTACGAGCTCCAGCGCGCCCTCCACGCCCTCCCCGGGGTTCAGCCCGCTCATTTCCTGGCCACCCCGCTCCGACGCACCTTCACCTACTGCAAACCGCTCATCCTGCGCCCAAAAGCAGCCCCGCAGGAACTCAACCGCCTCGACAGCAAAAACTGGACCGCCACCCCCGCCGTCATCGAGGACCACCTCATCGGCGCCCTTCAATCTCTCGCCCCCGCTGTCGACGCCATCATCGTGCTCGACCAAGTCGACGTTCTCGACACCGGTGTGGTCACCCGACGCGTTCGAAACTCCCTGGGCGACCTGGCCCAAAAACACCCCGGCCTCCTCATCCTCGCAGATAGCCGCCAGGGACTCGCTCAATGGCCCAACATCGGCTTCAAAATGAATGCCGTTGAACTCGGAGCCCTCCTCCGTTCCGCGCCACCTACCGAAATCGCCGCTGTCGAACGCCAGGCTTCGGAACTGTCCCGGCGCAACGGCAAACCCGTCTTCGTCACCCTGTCCGAACGCGGCATCGTCGGCGCACTGCCTTCCGGCCCTGCCATTCACGTCCCTTCACTTCCTGTGCGCGGCCCCATCGACATCGTGGGCGCCGGCGATTCGGTCACCGCCAACCTCACCACCGCCCTGGCTGCGGGTGCCGAGTTGCGTGAAGCCATGCAACTGGCGATGGCGGGCGCCAATGAAGTGGTCCATCAACTTGGCACCACCGGAACCGCCTCGATCGCCCAACTGCGCGCCCGCTTCGGCCTCATGCCATTCCAGCAGGACCGCCCGGCCCCCCATCCATGAACCGTGAGTGGTGCTTGGGGAAGAGGGACGAGCGGAGCCGCTCCGTAGCGGCGGGCGTCCCGCCTGCCGTAGAGGGGGGCGTCTCGCCCCCCGGAGTCCAGGGTTCATGGTCCCAATACGTTCAGTTTCCGGAAAACGTTCCTCTCCATGAATTTTCCCATGCAAGCCAGCGCGAGGGTTGAACCGGGCTCCCTCACCCCGGCCCTCTCCCGGGGGAGAGGGAGTCGCGTCCTGCCCTCGGCGACATGCCTGTACCCGGTCCTTCCGAGCCGTCGCGACTCGCTCTCGCCAACCCCCGGCTTAGCCAACGATTTAGTTGGATCTCACGCGAAGACGCAAAGACGCAAAGAAGGGCCGGCCGAGAAAGAGGCTCACGCCCAGAAGGATTTGAGGTTCGCGAACCACAAGGTGTGGGTTGACGGTGTGCTCCCGACTTAACTTGTTCGTCGCCTTTCTTGGCGTCTTAGCGTCTTGGCGTGAACTCGATCGATTTCAACTGCATCGTTGGCTTAGCCTTCCGAAACCCGCGGCGACGATTCTCCTTCTCCCTCTGGGAGAAGGCCGGGATGAGGGCCGCTCGCTCCATTTCTTGCGCCACGGTTCAATGCCCGTGAGCAAGTCGGTTTCGAACACGCGACATCCCATGCCCCCGCTCCTCCGCCTTCTGACCGGGCTCACCCTGCTCACCTTCCTTCCCGGCATCGTGGGTTGCACTTCCCCACGCCCCGCCCCGCCGGTCACCACCCTCGAACGCTTCGAGTTCAACCGCCCCCAGATGGGCGTGCCGTTTCGCATCGTTCTCCACGCCGCCACCGAGACCAACGCCCAGACCGCCGCCCAGGCCGCCTACGACAGGGTCGCCGCGCTCAATCAGGTGCTCAGCGACTACGATCCCGACAGCGAACTGAACCTGGTCTGCCACAACACCCCTCCAGGACAACCAGCCCCCGTCAGCCCCGACCTCTGGCTCATGCTGGAACGGTCCCAAAGCCTCGCACGCCACACCGACGGAGCCTTCGACGCCACCATCGGACCACTGGTCAATCTCTGGCGTCGTTCACGTCGCCGCCTGGAACTCCCCCCCGCCGACCTGCTCCAGGAAGCCCGCGCCCGGGTCGGCTGGCAGAATCTCCGCCTCAACCCGCGCCGACACACCGTCACCTTCCTTCGCCCGGACATGCGCCTCGATTTCGGTGGTATCGCCAAAGGTTATGCCGCCGATGAAGCCCTGGCCGTGCTCCGATCACACGGCATCTCCCACGCCCTGGTCGCCGCCGCCGGGGATGTCACCGCCGGCGAAGCTCCCCCAGGCCAGCCCGGGTGGCGGGTGGAAATCGGCGCCGCCGACCACCCCCAAGCCCCTGCTCCACGCGTGGTCTGGTTGCGGAACGGTTCCGTCTCCACCTCCGGTGACATCTTCCAACGTCTGGAAATCGGCGGACGCCGCTACTCGCACATCGTCGATCCTCGCACCGGCATTGGACTCACCGACCATTCCCTGGTCACCATTCTCGCCAAGGACGGCACCACCGCCGACAGCCTGGCTACCGCGGTGAGCGTGCTCGGCCCTGAGGCAGGCTTAAAACTGGTCCAGCGGACCCCGGGCGCCGCGGCCCTGATTCTGCGCGCCGCTGGTGATCGCCTCGAAACCCACGAAAGCCGCCGGCTGAGCCAGTGGATTTCGGCCGACCAGTAAACGGCTAAAAGGCGCTGGCGCGAGGCCCACGGAGGAATCCCTCACCCCAACCCACTCCCGGAGGGAGAGGGTGCCGCGTCCGACCCGTGGCGACATGTCAGAACCTCACCCGTCCGAGCCGTCACCACGCGCTGCAACCGGAAATCTGCTCAACCCTCCGAAACCCACAGCGCGCCTTCTCCTTCTCCCCCCGGGAGAAGGCCGGGATGAGGGCCGCTCGCTCCAGTCCTCGCGAAACGGTTCGTAGCCCGCGAGCAGGCTACTCCAACGTCCGCTCAATCTGGTACACCACCCCCGGCAAAGCCGTCGAGGGGACCACCCGATCCACTTCCGGAAATCGCCCCGAGATCACCGTTTCGACCGGTGAACTTCCGTCCACCAGGCTGCGACGATGCACCGAGTACCGGAACCCTTCGGTCGCCGGCCAACTCAGGCGGAATGATTTCGCATCAAACGGATCCAAGGTGATGCGGAAGGGCTGGTCCGCCTGGGTCGGATCGGTGCCCAACACCTGTTCCCGAGCGTTCGGACTGCCATCCTGATCCATGTCATCCCGGGCTCCGCGATCGAGGTTCCCAAACCAGCGACGTTCCCAGCCATCGTCCAGCCCGTCGGCATCCGAGTCCTCCAATTCAACCCCTCGAACGATCAGTTCGACCTCCAGAATGTCGCCGACACTCGGCGCGGTTTCGTCGGAAAACTCGGCGCGCCAGGTGCCCTTCGATGGCTCATAAAAATGCTGGGTCGACCAGTACGTCCAATCGACCGGGCCGGGTTCCGTGTCGAAGTTTTGGTTTTGCAGAACGCTTCGGGTTCCGCTGGGCGACACCAGGGTGATGCGCAGGTCCCCGCGGCGGGTGTGGTTGCTGCGCACCCGCAAACCCACGTGCTCGCAGGCCAGTGTTCGCGTGATCTCAAACGACTTCGCCACGCTCTCCACCCGCAGTTCCGCCCTCACCACGGCCCCCGCGTCCAGACTTGCCGCCAGCGCCTCGCCGTCATTTTGCGGAATGAATCCCGCGATGATGCCCACGAAATCCGTGTATCCCGGAGAATCGAGAGTGGTGCCGCCAGTGTTGTTGTAAAACACCGCGAACCGCGCGCCCGCCTGCAATGCAAAGGTCAGCTTCTCCCGAAAGGTGTTCCCACCCCGCTGGATCAACGCGGCTTTCCCGCTCAGATCCTGGGTCAACGGCGCATCCGCCAACCCCACATGGACCAGCGGCCACGAACCGGTCGGCTCATCCGGATGCAGGCCCGGCGCAGATTCACAAACGATGCCGCGCTCCAGTCCTCCACCTTGCTGCAACCACAGACGCAACCCCGCATCCGGCACGGTCAGCGGATCCGATTGCTTCGCCGACACCGTCACCAGCGGAGGTCGCAGCGTCCAGGCCTCCGCCAACCGGACGGCGCGCCCCGTATCCGGAACGCCAAACCCGCCGTTGTGACTCACCCAGTAACCCGCGCCATTCCGTCGCCGTTCCGGATCGGGCGGTTCCGAATCCGGATGGCGCGCGGCATGGATCAGCACCTGCTGCACATCCCGGATCGTCAGGCGGGGGTTCGCCGAAAGCACCAGTGCGACCACTCCCGAGATTTGGGGGGCTGAGGCGGATGTTCCCGAGAAGCCGGTGGATTGCAGGGCGTAATCGGCCAGGGAATTCGCGCCGCTTTGCCGATTGTACCCACGCGTTCCCACCCGGTCGGTCGTCGCCACCCCTTCGGTGGGCAAGGTGAAATCGTCCTCGTCGCCGCTCGGCGCGCCCACCAACAGGCACGCCCCCGGGTTGCTGTAGCGCGCAATGCCCCCGTCCTTGCGCACCGCCGCCACGGCGATGACCGCCGGGTCGCTGGCATAGGCGTCGTCGTTCGCGTTGCTACCCAGTTCGCGGTCGTTGCCTCCCGACCGCACCATCACCACGCCGCGACCGCCGCGGCCCTTCACCACCGCGTTCGAAATGGCGGCCGCCTCGATCGCCGTGGGTCGGGAAACCTGCGCGCTCGCATTGCCCCAGCTGTGGTTCTGCACCGCCACCTCCTGGGCACGATGCTGAAACATGTCCATCAGCGCCTCGTCACTGGTGATTTCAAACGCATCGAAGATCACCCAGCTCGCCAACCCCGCCTTCGGCGCCACCCCGCTCACCCCCACCCCGTTGTCGTCGGTCGCTCCCACCAACCCCGCCACCGCTGTCGCGTGCGAACCATACACCGTCGTGTTGGAACCGCCGGTCACGAAATTGAAGTGCGGCCCCCGCGCCGCCGCCTGTCGCAGGTCCGGATGGTCCGTCTCAAAGCCGTCATCGCAGATCGCCACCGTCACCCCCGATCCCTCCGCCACGGGCCACGCCGAACGCACATGCAGATCCGGCCCCGCGGTCTGACCCGCAGCGTTGCGGTTCTCGAGGTGCCATTGGTTCGGAAAAAACGGGTCGTTCGGCCGCGAAGCGTACGAGCGATGCAACGCCAGCTTTCGGCGCATCACCGGAACCGCCACCTCCACCCCCGGCATCGCCGACAGCGCCGTCGCCGCGCGGGCCGCCGACCACGGATCGCGGGCTTGAAGGATCTGAATCCCCCCCGCCCCCTCGCGGGCCCAGCGCAATCCCAACCGCTCCCACGTGGCGGCCTCGTTGCCATGGCCTTTTCCCATGAACCGCACCGCCAAACGGTCCGTCATCCATGCCTCCCTCAGGCCCGTTCCCGAGACGATGCGGACACGGTTGGTGGAACCGCCCACCCACCGATCCGCCCAGGATTGCTGACCCCGCCAGGTGCCGCCGGTCGGTTCTGCCGCGCGGTCAAAGGTTTCGACACCCGCGACTGCGGCTCCGACGACGCCCTCCCGAAACCGGAATTCCACCGACTCCTCGACCTCCGGCGCGATGCCTCGGCATGCCATGGCTCCGGCCCCGGCCAGCCCAACCATCACCCACCAGACCCTCACGGCCTGGCCTGCCCATCGAACATGTCGGCGCATCATCCGCGGCCAGACTATCACACCCTTCGCGGAAATTCACCCGCCGCTTTACTTCACGCCCACCCCTCCTAGCATGCACGTCCCATGGGCGGAGATTTGGATCATTCGGACTTCGTCGACCCCGACTACGAACGGTTGCGCCGGTCCAGCGGCGCCGCGCCGGCCACGAGCGCCACGCCGGGCGCGGCCACAGGCGGTTCCGGGGGCGGACGTCCCCTTTCGCGGGACGAAATCAACCAGCAGGTCACCGCCGCCCAACAGGCGCTCATCGAACTGAAACGACGCCAGGAAGACCTGGAACGTGAGCGCGCCCAGTTGGAGGAGGCCCGCCGCCGCCGCATCGAGTATGAACAGGGCCGCGAGGAAATGCTCACCCACCTCACCCGGGGTATCGCCCTGCTGGATGAGGCGGAACAGACCGCCCGGCGCGATGCCGAGCAAATGTCCCGGTCCTTGACCGACCTCCGCACCGCCCTCGACAAGGTCTCCGCCCTCAACGAAAGCAGCTGGACCGCCGAGGCTTACCACAACGAACTCACCCGGGCCCTCACCACCCTCGAAAGCGCCCGCATGGAATGGAACTCCGCCCAGGTCAAATGGCCGGTGCTCACTCCCAAACCCGGCGGCTCCGGCGGTCCGGACGGCTTGGGCACCCCCGAGGAATCCGCCCCTCTTTTCCAGGGCAAATCCCCCGGCGAACTCGCCCGCCTCGGCCTCGCCCTCACCTGGCCCGTCGCCCTCGCGGTCCTCGTCGTCGGCACCGCCCTGGCCCTCGTGCTCGCCCGACGTTGAACCGTCGTTCCCCCGCTCCGTGGCATGGGCCTCTTCCGTAAAAAACCCGACCCCCTCGCCCAGCGGGCGCAGTCCTTGAACCGGCGCATCGCCGAACTCGAGGCGGAGATCTCCCGTCTCAACCACGGCCTCGAACCCCCACCCAACGCCGCTTCCCAACGTCCCGCCTCCGCCTCGCGCCCCGCCTCGCCCAAAGCGAAACCTTCCGCCCCACCGTCCCATGAACCCGTGTTCGAAGAGATGCCCGCGCGCCCCTTCGAATCCTCCAAACAACCCCCCACCCCAGGCCGCGAATCCGTCGAGCTCGGTCTCAAACGCCCCCTGGTGTCGGAATGGTGGCGCCGGCTGAAACGCCAGTTCGTCGACCCGCCGCCCACCAACGAAAAACTCGTCAACTACCTCGCCGCCGGAAGCATCCAGGGACTGCGCTCGCTCCGCTACGAACGCCGTATCGCCCGCAATCGCATCATCTTCATCTGCGTCGTCCTGGGCCTGCTCCTCTGGGGCGTGCTCGCCGTCGTCTGGCACTCGCGCTAGACCCGCCGCCCGGGCGCCAGCCCCCAGGACCATGCGCGCGTGCGTCATCTTCAACCCCGCCGCCCGTGGCGAAAAAGCCCGGCAGTTCGCCCGGTTCCTCGCCACCATCGGACCCGCCGCCGACCTGCGCCCCACCACCGGCCCCGGTTCCGCCCGAGAACTGGCTCGCGAAGCCGCCGATGCCGGCCATGACCTCGTCATCGCCGCCGGCGGCGATGGCACCGTCTTCGAGGTGCTCAACGGTCTCGCCGATTCCCGGCACGGCCTCGACCACACCGCCCTTTCCGTCCTGCCCTTCGGCACCGCCAACGTCTTCGCCCACGAACTCGGCATCCCCACCCGACCCGACCGCGCCTGGACCGCCCTCCAACAAGGCTCCCTGCGTCGCATTGACTGCGGCATCGCCGAATTCCGGGACCTCCAGGGCGCCCCCCGCACCGCCCGCTTTGTCATCGTCGCCGGCGCCGGCCTCGACGCCCGCGCCGTCCAGCTCGTCGATTGGAATCTCAAACGGCACACCGGCAAACTCGCCTACGTCACCGCCGCCTGCCGCGCTTTCCTCCAGCACCCCGACCTCGCCCGTTGCCAGATCAACGGCACCGAATTCACCGGCCGCGCCATCCTGATTGGCAATGGCCGCTTTTATGCCGGCGATCTCCCGATCTTCCCCGACGGCGATCTCGCCTCCGGCCGGCTGCATGTCCGAGGCGTCAAGGCCGTGACGGCGGATATTCTGATCCGTTGCCTGGGAGCGTATCTCACGGGTCGCTGGTCGCTCGACCGGAAGCTGGCCGGCGCCAGCGTTCCCGAGCTTCACCTCACCTCGGACACCCCCGTGCCGCTCCAGTTGGACGGCGAGTTCGTGGGCTGGCTGCCCGCCACCCTCCGCATCCTACCCGCCGCCCTCCAGGTCCTCGCACCTCTTCCCGAATCCCCGAAGTGAGGCGCGGGCGCATCGCCGTGTTGTCGGAGGACACGGGCCTCTTTTCGACAGGATGCACAGGATGAACAGGATGAAATGCCGTTGCGCTTGGGTTCCTGGGCATCCTGTTCATCCTGTGAATCCTGTCCAAATCCCTGCCATGCGGGGTTCACCCCTCCACAACTCAGCAGAACGATTCCGACGGATCTCACGCCAAGACGAGAAGACGCCAAGAAGGACCGTCCGAGAAGGTGGCTCGCGCCCAGAAGGCATCGCGAACATTAAGGTGCGGGTGATTGCCAGGTTCCCGATCCCTCGGTTTTATGGCTTTCCTTGGCGTCTTGGCGTCTTGGCGTGAACTCAATCGATTTCAACGGATTCGCTGGCTTCGGGATGCACCTGCTGGCGCGCATGTCTCCGTCTTTTCCGTGGTTTGAACCGCCGTTTCCCGCTTCACTCCCGCCTTTCGATGAGCCAAACAGCACTGCTTTTCGCCGGTCAGGGCGCCCAGGTCGTCGGCATGGGACGCGATCTCGCCGCCCAACACCCCGCCGCCCAAGCTCTCTTCCAACAGGCCAATCAGACCCTCGGCTACGACCTCGCCCAGGTGTGCTTCGAGGGACCTGAGTCGGAACTCACCAAAACCGAGAACGCCCAGCCCGGCATCTACCTCGTCAGCTGGGTCGCGTTCGAATTGCTCCGCTCCCGGCTTCCCGCGCTCCGCTGGCAGGCCACCGCTGGTCTTTCCCTCGGCGAATTCACCGCCCTCGCCGCCGCAGGCTCCCTGTCGTTCGAGGACGGTCTGCGCATCACCCGTCTCCGCGGGCGTTTCATGCAGGAAGCCTGCGACGCCACCCGCGGCGGCATGGCCGCGGTCATCGGCCTCGACGAGGAACCCACCCGGGCCGTGTGCGACGAAGCCGGAGTTGAGCTCGCCAATCTCAATTGCCCCGGCCAGCTGGTGATCTCCGGCGAACTCGAACGCATTCAAAAAGCCTGCGAACTCGCGAAATCCCGCGGTGCCAAACGCGCTCTGCCCCTTGCCGTCGCCGGAGCTTACCACTCCCGGCTCATGGCCACCGCCCAACCCAAGCTCGCCGCCGAACTCGCCCGCATCACCGTCCAACCCCCGTCCGTGCCGGTGATCGCCAACGTCTCCGCCCAACCCCACACGGAACCCACCGCCATCCGGGAACTGCTGGTCCAGCAGGTCTGCGCCTCGGTGCGCTGGGAAGCCTCCATTCGACGCCTGGTCGCCGACGGGTTCACCCGCTTCATCGAGCTCGGACCCGGAAAGGCTCTCACCGGCTTCATGAAGCGCATCGCCCCGGAAGCCCAGATCCTCAACGTCGCCGACGTCCCCTCGCTCGAAGCCACGGTCGCCGCCCTCCAGGCCACTCCTCCCTGACGGGCCGCCGCCCCGCCCCATGAATCTGATCATCACCTGCGGGCCCGCCTGGGAACCGCTCGACGGCATGCGCCGCCTCACCAACGCCTCGACCGGCCGACTCGGCTCCGCCCTCGCCGATGCCTTCGTCTCCGCCGGTCATCGGGTCACCGTGTTTCGTGGTGACATGGCCACCGCCCCGTTGCCGGAAGCCCCCGTCGAACTCGTCCCCTTCGGCACCAACGACGAACTGGCAGGCCTCCTCTACGGCTGGAGCAAACGCCTGCCCGTGCATGCCATCTTCCACACCGCCGCATTGTGCGACTTCAAACCCGCCTCCGTTCGGTCCGCCGACGGCTCGATGTTGGCGTCCCGAAAACTTTCGTCGCGTTCCGGACGGTTGATCGTCGAACTCGAACCCGCCACCAAGGTGCTTCCCAGCCTGCGCGAATGGTTTCCGTCGGCGCGCTTGGTCGGCTGGAAGTACGAACTCGACGGCAATCGCGACGATGCCCTGGCTGCAGCATGGCGTCAGATACGCGACGCCTCGACCGACGCCTGCGTCGTCAATGGAGCCGCCTGGGGCCCAGGCTTCGGCCTGTGCGAGCCCCCGGCGTCCGTACTGCCGTGCGCGGATGTCGCGGACCTCGCCGGCGCGCTCAAAGGCTGGCTTGATCGCTCCCCGATCAGCCCACCTTGATCCACTTGCCGGCCTTCGCCGACTTGTACATCGCCTCCATCGCCGTCACCCGGGCGGCGGCTTCCACCGGCGTGACCAACGGCTGATCCGTCTTGCCCCGGACCGCATTCACGAACTGATGCAGCGGCGCCTGGGGAGCCGTGGGCAGATCCTTCCAAGGCTCGTTTCCTTTCGCTCCAGGCACCAGGTCGCTCTTGAACATCAACTTGCCGTCCACGATGGAAGCGAACCCCTTGGTGCCGCTGATCATGAAGGTGACCGGATTGGCGACGTCCAGCCATCCGGCAGTGAGCGAACCCATCGCCCCACCCTTGAACTTGAGCATGGCCTGGCCGGCTTCGTCGGTCTTGGGACCGTAGCGCTCGGTCACCACCCGGATGTCGGCGGAGACCGATTCAATGTCCCCGAGAATCCACATCAGAATATCGAGGGAGTGGGTGCCAAGATCGCCAAAACCACCCACACCCGCCTGGGAGATGTCGGCCATCCAACGCCAGGAATTCGCGGGATCGTTGGGTTTCTCGTCGAACCAGCCACCCAGCGAACCGCTGTGACAGTTCCAGGCCGACGCGCGGGTGATGGTCCCGAAGGCGCCGTTCTGCACCTGCTGCTTGAGGAACAGGTGCTTCGGGTCGGTCCGCATGAAATAGCCGGTCGTGAAATGAACCTTGGCTGCATCAATCGCCTTGGCCATTGCGATGCTCTCCGCCGCGGTGATTCCCAGCGGCTTTTCAACGAACAGATGCTTGCCGGCGCGCGCCGCAGCCCGAACCAGAGCCGGGTGCCGGTCGGTTTCGGAACAGATCACCACCGCTTCGACCTCCGGATCTCCCCAGATGACGTCCAGCTTGTCGGTGACCTGCGCCCCGAGTTCCTTTGCACGCGTTTCGGCCCGGACCACTTGATGATCCCAGACGTACTTCACCGTCACGTCCGGGCGACCCTTCAGCAGATTGACGAAGCCGGGGGTGTGGATGTGGGCGCAACCCACCAAGGCGAACGTCGATTTGTCCCCGGCAGCCCTCAGGCTGGGGCTGGCGACGAGGGCCAGTCCGGCGGCGGTGGTTTGAAGGAAGGAACGTCGGGACGGGTTCGGATTCATGGAAGGCAAAAACGTGACGTGGTGGGGAGATCGTAGGCCGAACGACAAAGCGAGCGAGCGCTTTTGTGGCGGGAACATGCCGCTACCACTGCACCGGGACACTCATGGTCTGCCCGGTCCGGGAGGTGTAGAACACTTGCCGTCGGTCCCGCCCGAATTCATGGACCATCTTGGTGATCTTCACGTCGTAACAGCAGTACTCCGCGATTTCCATCATCCGGCCTTCCTTGAACCACTTCAGCGCCTGCAAGCCGTCGGCGGTCTTCTCCGTGCCCAGGGTGGCGGATGCGACCGCGTCGAGGGTGAGCCGATGGTTGAGGATCTTCTGAAGATCGACCAGCAGGTCGAGGGTCGGGACCTGGGACATGTCCAGCACCGTGTAACCGTGCAGGACCTCATAATCAAAGCGCTGCTGGTTGAAGCCCACCACCAGGTCGGCGCGGCGCAGTTCCTCGATGAGATGGTCCACCTCCTTCTCGGGGTAGATGCGGTAGCCACCCCGCGCGGTGCTGTAGGTGACACCCACGCTCATCCGCATGTCACGGATCCGGTGCCAACCACCGACCTCTTCGGCGGATTTCTGCGTTTCGAGATCGAAGTAGACGATGTTCTTCACGGTTCCGTGCGGAAGCCATGGTGCGAACGGGATGCCTGCTCCGACAAACCGAAAAAACGGGGTGCATTTCGCACAAGACCTTTGCGAAACGGCGGGTTAGCGTCTCCCCGCTGTCAACGGCAGTGCCCCCATGGCGTCCGTCGATCCAATGAACCTTCCTGCAGAGGAGGACAGCAGGCTGAAGATCTACCTGCTGCCGAACCTCCTGACCGCCGGCAATCTCTTTTGCGGCTTCCTCGCCCTGACCCGCATCGTCGAGGCGGACTTGGGCGCGCCCGGCTTCGAAGCCGCTATCCGGCAGGCGCTCTTCTTCATCCTCCTGGCCTGCGTCTTCGATCTCCTGGATGGCCGCGTGGCGCGCATGGGCGGTTTTGAAAGCCCGTTCGGACAGGAATTCGATTCGCTCGCCGACGTCGTCTCCTTTGGCGTCGCCCCGGCGTTCCTGGTCCATCGCATCGTGCTCGCCGACGTCTTCGTGAACCATCCGGAGTTCGGTTGGTTCGTTGCCTCGATTTATCTCTTATGCGGAGCGTTCCGCCTGGCTCGCTTCAACGTGATGGCGACGTACGCCCCCTCCGGGGGGTCCAAGGAATTCATCGGCTTCCCGATTCCCGCCGCCGCCGCCGTGGTCGCCTCGCTCACCTTGTTCATCCTCTGGCTCGAGGAGAAGGACTTCGCCCAGGGCTGGTGGCGTTACCTGCTGCCGGTCATTCTCGTCTTCCTGTCGTTCATGATGGTCAGCCGGGTGCGCTATCCCGCCTTCAAAAACATCAACTGGCGCACCAACACCCCCTTCATCAAGGCCGTCCTCATCATCGGCCTGGTCGGCGTCTTCCTCATCCTTTGGAAACGGGTGCTCCCCGTCGTCCTGCCCCTCTTCTTCACCGCCTATTTGCTCTACGGCTTCATCCGACCCCATATTTCGCGCCGGATGCGTAAAGGGCTGGAATACGAGGACGAAGACGATGACGACGATGACGACGGCCCGTCGCAGGGCACCCACGTCGCCGGACCAAGCCCCGGCGGCGGCCGCGCCGCATCATGAGTGGTCTCGGTGAGGCCTTGGTCCCCTGGATGGCTGGTTTCCTCGCAGGATACCTCGCCTGCATTCCCGTGGGCCCCGTCAATGTCTCCATCATCAACGAAGGCGCCCGGCGCGGTTTCCGCTACGCCTTCTTCATCGGCCTCGGCGCCGTCGTGATGGAGCTCATCTACTCCAGCATCGCCTTCGCCGGCTTCGCCCAGCTGTTCACCTCGCCCATGATCCGCGCGATCATGGAACTGGTCAGCTTCGTCGTCGTGACCGCCATCGGCATTCGCTACGTGAGAACCCGCGAAATGCCGCCAACCTCCCACGCGGTTCAGATCGTGGAACAGCGACTCCACCCTCACACCGCCTTCATGACCGGTTTTGTCCGGGTCCTCGGCAACCCCGCCACGCTCCTTTTCTGGATCGCCTTCGCCGCCGCCTCCGTCGCCCATGAATGGGTGGAAAACACCTGGCCCGCCAAAATCTCGGTGGTCACCGGCATCGGCATGGGCGCCATGACCTGGTTCACCAAGCTTGGCTACGCCGTTTCACTCGGCCACGGCCGTTTCTCACCCCGGGTGCTGCTCCGAACCGCCCACATCTCCGGCGCCCTTCTCCTGGCCGCCGGCCTGTTCATGGGCGGTCGACTGGTTATGGCTCTCGCCAAGCACCGTCAGAATCAGATTCAAAAGGACGACCACAAGGTCCGGGCCGTCGGGGATGCCACCTACCGGATCGACAGCCGGTATCCAGTCCTGGCTGGAACGATTCAGATGGAATCCGTGGAGTTCACGCCAAGAAGCTGAGTCGCCAAGAAAGTCGCCAAGAAATGCCACGCACAAGGTGAGTCGGGAGCTCCCATCACCCCACACCTTTGGGTTCGCGATGCTTTCTGGGCTCGAGACTCTCTCTCGGCCGTTCCTTCTTCGCGTCTTCGCGTGAGATCCAGCTGAATCGTTCCGCTTCGCCGGTCTGAAAAAAAGGGGGGCATCTCGCCCCCCGCATTCCTTACCCGCCCGTCGCTTACTTCGCCGCAGGCGCGTCCGGTTCCGCCAGCAGCTTCTCCACCTTGTCCGCCAGACCTTCACGCGCCGACACGTCCCGGAGGTTGCCTTTCTTGTCGATCAACCACATCGCCGGGATCGCCGTGATGCCGAACTTCTGCCCGAGTTCGTTCTCCCAACCCTTGCCGTCGAAGTACTGCGCCCAGGTCATGTTCTCCTTGGCGATGAAGGCTTCCAGGGCCTCCTTTTTCTGATCGAAGCTGATGCCCACGATCTCGAAGCCCTTCGGATGCAGTTTCTCGTAGGCCGCCTTCACGTTCGGCAATTCGGCCACGCAGGGACCACACCAGGTCGCCCAAAAATCAACCAGCACGACCTTTCCCTGCATGGCGGTGAGGTCGATCTTCTTGCCGTCGAGGCTCGTGAACTGGATGTTCACCGGCTTGCCCATGCGATCCAGCCGATCCAGCAGGCCCTGGGCGGACTCCCGGGCGGACTCGGGAACGTTGGTGCTCACCATGGACAAGGCAATCGCGCGCGCCTCATCGGCAGGACCATCCGCCACCAGGCTCAAGAGCACCTGGTACGGCTCGTCGCGCTTGGGAAACTCGGTGATCAACTGGCGAACCGCCTCCACCATGGAGGCCTTCGCCTTCTCCTCGCCGGCGGTCGGGATCATCTGCTCCGCCACGCGCTGCGCCGACATGATCCTCAGTCCGAGACGTTCATCCTCGCTGGTGGACGGATCCGACAGCCGTTCCTTTTCGGCTTTCGCCAGCTTCTCCTGCGCGTTCGTGTGCCCCATCTTCACCGCCGCATCCAGCAGTTGGAATTCCTGCATCCGCGCATCCGCCGCGCGCGGGTCCGTGCCAAATTTCGTGTAAAACTCGCGCGCCACATCCGCCACCTTCTCAGCGGCAGCCCCGCGCGCCTTTTGGAACTCGGCGACTTCCTCCCGCGTGGGTTCCTTGGTGGCCCAGGCTTCCGGCGGTTGAGGCGGAGTTCGGAAGGCTTTCTCCAAGCCGGCCCAGGCTTCGTCGGCCGGAGTCTTCGCCGCCGACGGGGTCTCATTCGGCATCACGAACGGCTGAGCCGGGGAGGCGGATTCGATCGGAGCCGTGGTGGCCGCCGACGGCTGAGCGGCAGCAGGCGTCGCGGCGTCTTTTGTGCCCGAGCCGGAATCACCGCAACCCGCCAAAAGCAGGCCGGCCCCGGCCAACACGGCGGCCAGGGTTGCAGGACGAATGGCGCCTGCGGAGAAGCGAAGGATTTTGGAACGAGCCACGCGATGGGAAGGACGGTTATTCATCGGACATTCGGGATGGAGGTGCGACAGGTGACCCCAGCGCCGAGTAGCGGGCCAGCACGCGCGAAACCCTCCACGGATGCAGCGGAGCGGCAACTTCGCCTTCGCGCAGACCCTTCGGCGGGTGTTCGAGTGCGTGCCGGAGTGCCGCCGCTAGGGTCGCGAGGTCGTCAGGCGCGAATTCGACGGCCAGAGTGGACTCTTGTTCGATCTCCGCGCAAGTCCGCGCAAAACCCAGAAAGAAAGGACAAGGTTCAAGACAGGGGATCGCGCTCTTCGACCCCGCTTCGTCCGCCGCCAGGCCGCCCCCCGTCCATAATCGCCGCTTCAGGCACGCCCCCACCCCGCATCCAGCCTCCACCGCCGCCGCCAACGCCGGCCCAGTCAACCGCGTCAGTGCCTTCGCCCGCCCCAACTGCCGTTCCGCCACCATCGCAAAATCCACCGCCACAAAATCAGGCTTCGACGCCTCCCAGGCATCCGCCATGGATCCCGGATAGAGATGATGCACCGCCTCCGCCAGTTCTGCGTCATCCCAAAGCTCACACCTCCAACCCGATGGAAGGTTTGGCGCCCCCTTGAGCGGACGATACCGGCCTTCCGGCGTCGACAGCGCCACCGCGCGCAATTCCTTCAACGGGATCGGTCGGAGCTGCTCCACCGGTGCCGCCCGATCCACCACATGACACGCCTCATACTTGGCCCCCCCGGCCGGTCGACGACGCAACAGCACTTGGCCCCACACCCGTTCCTCCGGGAACGAGGCGAGGAAGGCATCGCGATGTGGATGAGGCACGTCCGGCACGATCGCCACGCAGCGTGGCGCTGCGCCCAACCCAGCGTCAACTCCACGAAAAGCGGTTGCGCGCCACGGTCGGCGGGCCGGATAAACCGCGGATGCGGTACCTGTACGCGGCGTTGATCGGCATGGTGGGCGGGCTGGCGAGCGGTCTCTTCGGCGTCGGGGGCGGCATCATCATGGTCCCCGGGATGACCTTCCTGCTGAAAGCGGACATGAAGATCGCCGTGGGCACGTCCCTCGCCGTGATCATCCCCACCGCCATCACCGGCGTGTTCAAGCATCACCAGTTGCGCCAGGTCGACTGGACCCTCGCCGCCACCCTCGCCCCCACCGCCATCCTCGGTGGGCTCATTGGTCCCTGGCTCACCACCAAGCTGGGTTCCCCCGATCTTCAGCGATTGTTCGGCGGTTTTCTCGTTCTCGTGGGTCTCCGCCTTCTCTTTTTGCCGAAATAGGAGTCACCTCCCACCCCACTCCATCCATGCACTGGTTCGCACTCCTTGCCCTGGCCCTCATCGCGCTCCGCACCCTCGCCCAAGCGTGGCTCGATTGGCTCAATCATCGTCATGTGTCGGCCCACGCCGACGAGGTCCCCGCGGCATTCCGTGCCACCGTCGACCCCGAGACCTACCGAAAGACCGTCGAGTACACCCTGGCGAAGAGCCGTTTCGGACGGGTGGAGTTGGCGTGGGGCACCCTGGTCACCCTGGTCGTCCTGTTCTCAGGCATGCTGCCTGGGGCATGGTCGGCCTGGACCCACGCCGCCGGTTCCGGGGTCTGGGCTTCGGCGACCGGTTTGTTCCTGGTCGGGGTGGTGTTGGCCCTGCCCAATCTTCCGCTTGAATGGTGGTCCCAGTTCCGCCTGGAAGAACGGTTTGGGTTC
>CAUJJW010000392.1 GCA_963205105.1 Verrucomicrobiota bacterium | reverse complement strand
CGGTGGTCAGCCAGGCGCGACGGGAAAGAAGGGGGAAATCGGGACGGGAACGGTTCATCAGAATCAGGTCAGAACGTGCGTTTGGAACGGAGGTTGAAGCCGATGGTGTAGGTCCGGGAGTCCTCGGTGGCGCCGGCCTCGAAGGGGACGACCTCACGGACACGGTCCAAGGCTTCCTGAACCGAGCGGTCGAGCGCGGCAATGCCGGATCGCTTGACAATGCGGGCCTGAGTGACGCGCCCGTCCTTGCGAATCACCACTTCCACGTCGGCGGTGGCGAATTCGTCTTTGACGTTTTGGGGAGGTATCCAGGCGTTGTTGAAGGCGTTTCGAACATGCCATGCGTAGGCTGAACCGCCCCCCCCGGTGCCTCCCCCTCCGCCACCACCACCACCTCCCCCGACAGGGCCGATTTGGACCTGAACGGCGCCACGGGAGACGGTGCCCGAAATCTTGCCGGTGGCTCCTTCGAGGGATCGCGCGAGGTCCTGACGGCGCTGGCGCGCGAGGTCCTCTTCGCTGGGACCGGTGGGTGCCGGGGCGGGGGTGGTCTTGGGGCGATCCTTGGAAGGGGTGGAGGGAGCTTTGACCGTTTTGATCTTCGAGAGATCGATTTTGACTGCCTCGCGCTCGGGGCGCTTGGGTTTGTCTTTCGACTTTTCGTCCAGCTGCGAGCTCGGGAGCGTGAAGCCGGGTTCCCGAGCTTTGGGGAGGTCGAAACGGATCTCGGCAGGAGGAGCTTTGACGGGAGGAGTGGGGGTCGGTTCAGGATCCGGCTGCGGTTCCGGAGGCGGCGAGGTCTTCGGAGGCGGTGTGGCCTTGATGACGTCGGGTTCGGGTTGATGTGCGAGGGCCGCTTCCGGGGCGGGCTCAGGCAAAAAACCCGGGGCGAGAGCCGCGTCCACCAATTCGCCCGCAATCATTTCCAGTGGAGGACGTTCGATGGAGGCGGTGGCGCTCGATCTGCCGCCAGCGGTGGCAACGACGAGGAGAATCACCAGCCCGGCGTGAGCCAGCACGGAGGTGACCATGCATCGTTTTTCAAGCCGCGAGATCATTTCTCGGGGAACATTTTCGGCCGGATGCGGGTGATCCCCCGCCGCTGGCATCGATCAAAGATTTCGGAGACTGCCCGCCAGCTGGTGCGCCCATCCGCCCGGATGTCGACCACCATCTTGGGGTTCTTCTGAAATTCGGCGAACAGGGTCTCCTCCAACTGGTCGAGGGTGATGTCGTGGGCTTCGAGCTTGAGCTCGCCAGCCGCGGTGACTTCGACCGTCTGGATGTCTTTCCGTTCGAGACGAAAATCGTCGGGTTTGCCACCGCGAGGGAGTTCGAGCTGAACGCTTTGCTCGAGCAGCGGGGTGGTGATGACAAAAATGATCAGGAGCACGAACGCCAGGTCGAGCAGGGGAGTGACGTTGATGTCGGACAACGTGACCAGCGCGTTCTTCTGGGAAAATCGGCGCATGGCGGCTCAGTGCGGGGTGCGGTCGTAGCCGTGCTCCTCGAGGAATTCGACTTCCATTCTGGCGGCCAGTTCTTGCGCGAAATTGTCCATTTCGACGGTGAGAACGCGCAGGTTGTGAACCAGCCAGTTGTAACCAAACATCGAAGGGATCGCGACCATCAGCCCGGCAACGGTGGTGATCAGGGCTCCGGCGACGCCGGGAGCCATCATCTGAAGGGTTGCGGAACCAACAATGCCCGCGGCCACCCCGCCAAAGGCGTCCATGACGCCCCAGACGGTTCCCAACAACCCAAGAAAGGGAGCACCGCTCACGGCGATGGCCAGCAGGATCAACCCGGCCTCCAGACGCAGGGCTTCCCGGGCGACGCTACGCTCGAGGGCGCCCTTCACCAGTTCCATGGCCTTCAGGCTGAGGGAGCGGGGCATCCCCGGTTGACGTGGCGGCTTCAAGTGCTGGCCCAGCTCGAGGCATCCGTCCACGTAAACGATAAAGAGTGGGCAACCTTCCACCTTCACCCGGCGTTCGTGGATTTCGATGACGCTCTTCTGGCGGCGGTATTCCTCCCGGAACAACGTGTTCAACTTGCGGGCTCGCCCCATCTGCACGGCCTTGGACGCCATCACCGACCAGGCAAACATCGAGAACACGACGAGTATCCCAATGACAATTTTCCCCTCGAGCGTCGCTCGATGATAATTATCGAGCAAGCTGCTCTGGGCGAGAAAGGCTAAGGAGTCCCACGACATGGGCAATAATCGACGTCAGGCTACGACAAATGGCCTCGGTCGGGTGTAAGCGTACAAGCCCTAGAGGTCAAAGCCTTTTCCATCACCATCGCGCGGCAACGTTGGCTTTAACGAAAAAGAGTAAGGAGTTCTTTGAGTTTTGGTGACTGAACCCGCGGGCGCTTCCAAGGGACCCGAAGGTGATTTCACGGCACAACGTAAAAGCGTTCGTGTGCCACGAGGGCTCGATGGGTGAGACAGTTTGGCTCCTGCGGTGGGACACGGGGTGGGCCTGGAAACGGGTATGTCTTTTACACACTATTTATCATCAAGGAGTTAAGAGTTTACTGGGGCAGTGGCACGAATCTCGCTGTTGGTTTGGAACACGGCGTATGGGCAAAGTACTAGGCATTGATCTTGGCACGACGAACTCGTGCATGGCGGTGATGGAGGGTGGTGAGCCGGTGGTCCTCGAGAATTCTGAGGGACGCCGGACAACACCCTCGGTGGTAGCTTTCTCGAAGACCGGGGAGCGCATCATCGGAGAAGCGGCGAAACGGCAGGCAATCACGAATGCCCGCAACACCGTCTATTCCATTAAGCGCTTCATGGGGCGCAAGTTCTCCGAGGTTCAGGAGGAGATCAAGCGGGTGCCCTACAAGGTGGTTGAAGCCCCCAACGGGGACGCTCACGTCGAAGTGGAGGTGAACGGCAAGGTGCAGCGCTACAGCCCGCCCGAAATCTCGGCGATGGTGCTGAGCAAGCTGAAAGCGGACGCCGAAATGCGTCTCGGCGAGACCATTACTCAGGCGGTGGTGACGGTGCCTGCCTACTTCAACGATTCCCAACGCCAGGCGACCAAGGACGCCGGCAAGATTGCAGGCCTCGAGGTGCTGCGCATCATCAACGAACCCACGGCGGCATCGTTGGCGTATGGCTTGGACAAGAAGAAGGACGAGATGATTGCCGTCTACGACCTGGGTGGCGGCACCTTCGACATCTCGGTTCTGGAAATCGGTGACGGGGTGTTTGAGGTCAAGGCGACCAACGGCGACACGCACCTTGGGGGTGACGACTGGGACAACGCGTTGATCGACTGGATTCTGGATGAGTTTAAGCGGGACACCGGGATGGATCTGCGCAAGCAACCGGACGCGTTGCAGCGTATCAAGGAAGAAGCCGAGAAGGCGAAGATCGCCCTCAGTTCATCCCAGCAGTATGAAATCAATCTGCCGTTCATTACGGCCGACGCCAGCGGCCCGAAGCACATCCAGAAGTCACTGACTCGTGCGAAGATGGAGCAGCTGTGCGATACCCTCTTCGAGCGAACGGTGATCCCGGTCCGGAACTGCCTGAAGGACTCTGGCTTGACGGCGGACAAGATCAGCGAGCTGGTACTGGTGGGCGGCATGACGCGCATGCCCCGGGTGGTGGAAACGGCGCATTCGTTGGTGAACAAGCCCCCGCATCAAGGGGTGAACCCCGACGAAGTCGTGGCGGTTGGGGCGGCCATTCAAGGCGGTGTCCTGAAGGGCGAGGTGAAGGATGTTCTCCTGCTCGATGTCACGCCTCTTTCGCTGGGTATCGAGACGTTGGGCGGGGTTTTTACCCGCCTCATCGAACGCAACACCACGATCCCGACGAAGAAGTCGGAGATTTTCTCGACGGCAAGCGACAATCAGCCGGGTGTCGAAATCCATGTGCTGCAAGGGGAACGCCAGTTCTCCCGCGACAACAAGACGATCGGGAAGTTCCAGCTCACGGACATACCCCCGGCTCCACGTGGAATGCCCCAGATCGAGGTGACCTTCGACATCGACGCCAACGGTATTCTGCATGTGGGTGCCAAGGACCTGGGCACGGGCAAGGAACAGAAGATCACGATTACTGCTTCGAGCGGACTGGCGAAGGATGAAGTGGAGCGGATGCGCCGGGATGCCGAGAACCACGCCGAGGACGACCGAAAACGTCGTGAGGAAGTGGAACTCAAGAACGAGGCGGACAATGCGGTCTATCGGACCGAGAAGATGCTGCGTGAAACCGGCGACAAACTGCCCGCGGAAAACAAGGCAACCATTGAGTCGGCGGTGAAGGCTCTGAAAGATGCTCTCGCGGCCGGCGATCCGACGGCGATTCGTGCCGCGAACGACAAACTTACCCAGGTCTGGCAGGCGGCTTCCGAACACATTTACAAGGCGGCAGGGCAGGGACGACAGGGTGCGGAAGGGGAACCGCAGGGGAAACCTCCGGGCGGCGGCGGCGCGGGGGAGGGCGGTGGTCCGGGCGAAACCAAGGGTGGTAAAGCCGGGGACACAGTGATCGACGCGGAGATCGTCGACGAAAAGAAGAAGTAACTGGGAATCAACGTTTCGCGACCCGACGGGCACCTGCCCGATGTGTGCGGCTCGCGGACAGAACTCTTCCCCCTGCGGGTGCAGGGGGACTTGATTGAGACCTCAACCTCAGCAATCCAAAGCAAATAACCGAAAGTACTATGGCACTTAATGTGAAACCTCTCGGGGACCGGGTTCTCGTGGAACCGGTCGAAGAGAAGGAAACGAAAAAGGGCGGGATCATTATTCCGGACAGCGCCAAGGAGAAGCCGATGGAAGGCACCGTTCGCGCTCTCGGCACCGGCAAGACGGACGACAATGGCAAGAAGGTTCCGTTCGAGGTGAAGGTCAATGACCGTGTGCTGATCAGCAAGTACGGCGGCACGGAGATCAAGGTCGACGGCAAGGAGTACAAGATCTTCAGCTCCGACGACATCCTTGCGATTCTCGACTGAGTCCGTATCCGCGAAGAAACCGGTAATTCCAACGTTCAGAAAAATTTATGGCAGCCAAGCAATTGTTGTTTGATGAAGCAGCGCGGCAGGCATTGCTGCGCGGTGTCTCCCTTCTCGCCAAGGCCGTCAGCGCCACGCTCGGGCCCAAGGGCCGTAACGTGGTCCTCGACAAGAAGTTCGGTTCCCCGACGGTGACCAAGGACGGTGTGACGGTCGCCAAGGAGATCGAGCTCGAGAATCCCTACGAAAACATGGGCGCGCAGATGGTGCGCGAAGTCGCGAGCAAGACCAGCGACGCGGCCGGCGATGGCACGACCACGGCGACGGTACTGGCCGAGGCGATCTATCGCGAAGGCTTGAAGTACGTGACCTCGGGTGCGAACCCGATCGGGATTCAGCGCGGCATCCAGAAGGCAGTCGAGGCCGCTGTGGAGCAGCTCGCGAAGATTTCCAAGAAGGTCAAGGACAAGGAAGAGATCAAGCAGGTCGCCACCGTCTCCGCCAACTGGGACAACACCATCGGCAACATCATTGCCGAGGCGATGGACAAGGTCGGCAAGGACGGCACGATCACGGTTGAGGAAGCGAAGTCGATCGACACGACCCTCGACGTCGTCGAAGGCATGCAGTTCGACAAGGGTTACCTCTCCCCGTACTTCGTGACCAACGCGGAGTCGATGGAGACGAAGCTCGAAGATCCGTACATCCTGATCTACGAGAAGAAGGTCAGCTCCCTGAAGGATCTGCTCCCGATCCTCGAGAAGATCGCGAAAGTCGGCAAGCCGTTGCTGGTGATCGCTGAGGAAGTGGAAGGCGAAGCCCTGGCGACCCTCGTCGTGAACAAGCTCCGCGGCGTCCTGAATGTCTGCGCCGTCAAGGCGCCCGGCTTCGGTGATCGCCGCAAGGCCATGCTCGAGGACATCGCGATCCTCACCGGCGGCCGTTGCATCACCGAAGATCTCGGCATCAAGCTCGAGAACCTCCAGATCGAAGACCTCGGCCGCGCCAAGACTGTGGTCGTGGACAAGGAAAACACGACGATCGTCGAAGGCAGTGGCAAGAGCTCCGAGATCCAAGGCCGGGTCAACCAGATCCGCCGTCAGATCGAGGAGACGACCAGCGACTACGACCGCGAGAAGCTCCAGGAACGTCTGGCGAAGCTCGCCGGTGGCGTGGCCGTCATCAATGTCGGCGCCGCGACCGAGACGGAAATGAAGGAAAAGAAGGCGCGCGTTGAAGACGCGTTGCACGCGACCCGCGCGGCCGTGGAAGAGGGCATCGTCGCCGGCGGTGGCGTGGCGCTCATCCGCACCATCGCGGCGATCGAAGCGGTCAAGGGCGACACTGAAGACGAGCAAATCGGCGTCGACATCGTGCGCAAGGCCGTTGAATTCCCGCTGCGCGCCCTGGCCTCGAACGCCGGCGTGGACGGCTCGCTGATCGTCCAGGAAGTCAAGCGCCGCAAGGGCAACGACGGCTACAATGTGGCCTCGGGCAACTACGAAGACCTGGTCAAGGCCGGCGTGGTGGATCCGAAGAAGGTGACCCGTACGGCGCTGCAAAATGCGGCGTCCATCGCTGGTCTGATGCTCACGACCGAAGCGCTGATCACCGAAATTCCGGAGAAGGACAAGAAGCCAGCCGGTGGCGATCCGCACCACGGTGGTGGCGGCGGCGGCATGGACTACTGATCCGGCCTGGCCGGGAGGACTTTGTGACAATGCATGCGGGATCGGCGCGAGCCGATCCCGCTTTTTGCTTGGGTGGATTGACCTACGCCAAAAGGCGCAGGTCCGCTTCCGGTTTCACGGTTGCAAGTCCTCCGCGACCTCGCAGGATTCCCAGGCAAACGGGCGTCCAACGGCGAGCAGACCGCGGGAATTCACCCAGGAGATGGCCGGTCTCACCGGTTTTCCGAATCCCCGTGGGGTTCTTCGTGGAAGGCTATGGCTATGGCTATGGCTGGGTACGCCGCCCGGCGGGGGCGCCCTCCGGGACTGATGTTTTTGCGCTGGATGTGCGAAGAAAACAGGACGCCGAGATCGGATGATGTCGGACGGGATCCTGAATTCCTTCCGCACGCACATCCAGCGCAGCTTTTTTTGTTGGGTCCGGACTGAGGAGAGAGAGGGCGGTGGGGGGCATTGGGGTGGGTGGAGTTCGAATGGGGGGCGCGGGGCGACATTCTGTTGCCGGCGTTGGTCGAAATGCAGAAGTAACGGGGGATGATGGGTTTCCGGCTGGCAATTGGCGCGAAGCGGCTCATGATTCCTGCGGATGAAGTTCGTACTCTCCACGCACAACATCACACTCACCAAAGCGATCGAGGATCATATCCTCACGCGGATTGACAAACTGGAGCACCTGGATCGCAGGGCCCTGGAGGCGCGGGTGATCATCGAACATGACCACACGCGCGGTCCGGATAAGGCTTTCAAATGCTCCATGCGTCTCGCCGTCCGGGGACCTGACCTGTACGCCGAAGATGTGGAGGCAGATCTTTATGCGGCGATTGATGTGGTCGCAAAAAAGGTCCAGCAACAGATTCGCAAACGGCAAAGCAAGACCAAGGCGCGCAAGCACACGGTGGCGTCGCGTCTGAAGTCGAAGCGGCAGCAGGCGGGCGACTGATGCTATTGCGCTCCCGAATGGTTCTCCCCATGACCGCGCCGTCCGTCGAGGACGGCGCGGTTCTGATTTCCAGGGATCGAATCATGGCCGTGGGGCCTTACCGGGACTTGGTGGGGGCGTCATCGGGACCCGTGGTGGATCTCGGCGATGCGGTGCTGATGCCGGGATTGGTCAACGCCCACTGTCACCTGGATTACACCCATTTGGCTGGGCACCTGGCTCCGCCGCGGCGCTTCACCGACTGGCTGCAAGGTGTGTTGGGTCTGAAGGCCGAATGGAGTTTCAGCGAGTTCGCGGATTCCTGGCTGGCGGGAGCCGGCGAGCTTTTGAGGTCGGGTTGTACGTCGGTGATGGATTTTGAAGCCGTCCCGGAGCTCCTCCCTGAGGCATGGCACGGCACCCCTCTGAGGGTGTTGTCCGCGATGGAGATCACTGGCATTCGATCGGGTCGACAGCCCGGGGACATTATCGAAGAGGCATTGGGGCGGTTTGAGCGGTTGCAGCCGCTGCCTTCCGGCAAGGCGTTGGCGCTGGCGCCGCATGCGCCTTATTCGACGCGTCCAGAATTGCTGAAACTGTCGGCGGTGGCCGCCCGGGAACGTGGCATGCGGATTTCGTGTCATGTGGCGGAGTCGATGGACGAGTTTGAGATGTTCATGGGTGCGACGGGGCCCATGTATCAGTGGCTCAAGGGGCAGCGGGATATGTCGGACTGCGGCAAGGGAAGTCCGGTGAAGCACGTGGCGGGGCTCGGGTTGTTGAGCCCGAGGGCGGTGCTGGTGCACGTCAACCATCTTGCGGAGGGCGATCTTGCGGTTCTCGCAACGTCGGGCGCCGGCGTGGTGCATTGTCCGCGAAGCCACGACTACTTCGGGCACGTGCCATTCGAATACGAAACGTTGGTGGGTGCCGGAGTTCCGGTGAGTCTGGGGACGGACAGCCTGCTGAGCGTGCGTAAGAGTGGACGGGGTGGCCGGCCGAGATTGAGCCTGTTCGAGGAAATGCGGTCGTTCCTCCGCCTCCATCCTGGGGTGTCGCCGAAGGAGGCGCTGCGCATGGTGACGGTGGTGGGTGCGGCGCAGATGGGATGGGGAGGTGAGATCGGCGAGCTGAGGACGGGATGTTTGGCGGACCTCGTGGTGGTGCCTTATCAGGGGAGTCTGGCGGAGGCCGAGGCTGGGGTGGTGCATCATCCGGGGGACGTCGCTGGGGTGATGATCGGCGGACAGTGGGTTGTGGGCCGATGGGGAGATCGGCCCCCATCGTGAAGCCTGGGCTGGGAAGTTCGGAGCGTGGTCGGGTGGCGCTGGTCACCGGGGCTGGGGGCGGTTTGGGGGGTGCGTTGGTGCGTGCATTCGTGGGCGAAGGCTGGCGCGTCGCGGCGGCGGGTCATGATCGGTTGCCGGAGACGGGGGATGCGGGAGAAGCGGTGTTCCCGTGCGTCTTGGATGTCACCCAACGGAACCACTGTGAGTCGGTGGTCGCCGCGGTGGAAGCGCAGTGGGGGCGTTTGGATCTGCTCATCCACAACGCCGGGGTGACCGCGGATCGGCTGCTGGCGACGATGAGTGAGGCCGACTGGGACACCGTTCTGGACGTTCATCTCAAGGGGGCCTTCCTGTGTTGTCAGGCTGTGCTGCCGATGATGATCCGCCAACGGGAAGGGCAGGTGCTGAACATTGGTTCCTTTTCCGGCCGCGCCGGTGCGGTTGGGCAGTCGAACTATGCTGCAGCGAAAGCGGGCTTGATCGGCCTGACGATGTCGCTGGCACGCGAGGTGGCGGAGTTCGGGGTGCGGGTGAACGTGGTGCTTCCGGGGGTGTTGCCAACACGGATGACGGCGGCGATGACCAGGGTGGCGCGGGAGGCTTTGGTGGGGGGCAACCTGTTGAAACGGATGAATTCGTTGGAGGAAGTGGCTTCGCTGGTGGTTGCTGTGGCGAGCGCCCGGGATGTGTCCGGGCAGGTATTCCAGTGGGACAGTCGAATCGGTCGTTGGGCATGACCGGGGACGGGGGGTGGGAAACGGCTCGCCGGAACGCCTGGCAGGGTCTACCGTTCGCGCACTCTCGGGATGGATCCACACGAAGAACAAGTGGTGATCGAGCAATGCCGGGCGGGTGTTGCGGCTGCCTGGGACCGCTTTTTCGACGCTCATTATGCGCCGACCTCACGGTTTCTTTTTCAGCTCATTCCGGACGGGACGCCGGAGGATGTGGAGGAGGTGTGTCAGGACGCGTTCCTGGCGGCGGTTCGCAACCTGGGATCGTTTTCCGGCCGAAGCCGGGTCCAGACGTGGTTGTTCCGAATTGCCGCCAACAAGGCTCGTGATTTCCGTGACCGCCGGTTGGCGGTGAAGCGAGGCAGCGGACGCCTGCCGGTCCCCTTGGACGCGGAGGATCCGGTGACGGGGCGGCGGCTGGAAGCGGCATCGCCGGGGGGATCTCCGGCGGATCGGGTCGCGCAGGAGGAGACGATGTTGGAGGTTCGCCGGTCCTTGGACCAGTTGGGCGGGCCATGCCAGGAGATCTTGGAACTTCGGTACTTCGGCGATTTCGACTACGACACGATCGGTTCGACGCTGGGTTTGAACCCTCGCACGGTGAGTTCGAGGCTGAGTCGATGTCTGGGCAAGCTGGGTGAGTTGTTGCGTCGGATCCGCCTGACGGAGGAATCATCCCACAAACCCGTCTAAGAGGAGTGTCGCACGCATGATGACAGGTCCGGGCCAGACAGCACATGAACGACTCACGGCGCTGGCCCGATGGCGTCGACGGGACACGACGGTATCCGGCCCGATGCCGACGGCGATGCGGGAACGATTGCATCGGGAAGTGTCCCGACAATCCGTGGCGGCATCCGGCTTTCAGGAACCGGTTCCGATTCCGGCCGTGGTGGCGTGGTGGCGGCGCTGGCGGGCGCTGGCGGGTTGGGTGGGGATTGGGTTGGGCGCCGTCGGTGTGCTGGTGGTGATGAGTCGTTTGGGGCAGGATGGCAGCCCACGCAACCGTCCTTTGGGGGGTGATTTGGAAAACAGTGTTTTCAGACCTGAGGCGGAGACCGTGGGGGCGCCTTCGCGGGTCGGCACGGCTCCGCTTTCCGCTCCCCTTAGCTTGGATGCGCCGATATCGGCCCCTATTGCCGCGGCGCCTGCGCTGGTTGATGTGGAAGCCGGAACCAGGGTCAGGCCGGCAATCCGGGCTGATTCTTCCGCGGCAAAGCAGATGCGAAACCTGGACGGGGTGGTTCGCTTGCGTCGCCGCTACCTGGCGGCGGGGGATTCCAACGCGGCACCTGCGGCGGTGGTGATGCTCCGAGGATTCGAGGTGGTGCGATTGTCGGACCGGGTTGAATTCCGGGACGACGACGGCTCGATCTATTTGGGGCGGGTTGAGGACAGGCTGGTGGCGAAGGAAGGCGGGGAGAGGGGGTGGGCGTTCGAAGGACGCGGAACCAATGTCGCGTCCGGCAAGGTGGTGTGGATCACCGGCCTGTTCGGGCCGGTGCTTGAGCCTCAGGACTCCCGGGTGGAGCGCTTTATGGAGATGCCATTTGCAGGCACGGCGGTGGTGGGTGAGACGCAGGTGGTGGAGATTCGAGCTGAGCCGGGGCATTAGGCGCGGGGCCAGGGCGCCGAGGATGCGCTGCAACTTTTGCAGGGATTCGGGGTCTTTCGTGCGCCCCAGCAAGCCGGGGCACGAATGGATCTGTAGGAGAAAGGCGGACATGAAAGCTGATCTCAATGAAGGCGGGGGCAGGGTGGGGCGGCGGGAATTTCTGCGACGGGTGGTGGCGGGGACTGGGGTTGGCGCGCTGGGCGCGTGGCCGGGACTCGCGCAGGAACCGCAACTGCCGGGGGTTGCTCGCGAGTCGGGTGTTGAGGAACCAACCGGGCCCCGGGTGATTCTGATTCGGTTTGGTGGCGGGGTTCGGCGGCGGGAGGCGATCGTGCCGGAGCACTCCTTTGCGCCCTTTCTGTGTCGGAGCCTGGCTTCGCGCGGCACGCTTTTCCCGCGGATGATCATCGATCGGCAGGACGGACTGAACACGAGCCATGGCGAAGGGACCTTGAACCTGCTGACGGGGCGGTATGACCGTTACCAAGACATTCAGAACGGGTTTCTCAAGGCGCGCTACGAGCCGAAGGTGCCCACCTTGTTCGAGTATTTACGGAAGGACTTTCGGGTGGCGCCCCATGAGACCTTGATTGTGAACGGGGAGGATCGGCCGGACGAAGAGTTCTACACGTACAGCAATCATGCCGGGTATGGCATCGACTTCAGGTCGAGTGTGCTGAGCCTGTACCGGTTCAAGCGCTGGCTGTATGAGCGGCAACTGGCGGACGGCAAACTGACCGAAGCGAAGCGCCGTGATCTTCTGGAGCAACTTCGAAAGTGGGAGCAGTCGGATCCCCGATCACGCGGGCATGGGGATCCGGGGCCGGCCCTGAGCGGGTTTTGGGCCCGCTGGCACGAACACTATGGGGAATCGGGGCTGGTGCATCCGCGCGGCGATCGGCTTCTGACCACGCTGGCCCTGCGCGCGATGAAGGAGCTGAAGCCGCGGCTGATGATGGTGAACTACAATGACTGCGACTACGTGCATTGGGGATACCTGAGCCACTACACGACGGGTATCTCGATCATGGACGAGGGGATTCGGGAGATGGTGGCGGCGGTGGAGGCGGACCCGGAATATCGGGACAACACGGTGTTCGTCATCGTTCCGGACTGTGGGCGGGACACCAACCTCATGTCGGCCGTCCCGTGCCAGCACCATTTCAATTCGAGATCGGCGCATGAAATTTTCGCGTTGCTGATGGGAAAGCGCGTGGCGGAGGGACGGGTGGTGGACAAGGAGGTGAGGCAAGTGGATGTCGCACCTACCGTGGGTCGTCTGATGGGTTTCCGAGTGGAGCACGCTGAAGGCCGGGTTTTGGAAGAGGCCTGGGCCTAGTGAGATCCGCGGACAAGGACATGTCATGCATGAGGCCAGCACAACCGAGGCGGTGCCGACGGGCGGGTTGTCCGGTTCCGGGTTGACCGTGCCCCCGGCGCGGCGCGGTTGGGCATGGTTTTGGTTTCCCATCCAACTGCTGGCGGGCGCGTTCCTGATGCAGTCACCTGGAGGGGCGGTGGTGGTGGCGGGTTGGCTGCAGCGGTTTCTTCAGCGGGCGGTGTATCGATCGTGGTGGCGATGCGGACGCGGCCGGCTTGGGACGTTTGACGAATTCGTGATGGAGGAACCTCTGCTGTTCACGATGCGCCGCTTTCCGAACTGGCTGGTGGCTCCGGAGCAGGGGGTCAGGTTCGTGTCGTCGACGGACATCAGGGCTTTGAGAAGCGGGGCCTCGAACAACGCCCCGGATACGGTCGAGGCGGAGGCAGACAACAGGGACACGTCGGACGGCTCGGTCGAAGGCGATGATGGGGTGCCGGGAGCGGATCTGGCCTCGGGACCGGTGGGGGTGACGAGGGTTCAGGCGGGTTTTCTGGAACGGTGGTTTGGGTCGCTGGCGAGCCATGTGTGGGGGGGGATTCAGTCGCTGACCAACGTGGCGGTGTTGACGCTGCCGGGGGCGGTTCTCTGGTGGGTGGGATGGTG
>CAUJJW010000391.1 GCA_963205105.1 Verrucomicrobiota bacterium | reverse complement strand
GGCTGCGGAAGTTCTCCGTGAGAGGGGCGACGGTGTGATGGTTGCCCGACCGCCATTGCCGCGCGTAGCTCTGGAAAATCCGTGGGTCAGCGCGGCGGAAACGGTAGATGGACTGTTTGATGTCGCCGACCAGGAATCGGTTGGCGTTGGCGCCGTCGCGGCTGAGGCATTGGAGAATGCGATCCTGGGCGCCATTGATGTCCTGGTATTCGTCGACGCACACCAGATCGAAGATCGCCTGCCATTGTCGGGCGAGTCGGGTGGGCTGTTGCTGGGCGGGGTCCCAGAGCAGTTGGAGCGCGAGTTGTTCGAGGTCGGAGAAGTCGACGACGGCAGCGGCCCGGCGGGCCTCGGTGAACGCGCGTTCGAACTCACGGACGAGTTCCAGCAGGGCCACGACGTCGTGGCGGCAACCGTTCCAGTCCTGGAGCATGGGCTCCGTTTCGTTCAGGGGAAGGTGTGGGTGCGCCGGTGTTGCTCGGACGCCCAAGCTCGTAGCGGTAGGCGTCTCGCCTGCCGTAGAGCCGGGCATCTTGCCCGGCGGAAGGTGCGGGTGTCGCTCAGTAGCTTGGAGCGGGATTCCGGGGGGCGAGACGCCCTCCTCTACGGCAGGCGGGACGCCCGCCGCTACGGAGACGCGGTTCGTGGGTAGCTGTGGGCGGAGCTCAGTAGCTTGGAGCGGGATTCCGGGGGGCGAGACGCCCCCCTCTACGGCAGGCGGGACGCCCGCCGCTACGGACGCGGGGTGGGTGGGGAGCAGTTCTAGCAGTGTGCCGGCTTCCTCCAGAAGCTTCTTCAGGGGCTTCAACCAACCGGCGGCTTTTCGTTTTTCGAGCTGTGTTTTGTCGCCGGCCTGGACCAGGCGGATGAGTTGGGCCACGGCACCGGCCAGGTCGGGAAGGTCGGTGGGGGGACGGTGGAGGGGCCGGCAGAGATGAGCCAGGGCGTCGGCGCAAATCCCGGCCGGGACATTGTCCGGGTCCTGGGAGGCGCAGTCGCGGGCGTGATCGAGCCAGCTGGAGGCCCAGAGGGTGATGCCCGGACCTGCCTGGGCGAGCCAGAGGTGAGGTTGATCACTCTGGTAGGCGGCGAGTTGGGCGTCGATCCACGGGTGGGGCTCGGGCAATGAACGAGCGTAATCGTGGACCTCGAGGATGAGGGCGTGCAGGTCGTCGAGGCGGTTGCGGGCGTGTCGGACGAGGAAGGGGCGAATGTGGGGAGCCTGGGCGGTGGAGCCCTCGAGGTAGCGACGCAGCAACTCCCGGAGCACGGCATTGCGTTGGACGCGGTTCTGGACTTCATCCTGAACGGCGAACTGGGGGTCGAGATCGAGTTCGTGAAAATGTTCACGGACCAGCCGGAGGCAGAACGCGTGGAGGGTGGAGACGAAGGCGGTGTCGAGCAGGGCGCGTTGTTCGGCAATCCAGGTGTTGTCGGGATCGGCTTGAAGCCGGGCATCCAGAGCGAGACCGAGCCGGTGACGCATTTCCGCGGCGGCGGCTTCGTTGAAGGTGACCACGAGCATCCGGTCGATGGGAATGGGTGGCGAGGTGTCGAGGGCGCGATCGAGGATGCGGGTGACAAGGGTGCTGGTTTTGCCGGCACCGGCGCCGGCCATGACGAGCACATGGCCGGTGGCCTGGATGGCGATGCGTTGCTGCGGGGTGGGGGCGTTCAAGGCGGTGCGGTGAAGCGGCGGTCTGAAGGTCGGAAATCAGGGGAAGGGACGCCAGAAAAGAAAAAGCGCAGCCGGCGTGAGCCAGCTGCGCGGGGGAGCGATCAGGAAATCCGTATCAGCGGATCGGTGCGGAGGTGCGCTCGCGGATCCACGTGTAGTCGACGCTTCCAGGAACGGTTCTGCGGGCGACCGTGTTTCCCACCTTGGTGCGGCCGTCCTTCCACTTTTTGATTTCGGAGTGGCCGTCGGCGAAGGAGAAGCCGCACGCCATGTTGTGGTAGGTGCCGGGGAAGTCGATCCACTCGGCGGTGTTCATGCCCACGGCGAAGCCGGCGTCATTCAAGCTCTTGGCTTCTTCGTCGAGCAGCACCCAGGTCATGGAGGGTCCGGGAGCGGTGAAGTCGGTCTCGCGACCGAAGGTTCGGAAGGTCTTACCGAAAGTGTGGCCGTGGGCATTGTCGAGCCAGGGACCATCGACCGGAACCTTACCGCGATTCTGGTAGGGATTGGTTCCGACAGCCTGGCTCATCGAGACGGTGCGGGCGGCGGGGACCTTCATGCGGGCGGTGCGCTTGGCGGCGTCGGTGCCTTGGTAGACGCCAATGCGCATGTCGGCCGGGCATTTGTAAATTTCGACCGTTCCTCCGATGTAATTGGCCAACATGTTGTTGGTCGGGTTGCGGAAGATGTCGGAGTTGAACTCATGGGTTCCTCCGGGACCTGCCGAGCCTGGGCACCAGTTGTTGCCGGGAGTGGCGTTGCCGTCGTCGGGGTTCGGGGGCAACCAATCGTCGTTGTCTCCCGCGTACAGCTTGATGGCGAGCATGAGTTGCTTGCCGTTGTTCAAGCACTTGATGCCGTGCGCCTTTTGTTTGGCCTTGGCCAAGGCGGGGAGGAGCATGCTGGCGAGAATCGCGATGATGGCGATCACGACCAACAGCTCGATCAGGGTAAAGCCGCGCTTTGGGCGGTCCGTCGAGAGATGGCGTTTCATGGTTGAGTGATTTGGGGCTCGCTCTGAGCCTAACGAGCCAAGAACACACGCGTCAAACCAGCATCACGACGATTCTGTGACGAATGGTGTGTTTTCTGGCACATCTCCAGCGTTGGAGAGTCCTGGATGCGTCTATTGTAAGTGGCTGATTGGAATGTGTTTGCAAAAAAGAACCAGCGCAGCTCACCGGAGTGGGCTGCGCTGGTTGTGCGGAAAACAGGCTTGAAGAGTTCTAATGGAAAGCCCTCGCCGTGAGGTCGATGGCTTATCGGGCTGCGGCCGTACGTTCCTCGGTGGTGTTGTCCTTCATCCAGCGGACGTCGACCCAGGAATCCTTGGCGGGAACGTTCAGCGGGATGGCGCCGTTGTAGCGGATCGGAGCGGCTTTGATGACGGAACCTTTCCACGACTTGATTTCGGAATGGCCGTCGGCGAAGGAGAACCCGCACGCGCCGTTGTGGTAATTGGCGGGCATGTCGATGATTTGGGCGGTGTTGGGAGCATCGGCGCCGGTGCAGGCGTTGGCGAAGGCGGCGTCGTTGATGCTATCGGGGTGTTCGTCGATGAAGACCCAGGTTCTGGACGGGCTGATGATGCTGCCTTGACGGGCGTAGGTGAGCCAGCGGGTTTGGGCGCGATTGTTGGCTTTATCGAGCCATTCGCCATAGCCGAAGACCTGGCTCATGGAGTTGCTGCGGATGCGGGGGAACTTGCCACGCACGCCGTTGATGGTGGTGGTGACCCGCGCCATATCGGCGGGGCATTTGAAGACTTCGAACGCCCGTCCGACCTGATCAAAGATCGGGCTGTTGGTGATCAGCCGTTGATCGGCGGATGCTGCCGAGAAATCGAGATTGCCCTGGATCCAGTTGGGTCGCTTGGCGTCGAGACCGTCCTGGCAGGCGAGCAGGTATTCCTCGTTGTCACCCGACCAGAGCACCCATCCGAGGGCCAGTTGCTTCAGGTTGTTCATGCACTTGATGCCCTGGGCCTTCTGTTTGGCTTTGGCCAGGGCGGGGAGAAGCATGCTGGCCAGGATCGCGATGATCGCGATGACCACCAGCAGTTCGATCAAGGTGAAGCCGCCCGTTCGGCGGCGTGGAGCAAGGGGGCATTTCATGATGGGTTTGTTCGAGTTGAAGAAAACCTTCCAACTTGAACAGTTGCAACCTAGCAGCCTTTAGCCCTGGGGGCCCACTGTGTTTTCGTCAGCACATTCGAACTGGGGAGGGAAGCTCAAAAAATGAGTTAATTAACTCATGACGAACAGCTTATAGGGATGCTCAAGGCCCAGCGGCCATGGGGCTGATCGGTTGCCTTGCCGGGCGGTTCCCGCGATCCAGGAGGGTGTTCGGCAGGGGGTGAAGCCTGGACGAGGCGATCCAGAGGCCACTCGCACTCAGCTGAATCGGGCGGCGATCCGGCCCCAGAAGATGCCTGCGACCAGACCGAAACCGTGGGCGGCATTGGCGACGGGAACGCCGAGGGCGCCGGAAAGACAGATCACGAACCAAACGAGCATCATCACGACCGATTGTGGGTGGACGCCGATGCCTGCTTCCGGGCGGTAGCGGCCCATCATCCAGGCGTAGCCGAGCAGGCCGTAGATGACGCCGGACATGCCGCCGAAGCGCGGTCCGGCCGCGAGGTATTGGCCGAAATTCGAGATGAGGGCGAGGCCGACGATCAGGCCGAGCAGGCGATTGGGGCCGCCACGGCGTTCGATCAGGTTCCCGAGGTCCCAGAAGGCCCAGAGGTTGAAAAGGATATGGGGCCATCCGAAGTGAAGGATGGCTGGGCTGAGCAGGCGCCAGAGCTGTCCGTGCCGGACTTCAGGAAGGAACAACGCCGCCGGAGCGCCGAGGCGATAAGGGAACTCCGAGATCTGGAGCCAGCGGATGAGTTCGGATCGGGAGCCCAGGCTGGTAAGGACGGCGACCACGGCGCACACGAGCACCACGACCAGGGTGACCCAGGGAAGGGAATCGGGCAGGCCCCGGGGATCGAAGGAGGGACTGGGGCGCGGTCGGCGGGAGGCCGCGTTTCGGCTTGGGGGTGGTGGCGTGGTGGGTGGGGTGGTGGGACTCTGGGTAGAAGCGGACAAGACAGGGGGCAGCTGAAAAATGGGGCTGTTGGGATCCGATTGGAAGTCGGTGAGCAGTTGGCGAGCTCGAGCGGTGTCATCTTCGGCGATGATCCAGATCGACCAGCGCCGATCTTCATCGGCTTCGACGAGGTTTTGGATGCCTTGGGCGCGGAGCAACAAGCCCAGTTGTTCCGCCAGGGATTGGTTTTCCAAATAGCCAATGAATCGCATGCTTGCCCAGCGGTTGAATGCTGGAGGGTCATCGTAGCGGGATTGCGGCATCAGGAACAGAAGAACGGCGAGAAAGGCGGGAAGCCCAGGTTCACGCTCGTAGTCTCCGCTTGGCTTGCCGGGGTTCGGGTGGCTAGTCTCGGGAGTCCTCGGACGGCGCTGTGTTGGCTGCTGCCAATGAATGAGATGTGGCTTGGGGGCGTCCAGAGGAGAGCAGGTTCAGGTATGACCAACCGCGGCGGATTTTTGAAGTTTCTGATGATGCTGGCGCTCGCCGTCGGGCTGGCATCGTGCCAGAGCTCATCCGTGCGACGGACAGCCCGGCCGGGGGTCAAGGGCTCCATTCCGCCGGAAACCGAACCAGCGCCACGGAAGACGAGTACTTCCGGAACCACTTCGGCCCAGCCGGCCGAAGGGTCGGAAGCGGCGAAAACGCCGTCCGGTGGCGATGCAGCCGGTGAGGGGGCCAAGGGGACGGAGAGTGCCACCGCCGACGGCGGCGCGGCGGCCCAAGGGGGGAAACCCCTGAAAAAGCCCAAGGTTCGCTTCGATTCCGTTCACGATCAGGAGATCAAGGAGATCTTCAAGCAGGCGGAGGAGAACAACTGGGAAGATGCGGAGCGGTTGGCGAGCGAGTTGGCGGAGGCCAATCCCGGGGATCTGACGGTGGAGCGGATCTACAAGTGGGTGTTGCAGCAGCGGCGGTTGCGTCGGGACCAGGAAGTGGAGGACAAGATTCGCGAGATCGACGCGAAGAATTCGGTGTTCAACCCGACCATTCCGAAGCTGTTGACGGACAAGAAGGACCGGGGATTGCCGCCGCGGAAGGACATCCGGGACACGGTCGAACAGATCGAAAACACCCCGTACATTCCGGAGAGCTACGGCAAGACCCTGATTCGGAAGGGACCGATGTTCGACATCGAATCGGCGCGGGGTCGGATGGCGAACCTTTTGGAGAAGGAGGTTTCGGTTCACCTCGAGGATGCGCCGCTGGAGACGATCATCTTCACGGTGGGCCAGGCGGAGGGGATCAACTTCGTGGCGGACAAGAATCTGGCGGCGTTCAAGCAGAAGCTGAGCGTGAACCTGGAGAAGGTGAAGCTGGACGAATTCCTGCGCTACGTGGCGCGCAACATGGACATCCAGTTTCAGATCGGCCTCGACCTGATCTGGATCGTCGATGGCAAAGATCCCAAGAAACTCCAAGAGGAGACGCGATTTTACCGGCTGCGGCACGGATTCATTCTTCCGGCGGAGTTTGGCGCGGCGGAAACGGTTCAGACGAAGGCGATGAATCCCCAGGGGCAGGTCACCGCCATCACCGAGACGAAGAAGATCGAGAATTTCGTGAGGGACGGTGCGCCGATCAAGACGGCGATCGAGCAGGCGATCGCGGATTTCTTCAAGGGGAGCAAGTACCAGATCGATTTCGAGCGGAACATGATTGTGGCTTCCGGGACCGCGGAGCAGCTGCAGGTCATGGACAAGATCGTGGAGGAATTTGACAAGCCGGTGCAGCAGGTGCTGATCGAAGCCCGTTTCATCACCATCACCGAGGCGGCCTTCCTGCAGCTGGGTGTTCAATGGGAATCGAGCCGTGGTGCGCGGGTGTCGGGCAGCCCGATCGATTTCACCGGGTTTGGATTCAACGTGGGCAGCGGCATTCAGGAGGTCTTCACCAACATTCTCGATCGCACCACCCTGAGCGCGACCCTGAATGCGCTGGAGCAAAGCGGGGAAAGCCAGACGCTGAGCGCTCCGCGGCTGGCGTTGGTCAACAATCGTCCGGCGACGATCGAAGACGGGAAGGTCCAGTACTACTACGAGGAATACCAGGTGAAGACCCAGGTGCTCGAACGGCGTTCGTCGTCGGCGCTCGTGCCCCAGGGAAAACCCAGCAAACTCACGTCCGGGGTGAATCTGGATGTCATCGCCAGCATCGGCGGCGACGGGCAGACGATCCTGCTCGCCTTGAACCCGCGGGTGAACAGCGAGGTGCGACTGGCGACGTTTGCGACGATCACCGATGTGGACGAGGCGGGCCGGCCGGTCAGCACCTTCGACATCAAGCTGCCGGAATATCGGACCCAGGAAATCGCCACCCGCGTGAGTGTGCGCTCGGGGGAAACCGTGGTGATGGGCGGGGTGCTGACCCGGGAACAGACGACCTTTGTGGAATCGGTGCCGATCCTGGGCAGCCTGCCCATCATCGGGGCGGCTTTTCGCAATCGCACCGAGGTAGATCGGCCGCGGTACCTGTTGATCTTCGTCACGGCGACGATCATCTCCGACACCGGTGAGTTCATTCGGTACATCTCGCCGGAGGAGGAGAAATAGCCGCCGTGGCCGTGGTGCACCCACCAGCAAGCCTGGCGCACATCGCGAATCTCGCGAACCTGATCAGTCTGCCGGCGCGGCATTTTGCGGTCATTGATGCGGGGAGCCGGCGGGTTCAGGTGATGTCGGCGACGGTTTCGCGGGGACGTCCGCGGCTGCGCAGCGTCCGGGTGGTGGATGCGCACGAGGAGGGTTTTTCGACCAGCGAGGAGCTGCGGGAAGACACGCGGCAATGGATGCGGGAAATTGCGCCGGAGGCGGTGATCCTGGTGTTGCCGCAATCGCTGATGCTGCGGCACGTGCTGGAAGTGCCGCCGGGCGATGCTTCCCAGACGAGGGCCTTGGTGGAGCGGGAAGCGAGCCGGATTGGGGGCCTGAGCGAGAGCCAATGGGCGTTTGATTCCGTGCGGTTGCGGCCCTTTGCGGGCATGTCGAACCCGGTGGCGGCGGTGTTTTGCCGGCAGACAGACCTCCAGGAGCTGTTGGAAGGGTTTGTGGACGACGTTCGGGCCGTCTTCGACGTACGTCCGGCAGGCGACGCGCTGGCGGCGGCATTTCGGGTGGCTCGGCCCGAGGCCACCGAGGCGGTTTTGGTGGACTTGGGGGCGATGCACACCGGGGTGACGATCGTGCAGGGTGGGCAGCCGGTCTTTTCGGCGTCGTATCCTTCCGGTTCGCATGCCTTCACGGAGGCATTGGCGACGGATCGGGGCTGTAGTCCGGAGGCGGCGGAAGTGTTGAAACGCACGGAGCCGCCGGC
>CAUJJW010000390.1 GCA_963205105.1 Verrucomicrobiota bacterium | reverse complement strand
GCCGGGTTCGGGGATGCGGCTGGGACCCTCCAGTTCGGCGAGCAAGGTCAGACAGGGGGCGTAGTCGATCTGGGCAAGATCGGAGCCGGCTGGTTCGGGGAGGGAGACTTCGCCGGCCTTGAGCAGGGCCAGGCTTTGCGGAACCGGTGGGGTGAGGAGGATGGCGCGGGCCTCGTAGCGGGAGCCGTCGTCCAGAATGGCGATCCATGCCCCCGCCGTGGACTGTAGCCGGGCAACGCGAGCCTGGGTGAGCACGTCGAGCCCCTGGGCCAGGTGCTTGGCGATGCCGGTCATTCCGGGGATGCCCCGGTAGCGTGGCACGCCGTTGTCGCGAAACGTGCCGTCAGGGGCGGTGAATCCCGTGGACCAGCGGGCGATCACCCCGGCCTTCTCCCACCCGGCGACGCATTCCTTGAAGCGCGGGTCATGGGCGGTGAAGAACTGGGCGCCATGATCGCCGGTGTGGGGGTCGATGCGGCGGGTGGCGAGGCGGCCGCCAACGCCGCGGGCCTTGTCGAGGACCAGCACGCGTTGCCCGGCGGCTTGAAGGGTGGTGGCGGCGAGCAGGCCGGAGAGGCCGGCGCCGATCACGAGGACATCAACGGGGGAAGGACTGGAACTCATGCGGACAGGGGCGGGACGTGGGCGGATGACCGGTGCGTTATGGAGTGGTGGAGAGGGTCGGGCTTTTCCAATGGCGGCAAGCCGGTGAAGGGAAAACGAACGGAGGCGCGATTTCCAGAAGGATATAACACGGGGACGTCATCGCCGGCAGATCCGGGCCGGTGTCCCATCGGTTCAAGTGAAGGACGGTGGGGTTCATTCCCCCGGGTCGGGCGAAGGTTTAAGCGGGAGCGAGAGCTTCGAGCAGCGGGCCAAGATCCGACCAGGGCAATACGGTCGCGCGCTCGCGGGTTTGTCGGGTTTCCCCGCCATAGACGAGCCAGGGCTGGAGAGTGAGGTTCGGAAGGTGCTGCCGATAGAAATCGAGGCCATCGAAAAAATCGGCCGCGATGGTGCTCCCGGACTTGAACTCGACGGCGATGCCATTCCCGGGCGCGGTTTCGACGACGGCATCCACTTCGTGCCCGTTCTTGTCGCGGAGGAAGTGAAGGTTGGGCCGCAAGCCACGGTGCACGCGGGCCTTCAGCAATTCGGTGACGGCCCAATTCTCGAATAGGGCCCCACGGAGCGGATGAGCGGTGAGATGGGCGGGTTGGCGAATGCCCACCAGCCACGCAGCGAGGCCGGAATCGCAGAAATAGAGCTTGGGAGTTTTAAGGAGCCGTTTGGAGAGATTGGTAAACCAGGGGTTCACCCGGAAGATGAGGTGACTGGCCTCGAGCACGGAAAGCCAGGATTCCGCGGTCACGCGCGTGATGCCCGCGTCGGCGGCGAGCGAGGTGACATTGACGAGCTGCCCGACCCGGCCGGCACACAGGGCCAGGAAGCGTTGAAATGCCGAAAGGTTCTGAATGCGAAGGATTTGTCGTACATCCCGCTCCACATAAGTGGCCACGTAATCCTGAAGCCAGTCGGTGGCGTCCATGGCGCAATCATGGATGGGAGGAAAGAGCCCCGCGTGGAGCATCGCTTCGAGCGTCGTGGGGGCTCGGCCGGCCTGCTGAAGTTCCGCGAGCGAAAACGGGAGGAGGGTCAGCAGGCCGGCTCGCCCGGCGAGGCTTTGAGTGATGGACTCGATCAGCTCGAACTGACTGGAGCCGGTGAGGAGAAACCGGCCGGGACGAGGGTCGGCATCCACGGCTCCCTGGAGGTAAGAGAAAAGCGTGGGACAGCGTTGAATCTCATCCAGGATGGTTTGGGCGTCCAGTTGGCGGAGGAAGCCACGGGGATCCTCCGTCGCGAAGGCGCGGGTGTCGGGATCTTCCAGCGAGAAATACGTGGCGTTTGGGGCCGCCAGGCGAGCGAGTGTCGTTTTGCCCGACTGCCGGGGACCGGTGATCACGACAACCGGATAGGTGGAGAGCCGTCGGTGCAGCGGTTCGCCCAGCAGACGCGCAACCGGCAGGGAAGGCAGCGCTGGTCTCATGGAGGCCATTTGATCACAGCGATATACGTTTGGTCAAATATCTAATAATTAGATATTTGTATCCGAATCAGGTCGTCGTTGCGAGCTGGTATCCAGCGCGGCGTCCGCCTTCCAACCGGGCTGGCCGCCCACAAATTCCAGCAGGCTCTATTTCGGAGCGGAACGGACGAGGCAAAATGTCCCGTTGGTGAGGGTCACCAGCTGCCCCAGGGAATTGCCAACGATCCCAGAGAACCGACCTTCGATCGTCTCGCCGATCCCTCCCAGCTTGTCGACGGTGACCTCAATGGCGGTCCCGGCCAGGTCCCAGCGGGCGTCATAGTGATCGGCTGTTGAAGAAGAATGGGTGCTTCGGCTCCAGTGCAGGGTCATGCCGGGCGCATCCCGGAGTCGAAAGGTGCCGAGCCGTGGTGCTGCGATCGTGAGGCTCAGGGAGGCCGCCTTGTCGCGGAAATCGGTGAAGGCGAACAGTTGCAAGCCCTCCCGGGGTGTCTCCACGGCCTGAGGGCTCACCGTGAACCGGTTGGTCACGCCGGCAATGGTGCATTGAATGGAGCCGATCCCGTCGGCGGCCTGGGTATCGAGCCCTGGGCACAAACCCAACAGCACCGCCGCCACACTCCCCATTCGTTTCATGTTCCTGATCATGGTTTTGGGCTCCTCTGTCCACCGACAGATACCTCGGTTCTCCCGTCATTCGATGGGCCGCGTCCCTGGGCGCTTTCGTTCACATGTTTTCGCCGACGACCGGGAGTTTGCGGATGAGTCTTCCTGCTTCGAGGCGGCTGGGTCGGGCCGCTACTCCAAATCGCGCACCAGGGGCCTTTTCAGGTAGTGGAAGGGCATCGACACCACTAGCTCCTGCAATGGTGCTTCGGCCCTGCGACGACCGACCACCCGAACGTAACCAAGATGGCTGCCGGAGTCGGTTTCCAGCGCCTCAGCCTCCATCCGGTTGTCGGGAGCCACCTGTCGGAGCCAGTCCAGCCAGTGCCTCCATCCATCGGGCAGCATGTCGGCCTGCTCGATGTCGAGAATGCGGGTCCGGCCCCAATGTCGCTGCCACCATGCCGCCGAATGAAGGCACCACAGTTGATCTTGGTGCCACCACTCCCGGAGGTGTGCCGGAACCGGATCTTCCATCTCGCGCAACAACCCCGCCTGAGCGACCCCGATCCGGCCGCCAGGTTGGACGAAGCGGGCGAGGTAGTTGAGGTACTGGTCGTCGGTTCCGTAGTACATGAAGGAATCGATCGAGACGATGGCGTCGAAGAAATCCGAGGCGAAAGGCAGAGATCGCGCGTCCGCATGGACCGGAAAGACGGCATCCTCGACGCCGGCATCCCGGATGCGCTGAAGGTTTTCCAAAGCGTTGAACCACAGGTCGGTGGCCCAGACCTGAACACCGTACTCGCGGCGCAGAAAAATGGACGAAAGGGCTCGTCCGCAGCCGAGATCCAGCACCTTCATGCCTGGTTTCAAGTGCATCGCTTCCGCGAGCCACTCCGTGAGCCAAAGCGAATTCGCGCCTCCACTGGCGCCGGCCAGGATCCAGTCCGGGTGATAGCGCGACGAGCGCGGGAATCGCTCCGAAATCAGTCGTTGGTCCATGCTCATGGGGATGTTCGGCGGGCGACTGCTCATCCGGCGTGGGTCCGTAGCAGCGGTCAACTCGCCTGCCGGGCCATTCGATTCATGAGCGGTGAGCGTGCCTTCAATGCATTGTCGCAGGTCGACCAACCGAAGCCCATGTGCCATCGGGCGTCAATCGGAGAGGTGCTGGGCGACCGGCGGGTGGTGCTTTTGGACGGGTCAAGGTTCGTGTCGAGCTTCGGTCGGTTGAGACAGGGTCCATGGGAACCTTGCCGGGGATCGGCTCCAGCCCCTGGGCGTTCGGAATTCTCGTGCAGAATCTTGTCCAAAACGCGTGGCTCGTCGGAAGTATGTCTACAGCCCGTCGCATGCTTCCTCACGCCACGCGTCCTTTTGGGGATTCGACCCCGGACCAGCACCGGTTCCTGTCGCTGTTCCTGCGCAGCGAGCGGGAGATCTTCCGCTATGTGGCGGTGCTGGTGCCCAACGTGGGGGACGCCGAGGACATCGTGCAGCAGACGGCATTGGCGTTGTGGGAGAAGTTCGATGCCTATGATCCGAGCCAGCCCTTCACGCCGTGGGCCTGTCGGTTTGCGTTGAACAAGGCCAGGCAATGGATCGAACGGCGGCAACGATGGAAGACGTTGCTGGAAGGCGGTTTGGTGGAGGAATTGGCCCAGCGCCGGGAGGCGTTGGGGCCGGAACTCGAAGTCCGCCTGAGACACCTGGAAGGTTGTTTGAGCAAACTTCCCGAGGACCAGCGTTCGTTGGTGGAGGGCTACTACTACCGGCGCGATCCCGTTGAGAAGTTGTCGGCGGCTTCGAGCCGGACGGTGGCGGCGACCTACAAAATGCTGCAACGCGTTCGCCAGTCTCTCCAGAGCTGCATCGAGTCGGCCGCCAAGCCGGAGGGGCTCGTTCCGTGAAACTCGCCTTTCCCTCGCGCGACTTCGACGAAGCCATCGCCGCGGTCTGTCATGGTTCGGCTTCGGACGAGCAAGTGGCGCAGTTGAATTTGGTGTTGCGCGCCGATCCCGCCGCGCGCGACGAGTACATTCTCCGGCTTGAACTGCATGCGCGCCTGGCCTCGGACCCGGACCTCTTCCTGCGGAGCGATCAGGAGGCGGTGTTGGCTCCGGGGTTGAAGGAGGCCCTTCCTTTCCCGAGGGAAGTTTGCCCGGTGAATTCCTCCCCGCGCCGAGGATCAGGTCCTTGGGGCCGTGTCTTCGCATGGGCCGCGTGCCTGGTTTTGCTGGCCGTGGGAGGTTGGGCGTTGCGCGTGGCACGCCAGGACGACCGGCGGGGTGCGTCGAGCCAGGTGATCGGGATGCCGGCCGGGGTGCTGCGCCACGAGGCATGGTGGGCGGCGGGAGGCCGGTTGAATGAGGATCCAGCGCTGCTGGTGCATCTCGATTTCGAACCGACGGATCCCTCGGACGGGCGCCTTTCCAATGCGAGCCGAAGAACGGATGCCCCGTCCGACGCCACCATCGTCGGCTGCCAGTGGAGCGAAGGCCGCTGGCCCAACAAACGGGCGTTGGAGTTTCGCAGCATGGGCGATCGCGTGCGGTTGGAGGTTCCGGGTGAGTATGAGGCGCTGACCCTGGCCGCCTGGGTGCGTGTGGAGGGGTTGGACCGCCAGATCCATTCCATCTTCATGAGCGACGGATTCGAGGCCGGGACGGTCCACTGGTCCATCCGCCAGGACAGCGTGCTGGGATTGACGGCGATCGGCACGGAACCGGGCCAGTACCAGATCTGCGCCAGCCCACCCGTGCTCAGCCCGGATGAGTTCGGTCGCTGGCTGCATCTGGCCGTGGTGATCGATGGTGGCGCCAGGCGGGTGGCCCACTACCTCAACGGCGTTCCCGTGAGCGAACACGCGTTGAAGATCAGTCCACCCTTCCGCGTGGGCGTCGCCGAGTTGGGCAATTGGAATGCCCAGGGATTTCCGGAGAACGATCCGTTCATGATCCGACATTTCAGCGGGGCGATGGACGAGTTTTGCCTGTTCGGCCGACCCCTAAGCGCCGACGAGATTCACCAGCTGTTTTCCACGGGCAAACCGCAACCCGATCCGCTCCGGCATCCTCGCCACTGAAACCGCGTTCCCTTCACCGCATGACCCTCAACCACAACCCTAACCGCATCCCCATCCCCCACTCATGAGAACCACCCTATCGCGCCTTGTGTTCGCTTCCGTGCTGACGTGCCGGCTTTGCCTCGCGCAAAGCCCCGAGCCGGTCGATGACTGGAAGCCCGCGCCGTCCAACCAGGCCGGCAAACAGTATCCCATGGTCAACTCGGAAGGTCGCGTGAAGTTCCGCATCATGGCGCCCAAGGCCCAAAGTGTGGGCGTGACCTTCCGGGACAGCAGCCCGTTCACGAAGGGCGAGGACGGGGCCTGGATCGGCTATTCCCGGCCGCTCGACCAAGGCTTCCATTACTACATGATTCAGATCGATGGGGCGGAGGTCCCCGATCCGAACAGCCGCTATTTCTTCGGGGCGGGGCGCTGGGGCAGTGCCGTCGAAGTGCCGGCGAAGGATGCGGACTTCTACGCCCTGAAGAATGTGCCGCACGGCCAGCTTCGCGAGATCCATTACTTCGCCAAATCGGCGAACATGAACCGCCACGCGTTCGTGTACACCCCGCCTGATTACGACAAAGACCCCAACCGTCGCTACCCGGTGCTGTATCTGCAGCACGGCGGGGGCGAGGACGAAACCGGGTGGGGCCGGCAGGGGCATGCGGGCTGGATCCTGGACAACCTGATCGCCGAGGGAAAAGCGAAGCCGTTCATCGTCGCGATGGAATACGGCGGCAATCCGTTCGCCGGCGGTCCGCGCCCCACCAACGCCCCTCCGGCCGCGGCGGGTGCCACCAACCGAACGGCCGGCGGCCCGGGCGGACGCACCTTCGATTTCAGCGCGTTTGAGAGGACTCTCCTGGAGGACTTCATCCCTTACGTGGACGCGAACTTTCGCACTCTCGCCGATCAACCGCATCGGGCCATGGCCGGGCTCTCCATGGGGGGCATGCAGACACGCAGCATCACCTTGAAGCACCTCGACAAATTCTCGCACATCGGGGTCTTCAGCGGCGGGAGTATTGCGGTGACCAACATCACGGACATGGCGGCCTTCAAGGAGAAGGTGAAGCTGGTGTTCATCAGCTACGGCAGCGGGGAATTGGGTGCCAACCGCCAGGGCGGCTTCGGCGGTGATCCCCGCGCCAACACCACGGCGCTCAAGGAAGCCGGTGTCCATGCCGTGTTCTACGAATCACCCGACACCGCTCATGAGTGGCAATCGTGGAGGCGCAGCCTACGGGAAATCGCGCCGCTGCTGTTCAAGGATTGACCATCACTTTTCACCCCAACCATTGTCCCCCGTCACCCCACCATGAAAACTCAAGGCATCCTCCTTGGTCTCCTGCTTCCGTGCTGCGCTTCACTCGCGGCGGATGTCACGGGTACCTGGAAGTCCGAGTTCGACTCCCAGATCGGCCTCCAGAAGTACACCTACACACTCAAACAGGACGGCACCAACCTGACCGGCAAGGCCAACTCGGAGATCAGCGATCAGAAGCGCGAAGCCGAGCTCAAGGAGGGCAGGGTGGACGGGGACAAGGTGTCCTTCGTTGAGATGCTCAACTTCCAGGGCAACGACATTCGCATCACCTACTCGGGCACCCTCGTCAGCAATGAAATGAAGCTCACCCGCGAGGTGGGGACGTTCGCGAAGGAAAACATCGTCGTGAAGCGTGACGGTGCCAGCGCCGGCCAACAGGGACCCAGGCGCCGCGGCTTCGGCGGCCCCATCGAGCTCGGGCCGGATGACAAAGCGGCGTTCCCGCCCGTCCCCGAAGGCTACGACAAGGCGCGCGAGGGAATCCCCCACGGCAAGCTGGAGATGGTCGAGTACGATTCCAAATCGGTCGGGAACAAGCGCAAGGCATTGGTCTATACGCCGCCGGGTTATTCGGCGGACAGGAAGTATCCCGTGCTCTATCTCCTGCACGGTATTGGCGGCGACGAGGAGGAATGGCGTCGCGGCGGGCAGCCCAATGTCATCCTCGACAACCTCATCGCCGACAAGAAGGCAGTCGCGATGATCATCGTGATGCCCAACGGCCGGGCGCAGCCGGACGATCGACCCGGCCCTAACGCGATGGCGACTGCGCCCGCCTTTGGCGTGTTCGACCAGGATTTGCTGGGCAGTCTCATCCCGTTCATCGAGGGCAAGTATTCCGTGGTCCAGGATCGCGAAAGTCGGGCCCTCGCCGGGCTTTCGATGGGCGGTGGGCAGTCCTTGAACTTCGGGCTGGGCAACTTGGCCACCTTCGCCTGGGTGGGAGGCTTTTCGTCGGCGCCCAACACCAAGCCGGCGGCGGAACTCGCGCCAGATCCGGCGAATGCCGCGAAGCAACTCAAGCTTCTCTACCTCTCCTGTGGCAACAAGGACGGCCTCATCCGGATCAGCCAGAATGTCCACGGCTACCTCAAGGAAAACAACGTGCCCCATATCTGGCACGTGGATGAGCACGCGCACGATTTCCAGCACTGGAAGAAGGCGCTCTACCAGTTCTCTCAGCTGATCTTCCAACCCACGACGAAGTGAGCTGGCGCGGAATTGTGCCGAGTTTCCGATGATTTCATGAAGACATTCCAACCGACACTGGCTCTCCTGACGGGAGGGTTGATGACTCTCAACGCCCTGGCCGCAGCCTCGCCGGATGCCCCGCTCCGTGTGCTGTACCTTGGCCCGGTCAGCGCCCTGGACGGCACCCGCGGCGGGGGCGGCTCGCGCACGAACTACATGTACCTTCCCGGCCAGACGCTGGCGCCCGAAGGCATTTACTTCGATCACCTCAGCGATCCCGGCCATCTCACCGACAGGTTCCTTCGCCATTTCGACGCGGTGGTGCAGGTGATGCCGGATGCCGAGATCGGCTCCACGCAGCGGAAGTGGCTCGACGCCTTCAAGGGCGCGGGCGGTGGCCTCCTGAAGTTCAGCGATGGCCAACGTCCACTGGACTCGACGTTGCGGCAGGCCGTGCTCGACGTGGTCAGCCAGCAGGCGAAGTCGGATTGGGAGGCCTCGGTTGCCGCGCGTCCCTCCCTGCAGCGGTTGCCGGGCGAGGTGCCGAATTATGAACGTCGACCCGAGCCCGTGAAGTACCAGGCACCACTCTCGCCCCAGGACAGCATGCGTTACACGCAGGTGCCGGCCGACTTCGATCTCCAGCTGTTCGTCGCCGAACCGGACATCGTGAAGCCCATCTACATGGCTTGGGATGAACGCGGGCGCGCCTGGGTTGTGGAGGCACGCGATTATCCGTACGGCCTTCTCCCCGAAGGCGAGCCCGGCCACGACAGCATCAAGATCTGCGAGGACACCAACGGCGACGGCAAGGCCGACAAGTTCACCGTCTTCGCCGACCAGCTCAACCTCGCGACGGCGCTCGTCTTCGTGGATGGCGGCATTCTGGTCGCCGAAGCCCGCCACATGTTGTTCCTCAAGGACACCAATGGGGATGACCGCGCCGACGTGCGCCAGGCGGTTCTCCCGGGATGGGGCGTGGGCGACACCCATGCGATGCAGAGCAATCTCGGCCGTGGCTTCGACAACTGGCTCTACGGGGCGGTGGGTTACTCCAACTTCCGCGGCACGGTCGCCGGCAAGGAGATGCAGTTCGGCCAGGGTGTGTTCCGGTTCAAGGCCGACGGCTCGGCGCTGGAGTTCCTCCACCAGTACAACAACAACACCTGGGGCTTCGGCCTCAATGAACACGGCGATGTCTTCGGTTCCACGGCCAATGGCAACCCCAGCTTCTACGGCTATCTGCCGGCCCACATCCTGACGCCGACCCAGCCGAACTTCGGTCGGGGAGGACGCGGCGGTGGCGGATTCCGTCCCGGTTACCGGCTCGGCCCTGACGCTCCGGGCGACTCGCCAGCCGTCAATGTGCGCCGACTTCCCTCCGCCAAGTCGCTCGCGCCTGGCATGCGAATGCACCCCAACACGCCGAATGTTCGGATGGTGGACAATTTCGGCGGGTACACCGCGGCGGCGGGACACGCCTTCATGGTCAGCGACGCACTGCCGCCGAGACTGCAAGGCAAGGCGCTGGTTACCGAGCCGACCGCCAAGCTGATCGGCATCATGGACATCCAACGGGACGGCGCGGGCTACACCGCTGTCGATGGCTTCAACCTGCTCGCCAGCAGCGACGAATGGATGTCGCCGATTTATGCTGATGTTGGCCCGGACGGCGCGGTGTGGGTGATCGACTTCTACAGCTTCATCATCCAGCACAACCCGACGCCGAGCCTCCAATCGGCAGGCGTCCAAGCCACCACCGGCAGCGGCGGCGCCTACAAAACCGAGAACGACCTGCGCGACCGATCGCACGGCCGCATTTACCGGGTGGTTTGGAAGGACGCGCCGCGGAGTCCGATCCAGTCGCTCGCCAAGGCCAAACCGACCGAAGTCGTGGCCGCGCTCGACAGTGGCAACCAGTTCTGGAGCCTCACCGCGCAACGTCTGATCGTGGACCACCGGATGACGGATGCCGTGCCGGCGTTGAAGAAACGCGTGCGATCCGGCACCGGAGGCAAGGGCGCCATCCATGCCTTGTGGTCGCTGGAAGGCATCGGCGCCCTCGATAAAGACACCCATCAGGCGGCGCTGCTGTCCAAAGATCCGGCTCTTCGCCGCAACGCCATCCGCGCCCTTCCAGCCAACGAATCGGGCCGGCAACTCTTCTTCAGCTGTTCCGTCATTCAGGACCCCGATCTGATCACCCGCCAGGTGGCGCTGACCAAGTTGTTGGAGTTCCCAACCATTCCCGAGATCCAGACGGTGGTCGCTCAACTGCCCCGGGTCGCCGCCAACACCGACGATGCCTTCCTGAACGACACCCTCACGTTGCTGGGACGCATTCACAAGGTGGCCGCCGTCGGCAGCAATGAGGTTCAACTCACCGCCGGCGATGCCAAGCGAGGGGAGGAACTGTTCCACCACAGCCCGGTCGCGGCCTGCGCCTCGTGTCACCAGGTCGGCGGCAAGGGCGGCGACGTCGGCCCTATTCTCGACGGCATCGCCGTGCGCGCCGACAAGGCCTACATCACGGAGAGCCTGATGGATCCCAATGCCAAACTGGCCAAGGGATTTGAGAATCTGACGATCTCCCCCATGCCGCCCCTCGGCGTGCTGCTGAAGGAACAGGAAACCGTCGACATCCTGGCGTATCTCCAAACGCTGACCACACCACCGAAGGACGGCATTACCGTTCCCGTGAAAAAAGAGAACCTCTATGAATGATATCCGTCCGTCGCCCGCCATGAACTGGGAAAAGGTAAGAGGGGACAGCGCCGTAGCGGCGGGCGTCCCGCCTGCCGTAGAGGGGGGCGTCTCGCCCCCCGGAATCCTTCCTGGTTCATGGTCCTCATGCGCGAAATCCTCTTCGCTGGACCTCGCCAAGAATTTTGCCTCTCAGAAATATTTTCTGAAACGTCGGCTGGCTCTCGTCGTGCTCGCTGCGTCCGCCTTTTTGAATCTGCTGGTGCCGCCAGCCGGCGCGGCCGAGACGCTGACCCCCGATCCCGAGGGCTACGTCCGCCATTGGCTCATGCTGGCGCCCATCGCGCTCCGCGGGGGTTCCGGCGCGGAGGCCATCCTCAAGGACCAGATCCAGAACGAGGCCGCCCTTCGGCCCAAGGCCGGTGACAAGGTCCAGGCGGCTGGCAAGGAACTGACGTGGGACAAGGTGGTGGCCTCCACCAACTTCGTCGACTTCAACGCGGCGCTGAAGGGCATCCACGATCAAGCCGCCGGTTACCTGGTCACCTACATCGAGTGCGACGCCGACATCCCGGACGTGATCCTGGCGGTGGCCAGCAACGACCAGGGCCGCATCCACTTCAATGGCGTGGACATTTACGCCGTCACCGAGGCGCGCCAGCTCATGCTCGATGCCGACAAAGGCCGGGTGACGCTGAAGAAGGGCACCAACGTCTTTGTCTTCAAAGTCATCAACGAACAGAACAGTTGGCAGGCCGCCATGCGCCTCATGGACAAGGCCGGTGCTCCTTTGAAGAACGTTCGGATCAAACTCTCGCCCTAAGAAAGGAACCTGATGAACTCACGCTGCTGGTCTTGGCCTTGCTCTCTCGTGGTCCTCACGCTGTGGGTTGCTTCGCCGGCTTGGGCCGCCGAATCCACCGTGGCCTTGAAGGAGGTGTTCCAGGGGCATTTCCCCATCGGCACGGCCGTGAACCGCAGCATGATGATGGGCGGCGCGGGCTTCCGTCGAAGCGCTGATCTGAACACGCAGGATGTGGCGTTGCTCAAGCACCACTTCAACCAGATCACCGCCGAGAATGACATGAAGTGGCAGCTCATTCACCCGCGGGAAGGCGCCGAAGGTTACGATTTCGGCCCCGCGGATGCCCTGGTGACGTTCGGCCTGAGCCACCAGATGCAGGTCGTCGGGCACACGCTGGTCTGGCACAGCCAGACACCGAATTGGGTCTTCGCCGGCACCAACCCGCCACCCGACTCCGCGACCAACGCGACCACAGCAACCCCAAGCCCCCCAGCCAGCACGAACCAATCCGGGGCGCGCAGGCCCGGTCCGGGCTTCGGGGGCGGCTTCGGACGCTACAATGGCCCGCGGGCGTCCCGTGATGAACTGCTCCAGCGCATGCGCGACCACATCCACGCCGTCGTCGGCCGCTACAAGGGCAAGGTCAAAGTCTGGGACGTGGTGAACGAAGCGCTCGCCGACGGGAACGGCACGAACGTGCTGAGGAACACTCTCTGGCTCGAAATCATCGGGCCGGATTTCATCGCCAAGGCCTTTCAGTTCGCCCACGAAGCCGACCCGGAGGCGATCCTCCGTTACAACGACTACGGCCTCGAGAACCCGGCCAAGCGCAAACGCCTCGTGTCGCTCATCCGTGAACTTCAGGCGCAGAAGGTGCCCGTTCACGCCATCGGCTCGCAGGCGCACGTCAACGTCTCGACCACCTTCGAGTCCATGGACCAGTCGCTGACCGAGATGGCCACGCTTGGGTTGCCCATTCACATCACCGAGCTGGACGTGAACAGCGCGCAAGCCGGTCAGCGCGGCGTCGGCGCGGACATCTCCAACAACGCCGCCACCACCCAGGGCGGTCTGGTCAGCGACGCCGACCAGAAGCTCGCGGACGCTTACGCAGGTATTTTCCGTGCCTTCGTCAAGCACCGGAACTCGGTGAAGATGGTCACCTTTTGGGGCGTGAACGACGCGGTGTCGTGGCGCGCCCAAGGCAAGCCGCTGCTCTTCGACGGCGACAACCGGCCCAAGCCAGCCTTCAACGCAGTCGTTGCCGAAGCGAACAAGGCGGCCCTCCCATGAACCGTCCCTTGGGACGATTCCTGAACAGCGTTTGAGGGAGGGCGTGCGACTGTTTTCGTTCCGCGACCCTCCTTCGTTTGAGTTGAGTCAGCCATCCTGGCCATGAAACCACCGCCTCTCAGTCTCCGGGAAAAGTTCGGTTACGGCCTGGGCGACATGGCCAGCAACATCGTGTATCAGGCCGTCATCAACGTCCTGATGTACTTCTACACGGACGTCTATGGCATCGAGGCCGCCGCCGCCGGAACGCTGATGATCGTGGTCAGGTTGTTCGATGCGATCACGGATCCGCTCATGGGTGCCGTCGCCGACCGCACCCGCTCCAGGTGGGGCCGGTATCGACCGTGGCTGCTCTGGGCAGCCATTCCCTACGGTCTCCTCGCTGTCGCTGCCTTCATCACTCCCAACGTGTCGGCAGGCAGCAAGCTGGTGTACGCCTACATCTCTTACGCGCTGCTGATGACCGCCTACACCGCCGTCAACATTCCCTACTCGGCGCTCGCCGGAACCATGACCGCAGACAAGGACGAGCGGTCCGGCCTGCAATCCTGGCGTTTCGGCATGGCGATGGTGGGAGGTTTCCTGGTGACGGTGTCGATCTGGCCGCTTTCACGGATCCTGGGCGGTGGCGGCCGACCGGAGAACCTTCAACTCGGGTTCCCCTTCGCCGTCGGATTGCTCGCGATCGTAGGCGTGGTGGCTCTTTTCGGCTGCTTCGCGTGGACGCAGGAGCGCACCTATCCAGGGGACGGCACGGCCGGGCAGGGCACTGTCAAACCGAGCCTGTGGGAGGACGTGAAGGCCATGTTCGGCAACAGCCAGTGGCTCGTGGTCTCGCTCGCCATGTTCATCATCCAGATCCGGGGCGGCATGCAGGGCAATGTGAAGCCCTACTTCATCAAGTACTACATCGAGCACGATCTCACCGGCGTGTTCTCTGTCACCGAGAACTTCATGGCGCTCTACATGGGGCTCACCATGCTGGCGGGCGTGGCCGGGGTGGTGACCGCCAACCGCCTGTTTCTGGGCATGCAGTGGTGCAAGGTCACGGTGATGAAGACTGCGCTGATCGGGTCGCTGGTGCCGAATGTCCTGCTCCTTTTCGTTCCTCGCCCCTGGTGGGAGGCGTCCCTCGTGCTCATCATGCTGGGGAACTTCTGTCACATGATGTTCCTGCCGCTGCTCTTCTCGGCCGTGCCGGATACCGTGGACTTCGGCCTCAAGACCTCGGGCAAGGGCGCACTCGCCCTCTTTTTCGCCGGGCAGCTGTTCGCACTGAAGCTGGGAATCTCGGTGGGAGGCGGCTTGGGCGGCAAAATTCTCGGCTTCTTCGGCTACAAGGCCAACGTGGAGCAGACCGAAACCTCCTTGCTGGGCATCAAAATCGCCTTCGCGGGTGCTCCTGTCGTGGCGGCGATTCTGGTCGTTGTCATTCTCCAGTTCTACCGGTTGAAAAAGGGCTGGGAACAGACTCTGGTTCTCGCCAGTCCCGGCGCGGAACGCCGTTAGCTCGGGGTGCCAGCTTCCTAGGTCCTCGGTGTTGTTGCTGCTCAGGAGACCCTCATGACCATTCAGAATCCGATCCTTCGAGGCTTCAACCCGGACCCCTCCATCGTGAGGGCTGGCGACGACTACTTCATCGCCACCTCCACCTTCGAGTGGTTTCCCGGGGTGCAGATCCATCATTCGCATGACCTGGTGAACTGGCACCTGCTGACCCGTCCATTGCGGCGAGCCAGTCAGCTCGACATGCTCGGCGACCCGGATTCCTGCGGCGTTTGGGCGCCATGCCTCAGCCAGGCCGACGGCCTGTTCTGGCTCATCTACACCGATGTGAAGCGGTTCGGGCGCGCCAGCGTCGCCGGAGCGAGCGGCTCGTCGATGCGCGATTTTCACAACTACCTCGTCACCTGTCCGACCATCGACGGCGACTGGTCCGAACCGGTGTACCTCAACAGCAGCGGCTTCGATCCGTCGCTCTTCCACGATGTCGACGGCAGAAAGTACCTGCTCAACATGCTCTGGGATCACCGGCCCGGGCATAATCGCTTCGCGGGCATCGTGCTTCAGGAATACTCGGTCCGGGAACGACGGTTGGTCGGTGAACGCATCAACCTATTCAAGGGCACGACGCTTGGGTTTACCGAGGCGCCGCACCTCTATCGGCGGGACGGCTGGTATTACCTGCTCACGGCGGAGGGCGGTACCCAGTGGAACCACGCGGTGACCATGGCCCGGTCCCGCAGCCTCACCGGCCCTTACGAGCTGCATCCCGACACCCACATCCTGAGCGCGCGGCAGCGGCCCGACTGCGCACTACAACGCGCCGGTCATGCGAGCTTGGTCGAAACGCCGAAAGGCGAAACCTACATGGCTTATCTCGTCGGCCGTCCCCTGCGTAACCGGGGGCGATGCACGCTCGGCCGGGAAACCGCGATTCAGAAGATGGTCTGGGGCTCCGACGGCTGGCTGCGCACCCTGGACGGGCAGGGGATTCCCACCGTCGAAACCCCCGCGCCCTCTCTCGAACACAACAGCCCAGGTGAAGCGTCTCCTTCGATGTCGAAGATGGATTCCCAGGCCGGCGCCACAACGGCTTCAAAGATTCGCTACGACTTTGATGCCCTGGAACTGCCGATCGACTTCCAATGGCTGCGCACGCCCTATCCCGACGAGATCTTCAGCCTCGCGGCGCGGCCTGGATTTTTGAGGCTCATCGGGCGCGAAACGCTCGGCAGTCTGTACCGGCAATCCCTCGTCGCCCGGCGTCAGCAGTCGCATTGCTTCCATGCTTCGACCGTCGTGGAGTTCGAGCCGGAACATTTCCAGCAGCTCGCCGGCCTTGTCTGTTACTACAACAGCACCAAGTTCCATTACTTGTACCTTTCGCACGACGAAACCCTGGGCAAACACCTGCGGGTGATGTCGTGCGCGCCGGATTCGATGCAGTCCGATGCCTTCACGCCGCCCATCCCCATCCCGAGCGGCAAGCCGGTGTTTCTGCGGGTGGAGGTCGACGACGAGCGCATGCACTTCGCGTATCGGGTCGAAGGAGCGCACGCGGACTGGCAATGGCTGCCTCAGCAGTTCGATGCCAGCATTCTCTCCGATGAATGCGTGGCCCCCGGCCAAGCCCACTTCACCGGCGCCTTCGTCGGCGTGGCGTGTCAGGACATGTCTGGAACGGGGCGGACCGCGGATTTTGATTTTCTGGAGTACGCGGAGCGCCCATTCCAGCCCATCCCCCCTTCGAACGGGGTGTGTTGAAACGAGCAGGGGCGAACGGCCCAGGATGGGATGATGGCACGCCGGGGGCGCTTTCGGAGGTGCCTTCCGGACGACCGCCCTCGATGTGGAAACACATTGGCGGTGGGTCACGACGCCTGAACGGTAGCCATGTTCCGTGGTATTCCCGCGTGCATTCCCGAGGGCCAACGGCCCGAATCCATACCAGCCTTGGGCAACGCCCAAGGTCCCGCGCCAACACCTTCACCAGGGCCAACGGCCCGGTCCATGGTCCGAAGGACGATGGTGAGGCACCGGGGTTGCGGCATGGCGATGGGTCGGGCCGGGCCTCCGGCCCGGATTGTGTATTGGGCCGTGGACCTGGGGCGATCGCCCCAGGCTGGTATGGGGCCGCGCCGGTGGCGCTTTGGAATAGCCCCCCCCCAGACGACCGTCACCGGCGTTTGGCATACGTGGGTGATCGGAGGCGACGTCTGAAAGGTCGCGATGTTCCGGTGGCATTGCGGAGGGCCAAAGGCCCGAAACCATCCCAGCCTTGGGCAACGCCCAAGGTTTGGCGCCAACCCATTCACCAGGGCCAACGGCCCGTG
>CAUJJW010000389.1 GCA_963205105.1 Verrucomicrobiota bacterium | reverse complement strand
CAGCCTTGGGCAACGCCCAAGGTCCAGCGCCAACACCTTCACCAGGGCCAACGGCCCGTGCCATCGTTCCATGCACGATGTTGCGGCCCCGGCGTCGAGGCATGGCGATGGTGCGGGCCTTCAGCCCTGAATGTGTTTTGGGCCATGGACCTGGGGCGATCGCCCCAGGCTGGTATGGCGTCGCGCCGTTGGCGCTCTCGGAGATGCCCTCTGGACGACCGCCATCCATGTCGGCATACGTTGGCGGTGAGTGACGACGTCTGAAGGGGAGCCATGTTCCGCGGGCATTCCTGAGGGCCAACGGCCCGAATCCATACCAGCCTTGGGCAACGCCCAAGGTCCAGCGCCAACACCTTCACCAGGGCCAACGGCCCGTTCCATGGTCCGAAGGACAATGGTGAGACACCGGGGATGCGGCATGGCGATGGGTCGGGTCGGGCCTTCAGCCCGGATTGTTTTTTGGGCCATGGACCTGGGGCGATCGCCCCAGGCTGGGATGGAGTCGCGCCGGTGGCGCTTTGGAATAGCCCCCCCCAGACGACCGTCACCGGCGTTTGGCATACGTGGGTGATCGGAGGCGACGTCTGAAAGGTCGCGATGTTCCGGTGGCATTGCGGAGGGCCAAAGGCCCGAAACCATCCCAGCCTTGGGCGACGCCCAAAGTTTGGCGCCAACCCATACATCAGGGCCAACGGCCCGTGCCATCGGTGCAAGGACGATGCCCGCTACCGCAGAAGCGTTGAAGGCTTCACCAAGACTCGATACTTGGAATCAGCAAAGGACGAGTTCGGATGACACGCGATGGATCTGCCTTGTGCAGGTCCATTTCTTAGCCCTCCACAAGAAGGCGTTTGATCCGTCGCGCCCAGTACTTTCCCTGTTTTGGCAGGTCGTGTTCCCAAATGCGGATCACGCGCCACCCGGCTTTGCGGAGTTCACGATTCACAGTCCGGTCGCGGACAGACAACATTGCCATCAAGCTTCTTGCGCCAAAAGGAAGCGTTGTTCCTGGGGAAAGTTCGGTGCGTAGGGCAGACGTGCCAAAAACACCCATCCAAAAAATCGCAAGGAGGGGTGCGCGAAAGGCAAAGTCGGGTGTGCCAGGAAGTCTCAGGTGGCGGCGCCATCCGGTAATGCCTTCTGTGCGAAAGAGTTTCATCAGAACAAGCTCAGTCGACTTGTTTGCGCGGGAGCGGACAAGGCTCATCAACTCCGAGCGCTTCCCTTTGTTCCAGATATCCTTCATCAGGAAGCGGCCCGGGCTCTCAACAGGTCTCGCAGCGAGAGTACCCGAGGATTAGGCGAAGTCCTGCTCAGATTATCCACCGGTCGCTTACGGATATCCGACTCGAAGCCTTCGATCTGCCTGATAACCTCCTCCGCGTTCCATGCCTGACTAGCGAAAACCGGGTCAAATTTCGTCTTGAATAGCGCGTAGATGAAGTCGTCGTCATCTGCGCCAGCGCTGGCTTGCCAAGCCGCAACTCCGGCGCCCCTGGCGTGTGCCGATAATTCCGCTCTCAGTTGTGCGCGCGTGAAGATTCGAAATCCCGGCTCACGAAGCACCACCATGCCACGTGCAACGCTGGGGCCATGCGTTCGCAAGAGGAGATGTCGCGTCCTGGCTAGGTTGGGGTGGACGTGAAGGGAGCCGCTTCGACGGCCTAAACGCACATAGGTAAAACCATCGTCCGACTGAGCCAATTCCCGTTGCGCGTCATTCTCAAACCAGGCGGTGAGCACTAAGTGCTCTGCTGGGGGGAGTGCTCGATATTGTATCCCAAGGGTGTCCGCCTCTGGCAATCGAAGAGCCCCATATTGCACGGGATCTTCCTTCAAGGTGTAGCTCTCGGCGACGTGATAGCTCACGCGCTCCTGCGCTGTCGTGCGGTTGCCCAGATGGGCCATTACTTCATCCAAGAACTTCTCCAGTGACTCCAAACCCTGCGCCACTCCGTTCCCGTCCGGAGCAACTCCGAATGCTCCCAGCCCTGGCAGGATTTCGTGAAAGCCCTTCAGCTTCACCGCCGCATTGGCCCGCCCTGGATACAGAACATACGCACCTTGCGAGCGTTTGATGGCATCCCGGTAGGCGTGCATCTTCAGCAAATCCTGCCGCTTGTAGTGGCCCTCCACCTCGTCGTCGGTGTCGTCCGCTCCTTCCGCGCCGAACAAGCTCTCGATGTCTTCCACGCGATACTTCGCGTCGAAATGCACATGGACAAGCAACTCCTGCCGCTCCGCCTCCTCCTCGCTCAAATCCTCGGGCCAGAACGTCAGCGTGTAGTCGGGATGCAGACGCCGGGTCCAGCTCCCTGCAGCGTGTCGGTCCTGCGTTACTTCAAAGCGCCGGTTGTAAGCGAAGCGCGCATTTAATCGGCGGCTCTGCCCCGCAAACATGCCGACAAATGGCCCCAGCTGTATCCGCTTCCGCAGTCGCAAATTTGGCGAACCTTCCTCCAGCCCTTCGATCAATTCCTCCACCGCCGGACGATCCCCACCCCGGCACTTCTGGCAGAACCAGCCCAGCAACTCAAAGAACAGCCAATACTCGTAGAGACTCGCCACGTCGCGCTGCCCCGCGTGAAACAACTGCTCGCCACCTTCCCACGAAAGCTCCGCCGCCGTGCGAAACCGCAACCACCAACGCAGCACCTCTCGATAGCCCGCCTTGCGTTGCAAGACCGGACTGCCTAGCGGTGCAAAACGCATGCCGCCCACTTCACGGAACAAGCTTCGCCCAAGCCAATCCTCCACTGTGGCCGCAAGCCGACGCGACAACGCCGCTGATGCCCCCCAGCCTGGATTTGAATCGAAAACGCCCTGCGCATGGGTGAGGAAAGCCCTGAACTCACTCAACGCGAACTTCACGAAACGGTTCTCTATCGTGTCCAGGTCCCGCGACTTGCGCGACACCAGCACCCGCTCGGCGATCGACTCCAAGCCGAGTTGCGGTCGCAGCGGATGCGTAGCTGGAACCTCGCGGCGTGGATTGCCCGTCACCAATCGCCGCACCCCCGACGGCGTCCAGCGAATCGGTCGGTCGGTGGAAACAGAATCGCTCACCGTGGACAGCCGCTCATGGGGAAAGCTCAGAATGCGTTGCAGCGCAGCGGAAAAATCAGCGCTGTCCAGCGTCTCGCGCAGCAGCTCGAGTTGGATTTGCAGCCAGCCTGCATCTGCCCGGTCTTCAAAGGTCGAACGGAAACTCGCCTTGGCCGAAGACCGCGCATCCGCCACCAGTCCCGCGATTTCATCCGACAAGCGACGCAGCATCCCCCGGTATTCCGTGCGGTAGTCCAGCTTGAGCGAACGCACATCCAGCAGCGCCGACGCCACCGCAGCCTTCGCGTCGTCCACCTCACCATCGACCAGTTCCAGCAGGAGCGTGCCGCAAAAGGAACGCGTCTCGATCAGACCTGCATCCGGCCTTTCACCGCCACTGCCAAGACTGCGGCGGCGGCTGGAAAGACTGCACCTCAGGCGCAAGTCCGCGCCGTTGGCTGGCACCACCTCATACTCATACCGTTCCGACTCGCGCAACTGCACGGTCGTCTCCCCATGTTCATGGGCGTCCTCCTCATCCGTCTCCGCCAGCGGTGCCGTGGATGCGCTCTCCGCATCCTTCACGGGCATCAGGGTGACATAGGCGACTACTGTGCCGGACGGCGAGCGAAACGGAATTCTGGTGTCAGGAAGTACGCGCATGACTTCATGCCTCGGCGAAGGAGGCGAATCCGTTTTCGATTAACAGCCGCCACATACGGCCAATTTTCTCCGCACTTAAAGAATAGGGCGCACCAGCCGGGACGATGACCGAAGGCTCCGCCCTTTTGTCGGTCGAACGCGCAGCCTCTTCTGCCGCCTTGAGCGCGTCCGCACCACGGCCAGCCGCATCGTTCACGCAGAGGAACCACAGCTTCTTGAGCACTGGCCCTAGCTTGGCCCGTGAGCCGTGCAGCTTAGGCAGTACCTTCTGGAACACCATGCAGTCAAAGGCACCGAGGAACCACGTCGTGTCACCGTCCGCATGATTGCTCAGCAGCTTGTAGAAGTGGATGAAGCGCGCCGTCTCGTAGGCCGTGCGATACCCAAACTCCGCTCCGTGGGCTTGCAGCGTTTTGAAGAGCAGCAGCATTTCGGCGTCGTAAGCCGCCTTCACATCAGCGGGAACAGCCGCTGGATTATTGATCGCCTCGACGAACGCCCTTCCAAACGATGCGCCCTTGCCGTCGAGCTTCGACAAGTCCAGCTTGGCCGGATTGCTGAGAAACTTTGCTAACTCGCCAGCGTCCATGCGGAATTCGATGACGTTTGCTCGATCCAGCACCTTCGGCGAGAACATGTAGGTTGTCTCGTCCACGTTCACCGTGCCGATGATGAAGAGGTTCTTCGGAATTTCGACTTCAGCTGGGATGGGCCTGCCATTTGCTTTCCTCTCTGAATCTTGATGGAGGTGGATTGTCTCATTTGACTCGATAGCCGAGAGAATGTCCGCAAAGTAACGTTCCACATGGGACAGGTTCATCTCATCAAGAATGAGGAAGTGGGGAATAGCCTGGTTGGCCATCGCGTGGAGAATTACGTCGAGTGAAGGCTTGCTGATGTATGACGCTTTTTCGAGTCCGTTAGGGTAGCCGAGGATATTCTCGTTTCCTGTCCAATCCGCCCCAACTGCGACAACCCGAAAGCAGTTCGAAGACGACGGCAGCCAACGAGCAAGTGCCTGAGCAATCTTTGTCTTTCCTGAACCAGCAAGTCCTGTAAGTAATACCAATCTTTTGCTGGCCAGCGACGAGAGTATCCGTATCACAAGCGCGCGCGATGCGACAACGCCGGCATCTCGCAGAGATTGTTCAAACGCTTCTACAATTTTTGCGTCCAAAGTTTTGCGAATGACTGCTTCGGTGGTGTCCTTGACAGTAGATGCAATTCCTTGGTCTATGCCGGGCAAAAGTGCAGCCCCGGTCTTTTGCCGATGGATCTCATCCCAGAGTTGAACAAGCTCAATTGGCGCTTCCGTGAGGTAGGAGCCTTGATTAAGATTGAACTCTTTGTTGAAGAACAAACCGCGATGCTGCTCGAGCATGTTCGATATCCGGCCTCGATAGTTGTTGTCTGCCAAGAATTCGGACCGATGAATCGGCGGGGTCAACTGGCGATATTCACGAAGCGGAATCCGGTAGCTTGCGCGACCAGCCCATTCGGTCCCGTCAACGCCAGAAAATGTTTCATCTGCCTGACTCGCCGCGACCGATACACCTCGTAGTTCCTTGTTATCAACAAAGTGGAAGACGACGTCGCCCTCTCGGACTTGACGCATTAGTCGATAAATGTCTCGATTGCCTTCTGCTCTCTGGGGTGACCAAAGCGCTTTCCCAAGAGCATGAAGCCCTTCTTTTCGATCTGGACGCTCTTCTACAATCGTTTTCTCCACCCAGAAGCGACGGGTGGCGCCATTTTCCACCTCGCCTTCTTCGGTCGGCTTCCAGAATTCCCGCAATGGGGACTCATAAAAATCTAGCGTTTCGCCGGGATGCTTCCCTTCAAGTTGTTTTCGGAGCGATAGCAGCCCGTCATCAAGTTTTTGGTCGCTCCACTTCTTTAGGTCTTTCTCCGGGGCGACTCCAAATCCCGCAAGCACAGCCCAGCGCTCACGATTTGAAGACATGCGTTCAACCCGATCTGGGAAGCAAAAGAACCTCAGCATATGCCGAAGCTGCCTGTGACCCGCTTGCGGAATTTGGTCGATCCAATCGACGAACGCTTCATACACTGACATGATTTTCTGTCGCTCGTCCGAAGAGCGCTTCTTTAAGTCACCGACTAGAGTGATAAGGAAGACCAGTTCCCGCCAGCGATGGTTGTTGAAGCCGGGCCCACCAGAGCCGATACCCGCGAGAACATTGTCGCTTAGTAGTAACTGATCTTCGCCCAATGCCTCGCCCGACATTGACCATATTTCGCCAACTTGCTGCCGTTTCGTTGTAACTTTAATATTTGAAGGAAAAAGCAGAAGCGCCCACACCATCTCGGCCATCAGCCGTTGTGCTGAGGGAGAGGCAGGCGCCATCTGCCCCTTCAACTTTGTGGAGAAGTCGTCTTTCCCTTCGTCTGGATGGTCGACAAAGGCTCCGCGGACTTCCGCAAGGTTGTTCGGTGTCCAGAGCAGCCCGGTTGATAAAACTGAGTTGTCAGCGATCAGGCAGTTTCGGATCCACTGTTGGGCTGCATTGATGACCGGCTCAAGACTCCGGGTTTGGGTTAGTCGTGACATAAGCTAGTTCTCCCAACGGTTTGGATTGGCAGTTTGGCAGATGCCGCCTTGGACAAAGAGTGTCTGCTAGCGCCGGTCGCGGAAGCCGCGTTTGGCGTCGGCGGTTTTGGTCTTCGACAGGAACGAGAGGCGGACTGGTAAGTGGGTACCGGAGAAGAGCTGGCCGAGGAGGGTGACCACGTAGTGCAGAAGGTCGGACTCGATGAGGGCGCGGCGGAAGTTGCCTGCGCGGCATTTGTTGGAAGACATGCTGCCACTGGCCAGGATGACTCCGGTAATACCTTTGCTGGGTATCTTCAAACCGCGTCCAGGCCTGGAATCAGAAAGATGGCGCGACGGCGCCGGACGGAAGACTGGAACAACGAACTGTCGCCTGTAGGCGTTCTGCGAGTTGGGCGTTGGAGTGTAGTTGTCGAAGAATGATATTGGCGTCATCTTGTCTGCGGCGTAGAGAGGATATTCTAAATCCTTGACTGATCTCCAACACGACAAATCTGTGGTGGCGAGGGGGATGGCAGAGCACCTGTGAGGCAACATAAAGCTGCGGTTCGGGGGGACGATGTCGTGAGGGTTGTCTCCAATTGGAGACAGTCGCCCAGGGCAATCCCTTCTCGGGACGGTCGCTGGTTGGCTTCGCCCTCCTGGGCCTGCCTCGAAGCTCTGGAAGGGAAGGGATGGCATGGACGGCAGCCCGCAGGGTTTCGCGTTCGAAATCGGTGTATAGGTCGTGGACGGAAACAGTCTTGTGGCCGGTCAACTTGCGCCGGATCTCGGGATTGGAGCCGGAGTTGGTTGGGTCTGAAACCAAGGTGTGGCGCAAGGAATGGAACGAGCGCTTGGCGAACATGCTTCCGGCAGGGTTGTCGACTTCGCGAAGATGCACGCCGGCCTCGTGCAGGAGTTGGTGGAACTGGCGGCTCATTCCGCGCAGTGATGCTGAATGGAGCGGGTGAAGGGAATCGAACCCTCGTCTCAGGCTTGGGAAGCCCACGTTCTACCATTGAACCACACCCGCACCGGCGCTGAACGCGGCGTTATGAAGCATCAAACGGACCCGGGCCGTCAATCGTGCGTTTGTTCGTCGGTTTGGATCGGCTGTTCATCCCCGGAAGCTCGTCACACCACATTGACCGCTGCCGCCGGCGTCGGCGGCCACACACCGAGTTTGCGGTTCGCTGGCAGGGTGCAGCCGCTCACCCGCACACCGGAGGTCCGGGCGGCTTTGACGCTCACCGCGTAAAACGTGACCCCGGGATTGTCCGAGGCCACCGTGCATCCCTGGATCGCGATGTTGTGCACGGGAAACGCCTTGCTGCCCTCCGATCCGTCCTGGGCATTCAGCAACACCACGTGATCGGCGTGCGGGTGGACCGCCGTGAAGGAGCAGTCGCGCACCTTAAAGTTCTGACGGTGCAGGATGGGGTTGCCCGGACCGACCGGACCCGGCAGGTCGATGGCGCAATAGCCGAAGAAGCCGCGGCAATCTTTCAGCAAAATGGTGTCGATGCTGCCGGTGTCGCAGAAGAAGAAGCGATCGAAGCCCTCGCCGGTGCAGGAGGTGAAGGTGGTCGACGTGTTGGCGGCGAAGGCGGCGTGGGCGTGTTTGCCCTGGTGGGCCCAGGGTGCGACGACATGGCAGTCGTGGACGATAGAGGCTTCGACGTCGCTCCTCGGTTGGGGGCGGGTGACGCCGCAGTAGAGGCCGGTGACGTACGCGCCGGAGAGGCATTCGACGTGGCAGGATTCGATACGATGCCCACCGGGCTTGAGGGAAGCGTCGCCGCAGTTGTTGACCAGGATGCCGAAGCCTTCGTTGGCGCCTTGCCAGATGCCGGCGACGCCGACGACTCGGAGATCCTTGAGGATGGATCGGCTGGCGAAGACGTGGACCGCCACCGTGGCCAGGGCGGCGCCTCCGGCGTGTTGGCCGCCGCGCGCATCGATGGTGAGACCTTCGATGCGGATGTTTTCGGCGCGTCCGGAGCGGCTGCCGGCGATGATCATCTCAAACTTTTCAGCGGGGACCGGTCCGCGATGCGTGGTCACCTTGCACTCGCAGGCGTGCGCGAGTTGGAGCGTGGTGTGGGCGGAGCCCTCAACACCCACCAGCGCGCAGCCGTCGCCGAGGGAACAGAAATCGTGTTGCGCGAAGGCCCAGGCGCCGCGGGTTTCGTAAACGCCGGGGTGGAGGTGGAAGGTGGTGTCCTTGCGGTGTTGCCGTAGGACGGCGTCGAAGGCATGGGCGTCTTCAACGAAGAGCGGTTCGGCGGCGGTGCCGGAGCCGGCGCGGGCATTTCGAGCCGCCGTGAGATGGATGTGGTTCATGGAGGGAGTCGCCTGTTCGAAACCGACCTGCCCACGGATCTTGAACCGGGGGAGGCGGGGGGGATTACGATTAGGAGTAGGAGTACGACGACGAGTGGAGGCTCATGGAGAGGGGCCACGATTCACGAATCGCGCATTGGGACCATGAACCGGGGATTCCGGGGGGCGAGACGCCCCCCTCTACGGCAGGCGGGACGCCCGCCGCTACGGATGCACGGTTCATGGAGGGAGAGATCATGTCTAGGGGACCGGGTGCAGGACAA
>CAUJJW010000388.1 GCA_963205105.1 Verrucomicrobiota bacterium | reverse complement strand
TTGAGCAGGCGATGCTCCTCGTCGAGAGACGCGAGCGGGAAGCGGGCCAGAGTCTTGAGCAATCCAGGCTGTGAGGAAGGAGGGCCGACCCGGGCGAGGGCGAGCAGGGCATGAAGTGCCACGGTGGCGTTGGTTTCGGTCTGGGCACGTGGTTCCCAGCGCGGGAGGGGTTGGGATTCGAGGGCGACGCGGGCGGCGAATCGCACGGCGCGATCCGGATGGCCCAGGTGCGGCCAGAGGGTGTCGACGGCCTCGGGCTGTTCCAGGCCGTGGAAACGTTCCAGGTCGAGGCGAAGCGCGCGGGCCTCGGCGGCGGCGGTGTGCGCTGGTGAAGGGCCGAGGGCCTGTTCTGGTGTGATTTCGCCGGTGTACCGGACCCGGTAGAGCCCGGACTGGGTGCCGCGGCCGCCGGTGACGAAGTACATCGCTCCGTCGGGTCCGAACTCGAGGGAGGTGAGATTGAGGGGTTGGCCTTTGACGAATTCGTCGAACGTGCCGCGGAACGTCGCGCCGTAGGGTTCCAAGTGGACGGCCAGGATGCGGCCATAGGACCAGTCCTGGAGGTACAAGGCCCGTTGGAACTTGCCGGGAAAGCGGGCGCGGGTACCGAACTTCACACCGGTGGGCGATCCCAAGCCGACATCGACGACAGTGCCGACTTGGTCGGGATAGGAGTCGGGCCAGGCCCGCGGGCCGTCGCGCCAGCCCATTTCGGCGCCGGAAACGACATGGAAGAGTCGGGTGGGCCGGTACCAGGGGGTGCCCCAGTCCCACTCGTTGTCGCTATCGAAGGCGAACAGTTCGCCGGCGGGGCTGAAGTCGAAGCCGTAGGCGTTGCGCATGCCAGCGGCGACGAGTTCCCAGTGGGTGCCATCGGGGTTGGTGCGGAGGACCTGGCAGCCGGGGGCGAGGGCTCCTCCCGGCCGGGTGGTTTCGTCGGAGTTCAGGGAAAGGATGTCTTCGCCGTAGTGGCGGTAGGCGGAGTGGGGGGATAGGCCCTCGGGCGGTTGGGTGACGTTCCCGTTGAGCACATAAATGCGCCCATCGGGCCCGAGCGTGAGGGCGTGATAACCGTGTTCGCCGCCGCCCTTGAAGGCCTTCAGCAAGCGAACTTCATCCACGTCGAAGCGATCGTTCTGATTGGCATCGGTGAGTCGGTAAAGTCCGCTGCCGGCCGGGCCTTTGGCGTTGGCGTAAAGGCTCCCGTGCGCAAACAGGAGGCCCATGGCGAAACGGATGGGTGCGGGCACGGGTTCGATGCGGTCGACGGCACCGGCATCGTTGAATGTGATACGCAGCAGCGGCTGAGCATCGCCTTCGGGCGAGAGGTAGAGGCGGCCTTGCGGGTCGAAGGTCAGGCAGACCCAGGATCCCTCGTCGGGTTGGGCGGAGCGGAGAAGCTCGGCCTCGAAGCCGGGCAGGAGGCGGAGTGACGAGGCGGGCGTGGCCGAGGCCTTGGCCAACACATTGCCCCAGGGCGCCACGCCGTGAGTGCCCCGGCTTCGGGCATGGGTCCAGGAAGTGGTGTCGAGACCGGCCTTGTTCCAGCCCGTGACCTCACGCTCGCTCACGAGCCAGTTGGTGCTGGTGATCACCTGATGCGTTTCCGTTCCTCCCAGGTTGAGGTGGATCAGGAGGGACGCTGGTTCCGTTGGGCGCGTGGTTCGCACGGCGATCAGGTTCTCCCCCTGTTGGAGGTTCATGGAAACCTCGGCGCGCACAGGCTGGGACGGTTGATCGCAGGTGGCCACCCGTTTGCCGTTGAGGAAGATTTCGGCGGTTCCGTCGCTGACTGCGGTCAGTCGGGCGTTCCAGGTGTAGGGCGGGGTGCGGAAGGCGTGGCGGAACCAAACGGTCTCAGCGAAGGCGTTCCCAGGGCTGGCGGTAGGCCCCGAGATCCATTCCGGCGCGGGGCTTTGGGCGGAAGCACGGGCGGTGACGGCGAGGAAGACCAGCAGAGGAAGCGTGCGGAGAAGGCAACATCCCCGCGGGGAACCGGGATCGGGGGACGGCCCCGGCTGGGGGGGTGCTGACGAGGCGTGGATGGTGAGCACGCCGAAGGCTAGCGGAGAAGTGAACGTTCGCCGAGCGGATCATTGGGGTGGGCGGTTGGTGTGGCTGCAGGGTGATGCGGCGTTCCTCGCATCGCTTGGGGAAACCTGGAATGGAGGGTCGGATACTGTCGCCGGGGTGTAAATCGCGCCACGGAGTGTCGGAAATTGGACAGACGTGCATTTCCTGGGCAAGTGGCGACGAAGGAGCAGGTTGGCATCGATGGATCGAGGTTGAGGGAGGACGGGTGGTGTCGAGAAAGTTGTCACTATCATGGCGGATGATTACTGCATTAGCGTTCGCTCTATTGGGTAACGAACTGGTAGCGAGCCTATTGGAACTGAATCAGGTTGGGAGGCTTTCGCGGCATTGCTTATGCTTGAAACGCATAGGCCCCACACACGCCCCGGAAAGGCAATCACATGGGTAGACATGGATGGGATGGGTTGGCTCCTGCAATGGGAGCATTGGTCATGTTTCTAACGACTCCCGTGAGTGCGGGGGTGGTATCGGTGAGTCTCGGAACGGGATCACCGCCGTCATCACTGGGTGGCTATGACATGGTGATGTTTGAAGACGCGCGGGCCTTGGGAGCCAGCGTCCTTGACGTGGCTGCTCCAGCATCCGCCACGGTCTCAGGCCCGCTGGGGTTCAGCACATCCCTGGAACATTCCCGAGTAGGGAATGGGTGGGACACCTGGAGTCACTCCTATGATGGTGACGTTTATTGGTTTGATGAATTGCTGCAGGGCAGCCAACTGACGTTGACGCTACCTTCGGGAACTCATGCCTTCTATCTCTACCTGGAACCCGATGTCTTCGCCTCGGCGACGTTCGCGGTGAGTTCCGGGGGTGTGCAGGAAAGCGTGGATGTGAATGGTCAGGGTGGTGCGAAAGGCATCGGTTTCTACTCGGACATACCGGGTGAGAACCTGACATCGATCACGATCGAGAAACTGTCCGCGGATTTTTCCAATGGTTTCGCCGTGGGAGAATTCGGGATCAACGGGGTGATTTCGGCTCCGGACAGCACCGGGGGCTTTTGGATCACCGGCATGGCGTTGCTGGGTGTGCTCGGCCTGGGACGGCGGATGCGGCAGTAAACAATCTTTAACCTAGAGGAGAAAACGGATGAAAGCCTGCTTGAGGTATGGCTTGGGCGCTCCGACGTGGTTTGCCGGGGTGTCTGCCCTGCTGATATCGATTACAACATGGGCTGCGGCACCCGTGGTGAAGACGGTGCCGTGGGTGGATGGAAACCCGTTGATCCCTCACAGCACCTACCAGGGTCGAGCGGTGACCCTGAAGGGTACGTGTGATCGGGCCGGGTCAAACCTGCAATGGAGCTGGGACTTCGGGGATGGTTCCGCGGTTGCGACCGGCACCGTGGGGGACCCCTACGTGATCCAGGCGACCCATGCGTATTCCGGTGCGGTCGGAACGGTGTACACCGCCCGGTTGACGGTCACCGACACCGGCACGGGCGAGACGGGCAGCAAGCCGTACTTCGTACAGATGCGGGACCGGGATCTGGAGACCGAGGTCAATGTCAGCATTGACGAGGGGCTCTGGTATCTGCACAGGACGCAGTGGCGTCGCACTCAGGGAGGAGTGGCGATCGGTGATTGGACCAGCGGCGGACAGGCGGCTTCCTCCTCCTGGCACGGCGTTTCGGTGGCGAACCTGAACGCGTTCGAAGTCAACGGACACCTTGAGGCCGGGAATGCGGACAATCCCTACACGGAGACCGTACAGCGCGGATTGCGGCAGCTGTTTCAGTGGCTGACGATTCGTTCGATCGGCCTGGTGCGCAATGGTGTGGGGAACAACCTGAATCCCGACAGCAACAACAACGGGCTGGGGGTCTATGTGGCACAGGGCTATTCCTATTACCAGGGAGGCATGTTCATGGACGCCATCGTCGCCAGCGGGACACCCAATGCCGTGACCACCACGGGTGGCAACGGGATCGTGGGCAGAACGTACGCGTCGATTGTGCAGGACATGGTGGACGACCATGCGTGGGCCCAATACGACGGCAGCCCGGGCGGGGGTTGGCGCTACAATGCCAACGACTTTCCCGACAACTCCGCATGTCAGTGGGCGGCGATCGGCATGATTGCGGCGGAGCGTAACTGGGGGCTGACTGTCCCTCAGTGGGTCAAGAACTGGAATCTGCGATGGCTGGTCTACACCCAGGCGGCAGGCGGTTACTTTGGTTACACGGACACCGGTGCGGTCTGGGGACCCTATGCGACGACGCCTTCCGGCTTGGTGCAAATGGTGCTGGATGGTGTGGGTCGCGACATGGAATCGGCGAGTCTTCCGAGCTGGAATGATGCCGAGACTTTTCTCTGCGACCGCTTCGGGGCGAGCGGAGGGGCCACGGTCGCGATCAAGGACTATTACTATGGCCTGTTCTCCTTCGTGAAATCGATGCTGCTGCATCAGACCAACCTCCAACCGGACCCGATCAAGCTGTTGCGGTCGTCGAGTCCGGGGGTGACTCCGATCGACTGGTATTCCGCTGAACAGAGTCGGGGAGACCGGACCGATGGTGTTGCGCGGACACTGGTTGGTGATCAGAACCCCGCGGGCTACTGGTACGCACACAACTACTCGGGTGACCAGTATCCGTTCGAGACGGCCTGGGCGATCATGATGCTGCATCGGACGCTGTTTGAGAGTGGCGCTCCTGTGGCGGTGGCAAAGGCTGTGCCGAACCCGGGACTTGTGGGGCAGGTGGTGACCTTGGATGGGAGTGATTCCTACCACCAGGACTCGGCACGAAGCATTGTGGGTTGGGAATGGGATGCCGATAGCGATGGTGTCTTTGAAGCCTCAGGACCCTTCGTGACCACGAGCTTCACGGCGCTGGGGGATTATCCCATCCGCCTGCGCGTCATCGACGACAACACGCCTCCGCGGACGACGGAGACGACCTTGACGGTTCGGATCACGACACCGCCCGTGGGGCCGACAGCGGACGCGGATGGTCCGTATATCCTATGCAATGCCTGGGTTCCATGGCGGCTGGACGGGAGGCGTTCGTTGAATCCGGACGAGGGCCGGAGCGAACCCCATGACCCAGCCTACCCCGGGGACACCCTAGGCGAGTACGTGTGGGATCTGGACGGTGACGGGGAGTTTGATGATGCGACGGGGGCAAACCCCGACGTGACGGCATTCTTCCAGGCGCAGGGGCCTGGGGATTACCTCGTCTATCTGCGGGTCACGGACACGACCGCGACATCGTATCCGGGGAGCCAGATGGGGAATCTATCGGACATTGGGACGGCCCAGGTCTTCGTGCTCGCGGACAACGATCCGGCGTGTGGCTGTGTGCAGTTGTCGGTGACGCCGGTATTGAAGGGAGTGGAGTTGTCGTGGACGCAGGATCCGAACGCGGCCTACTACAACGTGTATCGGGGCACCACTTCTGGAGGCCCGTATTTGTGGGTGGCTTCGGCGGTTTCGCCGCCCTACACCGACGAGCCCGGGGTGCTGGACCGCTCCTACACGTATATCGTGCGGCCGACGGCGCTGAACGGAGACGAGCTCTGTCAATCGAATGAAGAGTCTGCTGAACCGCTGCACCCGGGGCCAACGGCAGCGGTTGCTGCGGCCAACATCTCCAATCTGAAGCGCTTCTATTGGACGCTGGCGGCGACCAGTCCGTCGTTCGGACGGATGCAATTGCTGATGTACGTGGGTGACACCGCCAGTTCGATGGTGGTGGGCCCCATCCCGAACAGCAGCATTGTGTATGTGCGCACCGGGATGAGCGCGCCCTCGGAACGGCCTGGTTCTGGGGTGGTTGCACGGCTGATCCTGCTGAAGGGATCCGCTCGGGTTTGGGCTGAGGATCCGATCGGGCAGAAGAGCCCGGAGGTCCTGATCCCGTAGAGTTGATCCCCGGTATCCTGAGGGGACCCGGGGTGCAAGGGGGCGATTCTGCGGCGGGTATCCGCAGGGTCGCCCCCGATTGCTGCGCTGTAGAGGTTGGGAGTGTCGCCTGGCTCTGCACACGGTGTGGCGAACGAATACCAGGATGGCTGCTCCAGGGTCTTGGAAAGCACGTGGGTTCCTGGGTGAATGGCGGTGTGGCGGCTGCCTTATCTGAAATGAGTCTGGAGAGTCTCGCGGCGCGGATCGGCGATTGGGGTTTCAAGCCCAGTCACGCCGCGCGGGTGCTCCGGTCGTACTACGCCGCCGATGGGAACGTGGCCTGGGACGAACTTCGGCTGCCAGCGGCGCTGAAGGAACGGCTGCTGGCCGAGTTCGAAGGTGGTTCGGCGAAACTCGCTCAGCGGCAGGTGTCGGAGGACGGCACGACGAAACTGCTGTTGCGATTGGCGGATGGTCGGACGGTGGAGTCGGTGTTGATGCCCGATTTCAGGGCGGACCGCGCGGCGGGGTGTGTGTCGTCGCAAGTGGGATGCGCGATGGGTTGTGATTTTTGTGCGACCACCCGAAGCGGGTTTGAGCGGAATTTGATGGCGGACGAGATCGTCGAGCAATTCCTGGCGCTGCGACGGGAGGCGGGTGTGGCGGGGAGGAAGCTGCAAACGATCGTGTTCATGGGCATGGGGGAACCGCTGCTGAACCTGGACCAGGTGGTGGAAGCGGTGCATCGGTTGGCCGACAACCGGCTTGGGGCGTTGGGTTGGCGCCAGATCACGGTTTCGACGGTCGGCATCGTTCCCGGGATCGACGCGTTGACGGAGTTGGGGCTGAACATCCATCTGGCAGTCTCGCTGCATGCGCCGGATGACGCGACGCGGGCTCGGCTGATTCCGATGGGACGGCGCTATTCCGTGGCCGAGATTCTGGCGGCTGCTGATCGCTTTCAGGCGCGGCGGGGTCGGCCGGTGACGGTTCAGTACTGCCTGTTGTCGGGGGTCAATGATTCGGTCGAACAAGCCCGCGAACTGGCGGGTGTGATCGGTTCACGACGCATGCATGTGAACCTGCTTCGCTACAACCCCACGGGTCTCAGCCTTCGCGGTGTGGACTATGCGCCGGTCCCGGAGGCGGTGGCGGAGGGATTTGTCGCGGAACTCCGGGCGCGCGGGGTGGTGGCGCATTTCCGGCGGTCCCGAGGACCGGACATTGATGCGGCGTGCGGTCAGTTGAGGGAGCGATCGGCGGCTTAGCGGAACGATTCAGTTGTCATGGATGGAGTTCACGCCAAGACGCGAAGACGCCAAGAAATGCGATGAATGCGTTGAGCCGGGAGCCCTCCGTCAACCCATACCTTTTGGTTCGCGAGTCTTTCGGTGCGGTGGTCTCTTTTTTGGCCGGTCCTTCTTTGCGTCTCTGCGTCTTCGCGTGAGATACAACTGAATCGGTCCGCTTAGGGCGACCCCGCGGTGCTGCGGTCGACCAGGAATGTGGTGCGGTAACGGGACGGGTTGGCGCCTTGGGCGGTGAGTTCGATGCGGGGGCCCGCGGTGATTCGGCGGAAGGCCTGTGAACAAAGTCCTTCCAGATCTCCCGTCACCGGGAACCCGACCGACGCGACGGTTTCGTCGAGGACACGCATGGTGGTCCAGGCGGAATCGATGCCGATGGTGAAGCGTTTGCCGAGGCGTTCGGCATGGAAGTAGCGCGGGCTGCCGTTGGAGGAATGCAACCGGGTGCCAGGCGCGAACTGCCAGCAGACGCGGAATCCCCGCGGCGCGGTCGGGCCGGAAGGGATGAGCAAATCCTCCACCTGCCAGCCGTCCTCGCCGTCCTCACAGACACGTCGGATGTGTCGGCTCACGGTGCCGTGGGGCAGGGCGAGTTCTCCTTCGAGGGTTTGGGCATCGAGCTGTTGCCAGGTGGGGACGGTGTGGTGGTCGCCCCAAAGGAACGGTCCGAGTCGGCGGGGGAAATCGACGGAGCCGGAATGCGGACCATTGTGGGCGTCCCAGCTGGCCAGCCATGCGCGCAACCGGACATCGCCGTAATAGGCGCCGGTTCCTGGATCGATGACCAGCGCGACGCCATCGAGCCAGAGGGAAAGGTGAAGGGCGTCGAGATGCCCGTGGGCGGCGGTGCTCAGGTAACCCAGGGGGGAGAGGTCGAAGCGGGCCTGCCAATCTCCGGACCAGCACACGGCCTGGCCGGAATCGGGAAAGACGAGCCAATCATCACCGGCGCGCACGCAAGCGGGAGGCTGGATGGGCTCCGGCGGTTCACCCAGCCACCAGTGCAGAGCGGGACTGGCCGGGGCTTCCGCGAACCACGTGTACCATTCGGTGGTGGCCCGGCATTCATTGGCGAACAGCGGCGTGACGGTGGCGCTGTCGGAATCGCCATAGTCCCACGCGTCTTCAGCGACCTGGGTGGTGACGAAGAAATCGGCAGCCCGACGCAGGCGTTCCTCGACGGCTGGGGAAAGGGATCGGCCTGCGGCGGCGAGGGCGGAGCGTGCGTGCCAGGAGAGTTCCCAGGAGAACAGCTGATAGTTGAGGGCCTGTTCGCGGTTACCGCCATCGGGTGCGAACTGGGCAAGGATTTCGGCTTCCAGCAGGCGCTGAAGATCCGGTAGGGGAGCGCCCCACGAGGTCATGGAGGGCCAGCGGACGGAGGCGACGACGAGGCCGGCGAGTTCGCCCAGCAGATGATTGTTGGCGGAGGAACCGAACGAACGATGGCGCCACGTGTACCAGAGATGTGGGGGGACCAGCCGGCGGCGAAGCGCATCCAGTGAGGCGCTGTCCGCGCCGGCGGCGGTGAGCAGACCGTCGATCCAGGCGAAGTTGATGAGCCGGATGCCGGACTCCAGGGCGCTGGTCCAGTTCCAACCGATGAAGGCGGGGTTCTGACGGCGCCAGTGTTCCAGCCAGGCGAGGCATTGTTCACCCGCGTGCCGGTCACCGAGCGCCCAGGCGGCCTGGGCCAGCCGGACGAGGGGCTGCCAACGGCTCAACTCCCAGACAACCTTGATGTCGGCACCGGCGGGCAGGTCCCTGTGGTTCAGGTGAAACCCGGGGCGCGCGGTGGGCAGGTCCTTGTGGGCGGCGTAGTCGGTGAACCATTGCGGAGGGTCGTCGACTTGGATTTGGAGGTGACCGAAGGCGCGCCAGCGTCCTGCGAGGACCGTGATGACATCTGACTGGAGGGCTTCCGTGACGCTGGAAGGGCAGCTTTCGCGGTCGGGCAGGCGAGGCCAGGGGCCGGGAGGGGCGGATGGGGTGTTGCGACCAAAATCCGGAGGGCGGCGGGCGTCGGCCCGCTTGCGCAGTTTCTGGGCGACACGCTCACGGATTTCGGCGGGGCGCATGGCGCGCAGGCGGTGCCAGTACCAGGCCAATCCATGACTCATCGGCAGGACGTTGGAGCAGGGAAGGGAGGGTGTCGAGCCGGTGGGCAGGAACAGGGCTGGACAAGGGGATTGGCGGCTTTGGAGGATGCGGCATGGCTTTGGTCAATTCGACGATGATGGCGTTGGGGACGGTGGCTCCGGATTTTCGGCTGCCGGACACCGAGGGCAGGACGGTGGCGCGGGATGACTTCCGGGGGCGGCGGGGTCTGCTGGTGATGTTCATCTGCAACCACTGTCCCTACGTGAAGCATGTCCGGGCGGAACTGGCGGCGATGGGGCGGGACTACCAGGCACGGGGCATTGGGATCGTGGCGATCAACTCGAATGATGCGGTGGCCTATCCCGGCGACAATCCCGAGAAGATGCGCGAGGAAGTGCGCGACATCGGGTACACGTTCCCGTACGTGCACGATGATTCGCAGGCGGTGGCCAAGGCCTATCGCGCCGCATGCACGCCGGACATCTTCCTGTTCGACGCCGACTTCAAGCTGGTCTATCGCGGCCAGATCGATGAGACGCGCCCCAAGAGCGGGGCGACGGCCCACGGCAAGGATTTGCGGGCGGCGTTGGATGCAGTGCTGGCTGGAAAGCCGGTTCCGGAACCCCAGGTGGCGAGCATCGGCTGCAATATCAAATGGAAGGTCGGCAACGAGCCCGACTACTGACCGGCGGGTCAGAACGGGAAACCCACCGAGAAGTGGAGGGTGCCGAACGGGTCGCCTTGGCGGCGGTTGAGATTGTAGCCGTACTCCAGGCGAACGGGCCCGATGAAGCTGTTCCAGCGCAGCCCTGCGCCGACGGACCAAAGCACTTCACTCCACAGCGGCTCCTGGATTTCCGCGGCTTGGGCGACGCCGTCGACGAATCCGACCACGGACCAGGTCGAGGTGAGGAGCTGTTCGAGTTCGAGCATCCAGACCAGGGCGGCTTCAGCCCCGATGACTTCATGATCGGCGTTGCGTGGGCCTGCTTCGCCGCGTTGGTAGCCGCGGACGCTGTCTTCGCCGCCTGGGAAGATCCGCTTGTTGAACGGAATCAGACCGTCGTTGGAAGGGTCCACGATCGCGGTGTAGCGGATGCCCAGGTTGAGGTAGCGCCCGCCCTTGAGTCCGATGTGGGTGGATGCATTCACCTCGGGTCGCAGGTAGCGGGAGCCGCCTCCAAATTCGGGAAGGGCAGTCTCCAGGCTGGCGGCGAGCTGGTAGCCGGAGCGCGGGTTGAGGGCGGAATCCCGGCGGTCCATTGACCAATCCAGGGACACGGCGCCGACATCGGGTTGATCGTCGGGGCTGATGGACCGGGCCCTCGGATCGAGCGGGGCGTTGTCGGCGCGCAGCACTTCGTAGGAGTAACGGATGCCCGCCTGATGCCCGGAGCCGGTAAAGACCTTGCGGACACCGGCACCGGCTCGGAACTCGCGGCGGGTGAAGGAGACTTCCTCGCGCCGGAGGAATTCGCCGACCGAAAAGACGGTGACGTCTTCGGCGAAGGCATCGGGGATCGAGTAGGTCAGGTAACCTTCGGTGGAGCGGAAGGATTGAGCGGCGCGGAGCTCGGCGACGTGCCCCACGCCGAAGACATCCCGGCGGAGCAGGTCGATGCCGCCATAGAGCAGGTCATAGCTGCGATAACCGGCGAGCAGATCGATGGTGAGCAGTTTGCCCGGCAGGAGTTCGAACACGACGTTGCGGGTGTCGGGTTCGGTTTCCGAAGGTTCAAATCGGAGACGAACGAATTGGTAGCCCCCGCGGCGGGCGAGTCGTGAGCGGGCCTCATCGGCGGCGAGCCGGTCCAGCCACGGCCCTTCGAGTTCAGCGCGTGCGTGGAGCGACGGCTCGTTGCGCAGGGCGACGGGGCTTTCGAAGCGGATTTCGCCGAGAGCAATGCGAGGGCCGCGGACGACTTCGGCCATCAGATCGACTTCGATGTCCTTGGCTCCGACGGATTCGACTCGTGTCTCGTTCAACTTCACCGAGGCGTCCGGGTAGCCTTGTTGGTAGAGGTCGTGGACGAGCTGTTGTTCGAGATCCTCGCGGGAGGCCCGGGAAAGCAGGGAACCTTCCGAGCGGAGAGTCTCCTCGAGCAAAGGGCCGTCGGGTGTTTCGCGGATGCGGACCTCCACCTGACGCAGTCGGTAACGGGCGCCCTTGTTCACCTGGATGCGGACGGTGACGGCGCCGGTCTCGTGATGGAAATCGAGCGTGGTGAGCAGGACGGTGGCGCGATCGTAGCCCTGATTGCGGAGGGCGGTCCGGAAGTTGGCGATGGCTGCCTGCAACTCGTTCCGACTGAAGCGGAGCATCTGACGTGTGCGAAGCAGACCGTCCGTGCGGACGAAATAGGCCCTGGCTTGTTCGGTTTCGTCGGGATCAAGCCCCTCGAAGGAGAGGTCGCTGTAGTAGTAGCGCAGGCCCGAGCCGACGATGTAGTCGACGCGTATGGCGGCGAGGCTTCGGGGGAGGTCGGGAAGTGCTTCCTCGGTCCAGGTCCACTCCTGGACGGTCCCGTCGGCGGCCGTGGTGCGGGCGACGAGACGGGCGCGCAGGAAGCCGAGGCGTCGGATGTGGTTCAGCAGGAGAAATCCGCCATCCTCGATAAAATTGGCGTCATACGTCGCAGGGCGTTGGCGGTCGGAGCGAACCTGGCGCAGCACATTCTTCAGGGAAAGATTCTCGATCCAGCCGAGTCCGGTAACGGTCAGGCGGGCGTGCGAGTCGGAATCAGTTTCGTCAGGAGCCACGTCAACAGGTGCGGAGGTGGAAACCGGGGTGGGTGGTTCGGGAGGGGTTGCGTGCAGAGCGGGGGCCAGGGCGAGGAGCAGGCCGAGGAAGACGCCGAGGGGCATCCCGTGGAAACGAAACCGTTTTGGGAGAGCGCGCTGGTTGAAATCGACCTGCGCGCGGGCCTTGAACCGGGGAATCCGGGGGGCGAGACGCCCCCCTCTACGGCAGGCGGGACGCCCGCCGCTACGAACGGGAGGCTTATGGAGTGAAGTGAGGACGGCGGGAGAAGGCATGGCGGGTTACTTTTCGAGCACGCGCCATCGCACACCCGCGCCAAGTTGGTTCCAGCGGTCGTATTCGGCGACAGCGGACCAGCGGTCCGAAAGACGGTATTCCACGGAGTAGGTCAGGCTGCCATTGGCTGAGACCCGCTGGGCGCTGCGGAAGGTGAGGCGTGGTTCCTCCATGGGATCGCCGGCGAGTTGGGTGAGCAGATCGCCGGCGAGGTAGGTGCCTACGTTCTGGGCCTTGCCGCCGGTGGAGTAGGAGTACTCGTTGCGGGGGAGAGATCCGGCCATGAGCATTTGCAGGACCTCGCTGGTGGTCATGGGCGGGGTGGAGGAGAAACCGATTTCCGGTTCAGCCAGGGTTCCGCTGAGTTCCATGCCGAGGTTGTAGCCGAAACTCAGACCCTCGGCCTTGCCTTCGAGGCGGGGCCGGTAGGGTTCCGCCTCGGTGAAAACCACCTGAAACTGCTGGATCTCCAGCTGGCCGAAAGGAAAGGCAAGGCGTCCGCGGTCCACGTAGGCCTGCCCAACGAGCTTGGGTTGGCCGAGGGTGCCGCGGAGGTTGAGGTCGGCGGAGGCCGAGGCTTTCAGGATGGGACTGAGAATGCGGGCGAAACGATCCCCACGCACCCGAACGTCCAGGGTCCAGTCAGCCAGGAGCGGCTGTTCTACGCTGAAGAAAGGAGGGCGCTGGCGCGGGCGCTCCAGGTCGACGGCCACCAAGTCCCGCACATCCATGGTGACGACGCTGTCGTGCAGGGTGATGAGACCGCCGACGACCGGTGGTGCGGACGGGTTGGTGCGGGCCAGGCTGAGGGTGAGATCCAGATCGGCGCGCAGGATGAGTTCCGGAGAGCGCACGATGGCGAGGTTTGTGGCGGAGAGCCGCAGGCCGGCCTCGGGCTTCGGGTGATCGGGGAGAGTCCAGGCGCCGGAAAGGGAGAGGGGTTGGCCGCTGAGCAGGGCCCGACCGCGTTCGATCTGCAGTTTGTCGTCGGCCCAGATCAGGCGCAGATCGATATCCCGCAGGATGCCGAGGGTAGGGATGGGGCGGGTGGTGACGTTGGTGAGTTCGAGCCAGCCGTGCCATGCGGCGTCGCGACGTTCCACGTGGCCGCGCAAGGTTCCGCCGGGTTGAAGGTAGTCCTCCAACGGCTTGGCGAGAGCGCTGACATTGGCTTCAGGCAGATCGAACTCCCCTTCCGCCCTTTGGAAGTCAGGTATCCAGCGGCTGGTCCAGGACGAAGAGCCGCCGTTGGTCGCGGACTGCCAGGGAATGGAGGCTTCGGCGCGGAGTGTTTGTCCTTCCAGCTCGAGGGTGAGCGACTCGAGAACGATGGCCGCGGAGGAGGCATGAGCCTGAGCTCTGATACTGCCAATCAGCAAAGGAGGCATCTTGCGCCCTGGAATCTGGACGCGCACCTGGGCGGTGTTCCACGCCAGTTGAAGCCGTGGTTCCGCAAGCGTCCCCGCCAAGTCGAGGCGAGCACTGGCTTCGGTGAGCTCTGCGCCGGTGCGGGTGGCGAGCCATTTCCAAGGCCAGGAGTCTTCGCCCAGTGTCAGGGAGCCTTGAAGAGAGCCGTCCATGGTCGTCCAACCGTGGCGCAGGCCTTGGGCCGGGCGGAATCGCACGGGCAACCGGCCTGAGAACCGGGGGCCGGCGACTTCCTCCCGGGTGAGCGTCCAGTCGTTGAATTGAACACCGTCGGTGGTCGCTGCGGCGGAGCCTTGAACCCGGACGGCTCCGACCTCGGGGAGCGGGACGGTCGCGTCCACGGAAGCACTTCCTTCGAGCGGTCCGTCATTCCAGGACCCTTCGAAGGTGAGGCGTCGCACGAAGCTCTGCGTCGCCAAGGGAGGCAGGTTTCCAAACGCGTGGGCGAGAAACCCGGGGTTGAACTCGCGCAGGGTGGTCGTGAAACGTCCCTTCGTGGGCCAATCGATCTCCGCGGCTGCCTGGAGTTCGCCGGCCGATCCTTGCCAAAGCGCGTTGGGCAGGGTGAGGACGACATTTGATGTGGTGGAGAATTGGAGTTGGAAAAGGAGGGGCTGGGCGAGGGCGAGGTTGGTTTGGCCGGCGGTTGTTGCGTCGAGTCGGGTCCATTCACCCCGGAGCGAGGGCTTGGGTGTGGGCTCGTAGGAGGCTCGTCCTTGCAGGTGGAGCCCGGCGGTCCCCTGGGTGGCGTGGAGTGTGAGTTCCTCCAACGTCAGTCCCTGGAGGCGCCAGTGGGCATCGAACTTCACGGACTCGTGTGACGACGGCGGAGTCGCGGCGATCGACTGGAGGTTGCCTGTATGAAGGAGGTTGGTGAAGGGGCCGGCGGCGGTGCCTGAGGCGCGCAGAGGCGGCCATGGGAACCATCCATTGGTGGTCGAACCGGGAATTCGGCCTTCGACCCTCCACGAACCGTGTTGTAGCTCCTTCCGGGAAAGGTCCGCCGTGGCGGATGCGCTGAGCTGCGCTCCGGTGGCTGAGGTGGCTTCGAGTCGTTGCAGCTGAAGCACGGGCCAATCGAGGTGGCCGATGATGCTGAGCCCCAGGGGACCGGCGGTCGCTGGCTGAAGGTCGTTTCCGCGAAGATCGAACGTCACGCCCTGGCCGAGCTGGCGCAGTTCGATTGCGGGGGAGCGCAAGGCGATCGTCGCTGTTCCCGAGGTTCTCCACGGCGGCACCGCGCCGGGTCGAAGGCTTGCATCCAACTGGAAGCCGGTCATGCGATGTGGCTCGAGCAGATCGCACTGGACCGGGCCCTGGAGCTGGACGGTCGCGAACGTCCAGTCGCCCAAGAAGCGCGTGATGGTGACGGCTTGCGGGGTGAGAAGGCCCTGGACCTGGGCTGACAGGGGGAGCGGGTTGTCGGTGTCGGGCAAGGACAACGCCCCAGAGGCTTCGAAGGCGAAGGTTCCGTTGCCCTCAACCCAATCGGCCTGCGCCTGAACCCTGACGGCACCCCGCAGTTCCTTGGGCAAGGGCAGGGACCAGGCGTCGCCGTGGAGGGTGGCGGTGGCGGGCAGCCAGGCACCTGGGCGCATCAGGGCCTGGAAGTTCATGCGATTGGTGTGCTGAACCAGGCTGCCAGCCAGGGTCCAGTCGTCTCCGGTGCGGGTCGCGGTGGATTCAAGGACAAGATCGTCGGGGCTCAGGGAGGCTTGGGCTTCGACGCGGCCGGAGGAGGGATGAGTCAGGGACACTCGCAGGAGATGGTCGCCCTCCTCCACGGTGGCGGTGATCCCGCGCTCCGTGATTTCCACCGTTGGAACCAGGACGTTCAGGCCTGCGAATTCGATCTGACCGGATTCGGCGAGCACGGCGCCGCCGAGCCAGATTCCTCGCGCCGCTGCGCCCTCCGCCTGATCCAGGACGGTGGCGATCGAATCGAAGGTGGACGGCGCGGTGACGTCGTTGGTTTCGGGGCCGGGCTGGAGCTTCCAACCGCGGATCACCCAGAGCGGGGGCGATGGCATGGCGTTTTTGGGTCGAGCCACCGCCAGGAGCCATGTCAACGGCTGAGGAATTTCCAGGGATTTGGCCTGGAACGCCTGGCCGGCCAGGGAGACTTCCACGTCTTCAAGGCGCAACCGGGAGGCTCCGACGCGCACGTGGTCGCCGATGCTCACGCCGTTGAGGCGGGCCACAAACACGAGCAGCCAGGGGAACCACACGGGTGTGGCCATCATGAGGACCAGCACCATGCCGATGACGCCAAACAGTCGTCGCGCCCATGCGCGGCGGGATGTTGAATTCGGAACTTCTGTCACGACACCGACACTGTGTCGCCCGTGGGCGGGATGATCAAATGGACGGCACGAAATAAATCCATGCGAAGCGTCCGTCTCAGCGCGCTGAGATCCTGGCGTGGAAGCGCTGAATGACTTCGTTCATGGAGGTGTGGCGAAGGCTGGTGAGACGGGCGAAGCGCGATCCGTTGAGGCTGGATTTGAGGGCGCGGGCGTCGGTGAAACGAAACTCGGCGAGCGGCTTTTCGATGACCGGATGGTCGGGTGCTCCGAAGGCTCGGCAGAACAGGCGCGCGAGGTCGGCGCGAAGGAACTGTTCAGGATTGGCGACATGATGAACGCCCGCGAGCCGGTGGACTGCGCCGAGTCGGATCGCCTCGGCGACATCCTCAACGAACGTCGGCGAGAGCACGGAGTCGGCGATGCAAACGATCGGTTGGCCGGCGTTGAGCAGGCGGAACCATTGGGTAAAAAAGGTTTCTTCGGCCGGGTTGTCGCCCACGATCTTGTCGAGGCGCAGAGTCCAGGCCTGGGGTGCGTGGGCGGCCAGGTGCTGTTCGACTTCCAGCTTCTGGCGGGCGTACTCATTCACGGGCGAGACCGGGTGATCTTCGTCGTAGTTGCCCTCCGCGCCGTCGAAGACAAAGCAGGTGGAAAGGAATGTCGGTCGGGCGCCAACCGACACCAGGTCGTCCATCAGGCGGCAGGTGCGATTAACGAAAATGCGCCGGCTCGTTTCCCGTTCGCGAAAGCACCAGTCCATGTTGTCGACGGCCGCGCAAACGACGGCCTGAACAGGGCGCGGGCTGGCGAAGAAATCACGGCCCACGGTGTCGACGATCCGGTCGTGGTCCAGATCGAACGGAATGAGGTCCGGCACACCGCGCCGTTTTCCGGACCGGGAACGGGTGCCCACGGCGGGAATGCCCTGGGCGGTGAGATGAGCGAGCAGGTGGCTTCCGATGAAGCCCGAGGCGCCGATGATGAGGAAAGGTTCCTCGCTGGGCATGCGATGGGGGCGGAATCCCGGCGGGATGCGGTGGCGGGTTTCAGCGCTGGGCCAACTGCTGTTTCAGGCCATCCAGGTAATGGCGGACGGCGTCGGGTTCGTTTTCCGCGGGCGACCACGGGGCGAAGACGGTCTGGTCGCGGTTGAAGGGCCCGTTGGTGGTTTCGTGAAAGACGAGGTGTTCGGAAGTGATGATCTGGGTGTGGTAACGGGGATCATCGAGGCGGAAGTAGAAGCACTTCCCGGAGCGGGCATCGCCGAGTTCGACGATTTCATCGATGGCTCCGGACTCGCTGAAGAAGACGACCTGCGCGGTTCCTTCGATGACGTGGAAGGACTCCATTTTGCCGAGGTGCTTATGGGGGCGGATATAAACGTTCCGGGTGAGCACGATGAGCATTTCGTGCAGGCGATCCTCGGAGGAGCGATGAGCGCAGAGCCGGGCGCGTTGGCGCGGGTTGGCGGAGGCTTGGGCTTTAAGGGCCTCAATGTGGGCCTGCTGGACCTGAACGACGCCGCCCTGGGCGACGTAGACTTCGGGGCTGGTTTGGGAAAAGCCGATCATGGGAGAGGGGTGAAGAGGTGTCCGGGCTGGGTGGGGTAGATGGAGGCGAAAATTCCTCCGCCTTCCACGAACGCGCGGTTCCGTTCGACGATCTTGCGTTCGCTCTCAGCCCCGACCGTGGACAGCCAGACTTTGGCGCCACGCTTCAAGGCGTCAGCGGAAGAGAGGATGGGCAGGCCGCAGCCGGGCATGAAGCGGCCGGCCTTCCTGGGGTGATCGTCGATGACGAAGTCGATGAGGTCGGCGACGCGGAGGAGATTCAGGAAGGTGGAGGCCTGATGGCCGGCGCCGAACAAGCCGATGGGACCGGCGCGGCGCCAGTCCATCAATTGGCGGCGGATGGCCTCGCGTCGTGGAGCAAAGCCGGTGGAGAAGGCTTGGACGCGGGCGAGTTCGGCAGAGAGGGCGGTCGGGGCCAATCCGCCGGGCGAGACGCCCGGAGGCGCGGAGGGAGGGGGCGCTTTCCGTTCCGAACGATCCACGAACATTGAACCGGCGCTGATTCCGCCGGGCGAGACGCCCGGCTCTACGGCAGGCGGGACGCCCGCCGCTACGGAGACTGTGTCGGGATGCGCGGATGAACGCGAGCGGCCTTCACCCCGGCCCTCTCCCGGGGGGAGAGGGAGTGGGCGCTCGGTGGGTTGGGTGATGGCGACCAGGCAGTGTTCGTAGGGGCCCGGGTAGCGCTGGAAATCGACGACGGCGAGGCCGTGGAGTTCCAGGGTGGAGCGGAAGGTGCTTTCGACGAAGTAGAGGGAGTGATCTTCCCAGAACGTGGTGTAGTCGAGCAGGTCGAAGCCGCGGGCACAGTCGGGCAGTTCGAAGACGACGTAGCCGTCTGGGGCGACCCATTGCCGGAAGGTCTCCAGAAAGGCGGCGGTGTCGTGGGTATGTTCGATGACATGACGGACCAGGATGAGGTCCGGGGTGCCGTGGCGCTGGCGGAGGTGGGGAACGAGATCCGGGGTGAGGCGTTGCTGGACGTATTCGACGCCGGCGCAGGGGTTGGTGATGCCGAGGTCCTCCACCATGTCCAGGCGTGAGGTGTTGGGAAAACCGCGTTCCTGAAAGCGCCGAAGGCTGGTGTCCTCCTTGTAGGTGATTCCCAGCAGGCGCGAGGCGGGGTTCAGTCCGGGAAGCAGGGTGAGCGAATCGACGAGTCGATCGAGATGCGCCTCGGGTTCGTTGTAGCGAATCCAGTCGACGCGCGGGACGAGCTTTTCGGGTGGGATGGGCTGGATGAGTTGAGCCAATCCGCAGGCATCGCACTGGCCCAGCACCATGGGGTGGAAGCCTGCCCGGGCTTCCGGGGATTCGAGGAAATGATGGCCGACGGGTTGGGGGCCGAAGTCAGCGAGTTGCCGGACCGCGGGTTGTCGGCAGGCGATGCAGGGGGAGTGGTTGGTGTCGCAGGGCGTCATGCCGTGGAGGGACGGCCGGAGCCGACGATGCGCAACTCGGGGAAGCAGACGATGAACCGGCCGCCGCGATCGATGTAGGCCTGGTTGTTCTGGAGGATTCGTTCGGCGTGGACCCAGGCCAGGATGATGACGAAATCGGGTTGCTCGGCGAGCAGGGCGGACGAGGGACGGATGGGGATGTGATCGCCTGGGCTGAACTTGTTCTGCTTGTCGGCGCCGTCGTCGACGATGCACTCGATGGCTTTGCCGAGGTTCATCTGGGCGATGAGCGTGGTGCCGCTGCGGGCGGCGCCGTAGCCCCAGAGGCGTTGTCCCTGCTTTTGGAGGTCGGCAACCAAGGTGGCGACCTGGGATTTCAGGGTCTGAAGGGAGTCCGAGAAGCGCCGCAGGGTGGCGGGTTGGTCGAGTCCGCGTTGGCGTTCGAGATCCAGGATTTCGGCGACGTTGGGGGAGACGGGGTGCGGTCCGCCGAGGCGCTGGGCGGTGCCGACAATGGAGCCGCCTTGGATGCCGTTGCGTTGGATGTCGATGAACTGGAGCCCGTGACGTTCCAGGAAGGCCGCCAGGGGGCGGACGGAATGATGGCTGAGGTGTTCGTGGAAGATGGTGCCGAGCAGCATCCGGTCGAGGATGTCGAGCAGGTAGGAGAACTCGCAGACGAAGACACCGTCGGGACCCAGCAGCGCGTGAATACTGTCGGTCATGCCGGCGAGATCGTCGGCATGGGCGAACACGTTGAACGCGCAGACGACTTTGGCGGGACCGCGTTCCTGGCGGATCCGTTGGGCGAGGGCGGGCGTGAGGAATTCGGGGAGGGTGGGGATGCCGCTTTCGGTGGCACGCCGGGCGATGTCGCGGGCGGGGTCGATGCCGAGGACGTTGGCGCCGCGCTGTTGGAAGGCGCGGAGGAGGGAGCCGTCGTTGCTGCCGATGTCGATGACGAGATCGCCGGGTCGGACGGCGTAGCGTTCACACGTGGTGGTGGCGACCTCGTGAAAGTGTTGAACGAGCGGCTTGGTATTGCCGCTCATGTAGGTGTAGTGGTCGAAGAGGTAGACCGGATCGACGACGTCGAGCAATTGAACGTGGCCGCAGTCGAGACAGAGGTGGAGGTCGAGGGGGTCGGACGGGGTGATCTCCCCGAGTTGCTCGCGGGCGACGTACTTTTCGGCGACGGGGGTGGGGGCGAGCGGGACGACGAGTTCGAGCCGGGTGCTGTCGCAAAGGCGGCAGCGGGTGCGTCGGGAAACCTGGATGGACGACATGGCTAGGGGCGTGGGGAGTGTCGGTCAGGCGCGTCGGGAGCAGCAGACGGCGAAGAGGTAATGCGCCATCTTGGCGAAGCCGGTGTGGATGACTTCGTCGTTCATGGAGAAGAGGAAGACGTTGTGATAGTGCTGCGCGAGGGTGGCCCGGAGGTCTTCGCCGGTCTTGCAGTTCACGTGTCCGGCCTTGCTGGGAGGAGACGCGTAGGCCTGCGACTCGATCGACGGCATGCCGATGATGCAGACGCCATGGGGTTTGAGGGCGGCGCCCATGTTGCGGAGGAAGGTGTGCTCGTGCTCCGCGGGGATGTGTTCGAGCACGTCGATCGCATAGGCGCCGTCGAAGGAACCGGGGACGGGGCCGGAGAGCATGTCGTGGGTGAACACCTCCAGGGGCCAGCGGGGTTCCTGGCGCTTCTTCACGTCCTCGACGAAGACGGGATCGAAGTCGGTGGCGGTGACGCGTTGGACCTCCTGCTGGACGATGCGGGTGCAGAAGGCGTCGGCGCAGCCGACTTCCAGCACGTGATCGAGGCCGGCGAGCATCTTCGCGACAAACTTGTACCGCGCGAACATGAAGGTCAGGCGCTTGGGGTCGTCGTGCCAGGCCTGGTTGGTCATCAGTCCGAACGACGTGACGCGGTCACGGGCGAGGTCGAGGCAACGTTGGTACTGGGGTTCGCGGGTTTCGGCATCCATGAGCGGCAGGACAAAAGTCGGGGTCAGTGAAGGAAAAGTGAGGCGATGCGACGCGAGTCGCCGCCATGCGCGGGGGTGGGATTATTCGAAGTAAATGAAGGAGTGATCGCCGGAGTAGCCGGTGTTCTTGAACCACCACTCCCAGGCTTCCGGTCGGTGAAAGGATTCACAGGTCAGCTGCCAGTACAGCAGGTTGGCCTTCTCTTCCTCGTTCCGATACGACTCGACGACGACGTACTTGTGTTTCCGGCCGACGCGCTGGATCTCGCGGAGGGCGCGGTCGAGGTCGAAGCACTGGAGGTTGTGCAGGGTGTTGATGGAGAGGACGAGATCGAAGCTTTGATCGGGAAAGGGGAGGGCATTGGCGTGGCCTTCCTGGAGGAATGGGCTGACCTCTTCCTTGCTGTTTTCGATCGCGTATCGGGAGATATCGAGCCCGCACACCTCGATCCCCGGACAGGACCGAGTCAAGTCGTAGAGAAGGAAGCCCTTGCCACAGCCGACGTCGAGAACGCGGTGCCCCGGTTGCAGGCCGTAGTGCTCCACCATGACGTCGGCGACCGCGCGCCATCGTCCGTCGTAGCGCATGCCGCCGTAGCCGACGCGTCGGTCACCGTCCCAGTAATCCTTGCCGAACTCCCGCGCGAGACGGGCGGCCTGGGCTTTGGGGAACTCGTTGACCCGGGCGAGGTAATCCCGGCGGGTGGCCTTGTGCAGGACGCTGATGAAGTCGATGTACGCCATCGGTCGAAAGGCCGTAGTGAAGCGGAAGGGGTGGCGCAATGCACTTCAACTTTTTGGGTGACGGAGGGTTGGGGAGGGCGGGGGAGGTTCACGGGAAGGAACGTTTTCCAAAATCTTGGACACGTATGGGGAACATGAACCGGGGCGCTAGGCGTGGAGCGGGCGGCCCTCATCCCGGCCTTCTCCCGGAGGGAGAAGGAGAACATGCGCCGCGGGTGTTGAAGGGTTGAGCCAGGCGTTGGCTGGAACGAGTCGAGACGGCTCGGAAGGACGGAGTCCAGGCATGTCCCCGAGGGCAGGACGCGACACCCTCTCCCCCCGGGAGAGGGTTGGGGTGAGGGAGCCCTGTTCAACCCTCGCGATGGCTTGCATGGGGATGGTTCATGGGAAGCGGCGTTGGCGCAGACGCCATGCTCACAGACCATGAACCAGGACGGATTCCGGGGGGAGGGACGCCCGCATCGACGGATGCGCGGCACATGGAGATCCGCGTCTGGACAGAGTGGAAGGATTCCTCCGTGAGGCGTGAGCCAGCCGGGTACCAGGGCCAACGGCCCGTCCTATCCCAGCCTGGGCCAACGGCCCAGGTCAGCGGTTTCATAGAAATCCGAGGGCTGAAAGC
>CAUJJW010000387.1 GCA_963205105.1 Verrucomicrobiota bacterium | reverse complement strand
CTCCGATTTCTACGCGTCCTCCGCGCGAGACGCACTCCGCCTCATCGAGCACCTCGCCCAGGACCGACCCCGCACCGCCAACGACCCATTCACCCTCGCCCTCGATGAAGTCCGCGCCCGCCTGCGGTTCCTCGACGCCGTCGGTGTCGGCTATCTCACGCTCGATCGCCCCACCCGCACCCTCTCCGGAGGCGAAACCCAACGGGTCAATCTCACCACCTGCCTCGGCACCCGCCTCGTCAACACCCTCTTCGTGCTCGACGAACCCAGCGTCGGCCTCCACCCCAGGGACACCGATCGCCTCGTCCAAATCCTCCTCCGCCTCCGCGACCTCGGAAACACCGTCGTCGTGGTGGAACACGAAGCCGCCGTGATGCAGGCCGCCGATGAAATCATTGATATCGGCCCAGGCCATGGCGAAGCCGGAGGACACCTCGTCTGCCGCGGACCGCTCGCATCCATTCTCGACCACCCCACCTCCCTCACCGCCGCGTACTTGTCCGGCCGCCGGCAAATCGCCCTCCCCCCCCGGCGCCCCGTGGCGCCTCCGTCGCCGGCAGCCACACCTTCACTCCGGCCCGCCCGCGGCACCGCTCCCGCGATCACCACCGCGTTGCAGCTCTCCGACCTCGCCGCCCCCTACCGAACCCAGGCACCCGTCGCAACCCCGCACCTGCTCCTGCACGACATCACCCGCAACAATCTCACCCACGTCGACGTCGCCATTCCCCTCGGACGCCTGGTCTGCCTCACCGGAGTGAGTGGCTCGGGCAAGACCACCCTCGTTTCGGAATTGCTGCGTCTGCTCGAAGGCCGCGTCACCACCGGCTCCGGAGCAGCTCAACTCGGCGTCCGTGAGGCCGAACGTGAAGCACCCTCCGAGGGTGACGACGATCCAGGGACAGCCACCGAAGGTGTCTCCCGGGGTCGACTGGAGGGTGCCGAGCACCTGGGCGCCGTGCTCCTGGTCGATCAATCGCCCATCGGCAAAACCCCCCGTTCCAACCCCGCGGTGTACACCGGGGCCTTCGAGCACATCCGCGACCTCTTCGCCCAATCCGAGGCCGCCCAGCAACGAGGCCTCGGTTCCAGCGCCTTCAGCTTCAACTCCGCCCAGGGCCAGTGCGAACAGTGCCGAGGAGCCGGGTTCGAGAAGGTCGAAATGCAGTTCCTCAGCGATGTCTACATCCGCTGCCCCGCCTGCGAAGGACGCCGCTACCGTCCGCACATTCTCGAAATCCTTCTCACCCCACCACCCCCCGGAACCCCGGCGGCACTGCCGCCAGCCCTTCCAGGCAAGCGCCGCCCCGGGAGGAAGGCAGCTGCAGCAACCGCAATTGTCCCGCCGCCAACCGTCGATCCCGTCCCACTCACTTCGGCACCCGGCCACAGCACCCCCACCTCCACCCCATCGGCTCTGTCCATCGCCGGCGTGCTGGACCTCACCATCGACGATGCCCTCGACTTTTTTGGGCATTTTTCCAGCCCCGCCGCCCATCGGGCCAGAAACAGCCTGGCCGTCCTCCAGGAGGTGGGGCTCGGTTATCTCCGACTCGGTCAGCCCATCAACACCCTGTCCGGGGGCGAAAGCCAGCGACTCAAACTGGCGGGGCACCTCGCCCAGGTCCGCCTCACCGACGCCGTCTCAACGTCGCCTTCCGCCCAGGCCGCCGCCGCCCCCACCTTGTTCATCTTCGATGAACCCACCACCGGCCTGCACTTCGAGGACGTCCGCGTTCTCCTCCTGGTCTTCCAACGCCTCGTCGATGCCGGTCATTCCGTGCTCATCGTCGAACACAACATCGACGTCGTGAAATGCGCCGACTGGATCGTGGACCTCGGGCCCGAGGCCGGAGCGGACGGAGGCAGGGTGGTGGTCCAGGGCCCACCGGAAACGGTCGCCGACTGCCCCCAAAGCCATACCGGCACCGCCTTGCGCCGGGTCCTGCCTGGCCATCTCATCGCCTCCGAACCCCGCTCCCCTCGTCGAACCCGGGCCTGAACCGATCCCGAGGGCTTCCCGCCGTTCCCCGTGCACCTCGCCTTCCTCACCCACGAACCCTTCCACCCACCATCCGGCGGCGGATCCGCGGAGGCCGTGTACCTCGTCTCGGAATTCGTCCGACGCGGGCATGCGGTCGATGTCTTCGGGCCGGAGTTGCCCCATGCCGACGAAGTCGAACGCACCTTTGGCATTCGGCTTCGACCGTTTCGCTCGTGGAAGATGGGACGTTACGCCTCGTTGCGCACCCTGAAGTACCTGGCCTACCCGTTGGCGCTGGAACGGCTGGTGCGTGATGCCGCCCAAACCACCCCGTTCGATCTCCTGTTCTCTCAGCACGCCATTGCGGCCGTCGCCGCCGGACGGCTCCGACAAACCCTTCAAATGCCGGTGGTCATGAACTTCCTCGATTGCCTGACCGGCTTCATGGAGACCTGGCCGGCCTGGCTCATGCCGCGACCCGTCGCACGGGCCCTGGTTCGGTACGAGTTGGGCATTCCCCGCCGATTCGATGCCGACGGCGTGCTGACCGTCTCCGACCCCCTCCGCGACCGCTTCGCCGCCGCCGGTGTCCCAGCCGATCGCATCCACCCGATCTATTACGGATACGACGCCCAACGCTTTCAGCGTTTGCCCGACGACCTCCCGCCCGCGTCCAAACCCCCCGTCATCGTCATGCACGGGTCCTTTGATCGCCATCACCTCGGCACCATCGCCCGCGACGCGGTCGTCTCCATCGCCCACCAGCGCCCCGACACCCGCTTCCGGTTCATCGGCCGCGAAACCCCGGCGCTGACCTCCTTCCTCCGCGCCGTCCGCCGATTCGTCCCCACCCTCCACGCGGAAACCACCGGGTTCATTCCCTACGACGAAATCCCCCGCCAACTCGCGGCGGCCACCGTCGGCATCACCCCCTACGAACCTTCCACCGGAACCCACTGCGCCTTCGTCGCCAAAACGGTCGAGTACCTCGCCATGGGGCTTCCCGTGGTCTCCACCCCCCTCGAAAGCGGTCTCCACTACTACCGGGACCTCGCCGGGATCACCTTTTCCGGCAACGACGGCGCCAGTTTCGCCCAAGCCACCCTCCGCTGGCTCGACATGAGCCCCGCCCAACGCGCCGCCGCCGTGGAGCCCGCCCGTCGCAAAGTCGCCAGTGAACTGGACTGGAAGATGTTATGCTCACGGGCCGTCGATCTGACCGAACAGGTCCTCAATTGACGGATCGCCGTCCGCGGGAAAGCCTCTCCCCATGGCTGACATCATCTATCCCCGCAGCCCGCGCGAGACCATGTGCGGCTGGATGCACCTGCCGCGGCTCATCGACAAGATCCGTCTCCATCTCGCCGGCAAACTGCACGCGGATTATCAACCCAACCTGGGTAAGGGGTTTGATGGCCAATGGCTCGACGCCGCCGGTCTCAAGTTCGAAACCTTCGTGGACGTCGTCAAAGACTCCATCACCGACGGTGAAGTCGCCGATTGGGTCCGGCAGCACGTCAAGAAAGCCGACCACGAAAAACGGTCGCACGCCGAGCGGATGCTGAACTACCCGGCCGCCGACGACGTCGCCGGCCAGGCGCGTCTTCGCCTGCGCAAGGACCAGCGTGGTTTCGCCGATCGCGAGGATATCCAGACCTTCATCGACTTCATCGACGCCGACGAAAAGCGTTTGTGAGGCTACTCGTACCGTAGCGACTCGATGGGATCGAGGTTGGCGGCCTTCCAAGCCGGGTAAGTGCCGAAGATCAGGCCCACCGCGGAACACACCAACATGCCGATCAGGGCCCAATCCCAGGGAATGACGGGCGGGAACCCGAAGATCACCGTCGCGATATTGCCCACGGCGATGCCAAGCACCACCCCGGCCGCCCCTCCAATCTGGCACAACGCGATGGCTTCAACGATAAACTGAGTCATCACGTGGCGTTTCTTGGCGCCAATGGCGCGGCGGATGCCGATCTCGCGCGTTCGTTCCGTCACGCTCACCAGCATGATGTTCATGATGCCAATGCCCGCGGCCACCAAAGCGATCGAGCTGATCACCGCCGCCGCCACCCGCACCGCCAGCGTCAGCGCCTGAAATTGCCGCACAATGGAGTCGTTGGAGATGATCTCGAAGTCGTCCTCGTCGCCAGGCGCCACTTTGCGAACCGTCCGAAGCACCCCGCGGACTTGTTCCACCGTCTCGTCGTAAAGTTCACGCGACCAGGCCTCCACCTGAATGGAGAGCGGACGCTCGCGCCCATAGCGGTTGAGCGCCGTCGTGACCGGCACCAGCACATAGGCGTCCTGGTCCTGACCGAACATCTGCCCCTTCTCCTCGGTCACACCGATCACCCGGTAGCTGATCCCGCCCATCTTGATGGACTCCCCGACGCCCCCGCCGTGCGGGAAGACTTTCTTGGCGACGCTGGCGCCGATCACGCAGACGTCCCGTGCGTTGAGGGAATCGGTCTCGTTGATGGCCCGCCCGTCGGCGATGGACCAGTTCAGGGTCTGAAAACTGCCCAGCGTCACCCCCATCAGGGAAATCCCAGGGTTGGTCTTGCCCCACCGGGAGATCACCTCCCCTGAGTAAGCGCCACAGGTGATCCCCACGCTCTTGGCGAGCGTCGCCCGGTCCTCGATCGCCTTCGCCATGCGATACACGAATTCCTTCCTCCGCGCATAGCGCGTCGATGCACCCGGCCGCCCTTCCACCTGGATCGCCGGCGTGCGCTGAATCGAGAAGCTGTTGGCCCCCAATACGTTCAGCTTCGACTCAATGTTGCTCTGGAGCACCCGCAACACCGTCATCACCAGCACGATCGAAAACACCCCCACCAGCACCCCCAGCAGGGTCAGCCCCGACCGCAGCTTGTGCGCGGCAATCGATCCCAACGCCATCGTGAAACTCTCGCGAATCTCCGCCAACAGAAGGTTGCGGCGAGCGGATCGGTGGAAAGGAGTTCCGGAGGTCATGGCGCAGTCCTGGTCGGCTCGGCTATTCACTGCGCAAGGCGTCCACCGGGTTCAATCGGGCCGCGCGCCAAGCCGGTAGGAACCCCGAGACAATACCCGTCACCGCCGCCACCAACAGCGCCGCCAACGCCGTCGGAATCGACATGCGCGCTGCCAGGAAATAATCGATCACCCAGGTCATCGGCCAGGCCACCGCCAACCCCACCAACCCCGCCCCCAGGGAGATGAAGACCGCCTCCACCAAGAACTGGGTGAGAATATTCCGGCGTTTCGCCCCGATCGCCTTCCGCACCCCGATCTCCCGGGTCCGTTCCGCCACCGACACATACATGATGTTCATCACCCCGATGCCGCCGACGAAGAGTGACAGGCCGGTGATGAACAACCCCACCAGCGCCAGCGAACCGCCGATCTGGTTGAAGTTCCGCACCAGCATCTCCTGCTGGTTGATGGCAAAATCGTCGGGCATCCCCGGCGGCACGCGCCGCAGTTGGCGCAGAATTCCCGTCAATTCGTCCTTCGCCGCCTCCATCCGGGTGGTGTCCCAGACCTTCACCGCGATGGTCACGTCCGGCCAACGCACCAGGTCCGTGGTGAATCGGGTGATGGGAATGACCACCTGGTTGTCGAGATTCGCTCCCGTGAAAAATTGACCCTGCTTCTCCAGCACGCCCACCACCTCGCACAGCGAGCGCCCCACCCGAATGCGCTTCCCCAGCGAGCTTTCCAACGGGAAGAACCGCGCCGCCAGGTCAGAACCAATCACACAGACCGGCCGAGCCCCCTGCACTTCCGCCGCCGAAAGCCAACGCCCCTCGGTCAGCGACACGCCACGGACCAGGGCGCTGTCCTCGGAATTACCCACCACCCACACCGCTCGCGCACTCCGATTGCCGTAACGCACGTCCGCTGAACCATGCGCTTCCACCCCCACCGCCCGCGCCAGCGTCGACAACCGGGCCACCTCCCGCGCCTGGGCCAGCGTCAGTTCCCGCCGGTTCCGCGTCTTCGCCCATTCCTCACGCCCCGTGAACCATGAGAAGCGTTGAATGAACAGCACGTCGGCCCCGATCATCGAAATGCTCCGCTGAAAGGCGCGGTTCAACCCGTCGATCGCCGTCGCCATCAGGGTGACCGTCACGATCCCGATCACAATGCCCAGCGTCGTCAGCCCCGCACGCAACTTGTTCGAGCGCAACGCCCCAACCGCGATCACCACCGCTTCCCGGATTTCGTCCGCGTAACGCATGGCGTCAGGAGATGATCGGTGGCGGCGTCAGGACCGGCGGCAGTCTCGGCGGCGCCTCCGCCCGATGGTGCGGCTGATTCACTTCGTCCGCCGCAATCAAGCCGTCACGGATCCGCAGAATCCGCCGCGCGTGCTGCGCCACATCCTCTTCGTGGGTCACCACGATGATGGTGTTCCCGTTTCGGGAGAGTTGGTCGAACAAGGCGAGAATCTCGGTGCCCGTTCGGGAATCCAGGTTTCCGGTCGGTTCATCCGCCAGAATGATGGACGGGCGGTTGACCAGGGCCCGGGCCACCGCCACCCGCTGCCGCTGACCACCGGAAAGTTCGTTCGGCCGGTGGTGAACCCGGTCCGCCAAGGCCACCTGCCGCAGAGCCTCCAACGCACGCTCACGCCGTTCCGCCGGCGGCACCCCCGCGTACACCAGCGGCAATTCCACGTTGTGCAGCGCATCGGACCGCGCCATCAGGTTGAAGCTCTGAAACACGAAACCAATCTCCCGGTTCCGAATCTCCGCCAACTGGTTGTCGTCCATGTCCGCCACATTCAACCCATTCAGTTCGTACACGCCCTGGCTCGGCGTATCCAGGCAGCCCAGCAGGTTCATCAAGGTCGATTTCCCCGAACCCGACGGCCCCATGATCGCAATGTACTCACCGCGTTCGATGGCCACCGAAACCCCGCGCAACGCATGGATGACCTCCGTGCCCATCACGTAGTGCCGGCTCAATCCCGTGATGCGAATCAGGCTCACGGCTTCTTCTCCTCGTCCCGACGCAGGAACGGTCGGACCGTGTTGTCCACCTTCACCGCCTTTCCATCCTCCAACTGCTTGGCAATCGCCGTGTACCCGCCCGAAACCACTTCCTCCCCCTCGTCCAGTCCTTCGGTGATCTCCGTGTGGGTCTCATCACTGATCCCGCGTTTCACCGGGAGCATCACCGCCTTGCCGTCCCTCACCCCAAATACCACTTCGATCGCCTTGGGAACGGCGCTGTTCCGCCGTTTTGCCTCGGCTGCCGAAACCTCGTCCGGCGATTCTGGTCCCGAGGTCGCCGCCAGCTTCTTCTGCTGTGCCAGTTGTTCCTTCGCCTCCTTGGGCAGACGCGTCGTCACCGATGGCATCGGCACCGCCAGCACATTCGTCCGATACCGGGTCTCCACTTCCGCCGTCACCGACATCCCCGGCCGAAAGAATTCCTTCTCCTGAATCCGGATCCGGACTTCGAACTTGGTCGCTTCCTGCTGGGTGTTCATGCCCTGCGTGCGGGCCGCGTTCGCGATCTCCGTCACCAAACCGGTGAACTTCCGGTCCCGGAACGAGTCCACTTCCAGCCGCGCCCGCTGACCAATCGCCACCAGCACCACGTCGATCTCGCCCACATCGATCCGGGCTTCCATTTCGTTCAGGTCCGCCACCGTCATGATTTCCGTCCCCGCCATCATCGCCGTGCCCACCACCCGCTCGCCCCGCTCCGACCGCAGGCTCGTCACCGTCCCATCAATGGGCGCCACGATGGTGGTCTTGGTCAGGTCCTCGTCCGCCCGCGCCAACCCCGCCTTGGTCTGGTCGGCCTGATGCCGGGAGGTCTGAAAACGCGCCTGCGCAACGTCCAGGGAGGTCTTGGCCGACAAGAACTCGGATTCGGAGATCAGCTTGGCCTCCGCCAGTTGCGAGAACCGCTCAAACTCGATCTTCGCCTTCTCCAGTTCAGCCCGAGCCAGTTCCACGTTCGCCAGCGACGAACGATAGCTCGCTTCGGCCGAGTTGCGGCTCGCCTGGTACGGATCCGGCCGGATGCGCACCAGCAGGTCGCCCTTCTTCACCAACTGGCCTTCCCGAACCGGCAGTTCCACGATTTCCCCGCTTACCTCGGGATTGATCACCACCTTGGTCACCGGCTGGACTCGGCCCGTCGCCATCACCAGTTCGGTGAGGTTCCGACGCTCCACTTTCTCGGTCTGGACCGTGATGCCCGTGTCTTTCTTGCGCCAGTACGCCCAGGCCCCCAGGCCGCCGAGCGCCATCACCAACAGGACCACCGCCACAAGAAGGGAGATTTTGCCGCGTTTGGAACTGGCCATGGGTGCGAATGGGAACACCGGCTCTTGCCGGAGGGTTGCAACACAGTCCAAACCATCCGGCCCACCGAAGAAACAGAATATTGACTGCCCCTTAATGCCTTTGACTGACTCCCCCCGTAACGTATCCTGCCCGGCCCTGAGACATATCGGGACTTATGGCTAAACTCTCCGTCAGCGATCTCGACGTCCGCGGTCAGCGCGTGTTCGTCCGCGTCGATTTCAACGTGCCCCTCGATGAGAAGGACGGGCACATGGTCATTACGGACGAAACCCGCATCCGGGAAACCGTTGCCACCATCAAGCTCCTCATCTCCAAGGGAGCCAAGGTCATCCTCGCCTCCCACCTCGGCCGCCCCGATGGACAGGTCGTTCCCAGCATGTCCCTCGCCCCCGTCGGCGTCCGCCTCGCCGAACTGCTCGGACAACCCGTCCGCTTCGTCAACCAATGCGTCGGACCCGCGGTCAAGGCCGCCGTCGACGCCATGAAGCCGGGCGATGTCACCCTCCTCGAAAACGTCCGGTTCCATGCCGGCGAAGAAGCCAACGACCCCGCGTTTGCCCAGGATCTCGCCTCGGTCGCCGACACCTACATCAACGACGCCTTCGGCACCGCCCACCGCGCCCACGCCTCCACCGAGGGCGTCGCCCGCGTGGTCGCTCAACGCGGCGGACGCTGCGCCACCGGCCTGCTCATCGCCCGCGAACTCCAGTTCCTCGGGGATGAACTCGAAAAACCCGCCCGCCCCTTCGTCGTCATCCTCGGCGGCGCCAAGGTTTCCGACAAAATCCAGGTCATCGACCGGCTCATCGAAAAGGCCGACGTCATCCTCATCGGCGGCGCCATGGCCTACACCTTCAAGCTCGCCCAGGGCGCCAAGGTCGGCCTCTCCCTCGTCGAAAAAGACAAGACCGACATCGCGCTCCAGGCCCTCGCCAAGGCCAAGGCCCGTGGCATCCAGTTCGTCCTGCCTTCCGACAACATCGTCGCCACCCCGGTCGACTCCGGTAAAAAGGATAAGAAGGGCCGTCCCAAGATGGACCTCACCCAACCGCGCGTGAACACCGGCGACAACATCCCGGACACCGAGGAAGGCGTTGATATCGGACCCGCCACCATCGTCAATTACGCCAAGATCCTGGCCTCCGCCAAAACGGTGCTCTGGAACGGCCCCATGGGCATCTTCGAAGATCCCCGGTTCGCCGAGGGAACCTTCGCCGTCGCCCGCGCCGTCGCCGAGGCCACCGCCAAGGGCGCCAAATCCATCATTGGCGGCGGTGACAGCGTCAAGGCCATCAACAAGGCCAAACTTGGCGACCAGGTGACCTTCATGAGCACCGGCGGCGGCGCCAGCCTCGAATTCCTCGAAGGCCAGGTGCTCCCCGGTGTCGCCGCGCTTCAGGACAAATAACGTTTCCCCCGACCGACCCACCCCCCTTTTTGCACCATGGATAAGGACCGAAAACTCATCATCGCCGGAAACTGGAAGATGAACAAAACGGCGGCTGAAGCCCTGGATCTCGTCAACGGGATCAAGCGCGAGGTCGCCAGCGTCAAGGAAGTCGACATCGTCGTCTGCCCTCCGTTCACAGCACTCCCTGCCGTCTCCCAGGCTCTCCTCAATTCCAACGTCCGCCTCGGCGCTCAGAACATGAGCGAGCAGAGCTCCGGAGCCTACACCGGCGAAATCGCCGCCTCGATGCTCAAGGAATTCTCCGTGCGCTATGTGGTTCTGGGCCACTCCGAACGCCGCCAGTATCAGAAGGAAAGCGATGAACTCATCGCCAAGAAGGCCGCCGCTGCCCATGCCTCCGCCCTGAAACCCATCGTCTGCGTCGGCGAAACCCTCGCCGAACGCGAAGGCGGCATCGCCGAACAGGTCATCGGCACCCAGGTCCGCGGCAGCCTCGCCGGTCTCTCCCGTGAGCAGGTGGAGGAAACCATCGTCGCCTATGAACCCGTCTGGGCCATCGGCACCGGCAAAACCGCCACCTCCCAGCAGGCCCAGGACATCCACGCCTTCATCCGCAAGGTCCTGGCCGGCATGTTCGACGACGCCACCGCGCGCCGCGTCCGCATCCAGTACGGCGGCAGCGTCAAGCCCTCCAACGCCCGCGAATTGATGGGCATGCCCGACGTCGACGGCGCCCTCGTCGGCGGCGCCGCACTCGAAGCTCGCAGCTTCGCCGACATCATCCGCAACTCGATTTAATTTCACCGCCCTCCAGCCATGACCATCGCCATCGGCTTTCTCACGTTCCTGCTGATTCTCATCGCCCTGTTCCTGATTCTGCTCGTGCTCGTCCAGCTTCCCAAAAAGGAAGCCGGGGTCGGCATGGCCTTCGGTGCCGGCATGAGCGAAATGCTGCTCGGTGCCGGCTCAGGCAACGTCCTGACCCGCATCACCAAGTACAGCGTCGGCATCTTCCTCGGCCTGTCCCTGATCGTCTCCGTCCTGCTCTCGAGCCACTACCGCTCCAGCGGCCTGAACGTCTCCCGGGCTCTTGAGGAAAAGGCGCGCGCCACCCAGGCCCTGCCCGCAACCCAGCCGCCTGCCAACTCCGGTCTCCAACCGATGCTTTCGAGCACCAACGAGACGCCCGCCCTCATGTCGACCACGACCGTCGTCAACCCGACCCCGGCCGTCACCCCGGCACCGACCCCGGCTCCCGCCGCCACGACGCCCGACACCAACAAGCCGGCCGCCAACTGAACCCAACCGGGTCGAATTCCAACGCGTCACCACGACGCTCATCTTCCCTGAAAACCGGAGCCACTCATCGAGAGGCTCCGGTTTTTTGTTCCCAAAAACCGTCTTCCCTTTCGCCGTTGTCCCGTGTTGGGTGATCTCCTGTCGGAACGCTGATCGCCTCCCAACACCCGATCGATCCCATTGCCGCCCATGAACGTCCGCCTCGCTTACGGCCAAGGCCACCTGGAGCTTCCCTTTCCCGACGATCGCACCACGGTCATCACCCCCACCCATCGTCCCGGTCTGGCCGACGAAAAGGGCGCCGTGCTCCATGCCCTGCGCGCCCCCATCGGGTCGGTCCCCCTCCTCCAGCGCATCCGGCCCACCGACAAGATCTGCATCCTCTTCACCGACATCACCCGCGCCACCCCCAACGACCGCATCATCCCCTGGCTGCTCGAACACCTGGCCGGACATCCCCGCGAGAACATCGTCCTCCTGAATCAGTTGGGCACGCATCGCCCCAACACCCCCGCCGAACTCGACCGGATGCTCACCCCCGAGGTCGTCCGGAATTACCGGGTGCTCAACCACGAGCCGGAGAACGAAGCCGCCCTGGTGTCCTTGGGCGTCACCCACGACGGAACCCCCGCCCTGATCAACCGTCACGCCGTTG
>CAUJJW010000386.1 GCA_963205105.1 Verrucomicrobiota bacterium | reverse complement strand
GGTTGGGGTGAGGGAGCCCGTTACAACCCTCGCGATCGCCTGCTTGGAAGGTTCATGAGAGGCAGAAAGGCTTCCGGAAGGCGGGGGGTGACCGGGGGGGGGCGCGGAGCGGTTGGGGGTAAGTTTCCAGGCGGGTCCCTTGACTCCCCCAGAGGCTGTGTGTTAACCCCAGTACAGCCTCAAGCTGCTGTGGTTGCAGCGGCAAACTATGCGGTGTCCCAAGTGTGGTGGTCCTGATGACAAAGTGATCGACTCCCGCAGTTCAAGGGAGGGTCGAGCGATTCGTCGTCGACGTGTCTGTCTGAACTGCGGTCATCGGTACACCACGTACGAGCAGATCGAGCGCAGCGAGTTGGTGGTGGTGAAGCGCGATGGTCGTCGTGAAGTGTTTTCCCGTGAGAAACTCCTGGGTGGGCTGCTGAAGGCCTGTGAAAAGCGCCCGGTGGGGCTGGAGTTGATCAATGATTTAGCGGAACGGATCACGGAAGAACTTGGGAATGAATTTGATCGGGAAGTGCCGGTGATGGCGATCGGGGAGCGTGTGATGAACGCGCTTCGGACCATCGACAAGGTGGCTTATGTCCGGTACGCCAGTGTGTATCGTCGGTTCGAGGAGGCCGACGAATTTGTGGAGGTCGTAACCAAGCTCGAGCAGCAACGCCATGATTCAGCTACGCTCCGACTGCCTGGTATTTGAAGTGTCCGGCGGCGACAAAATCCCGTGCTCGGTGGAGAAACTCACCATCGAGGTGTTGGCAGAGTCGCTGGAAGACCTGAATCCGGAAGTGATTCGCGAAGCTGCCGCGGCAGTCTTGCATTACTTTCGCGACGACCTTGGCCGGGACACCGTTACTCTGGTGGAATTCACCGAGGCCTTGGAACACGTGCTCGCCGGGTTGGGGTATCAGATCGCCGAAGGGGCTATCTCCCAGGTCCAGACCTCCGACTCGCCCGGTCCGCTGATCCATACGTCCACCGGAACTGTGCCTACCGTCGAGTGCGACCTTGGCGCCATCGCCGAATCGCTCGGGGACGGTTTGGAGCTCGGTTTCTACCCAAGACTGCGCACGGAACTGAAGTCGTTGTTGGCCGCCCAACCGAGAGTGGTGCGCTTCAATGGGTTGCGCCAATGCGCCAAGCGTTTGGCCAGGACCCGGAAATGGTGCCCGCGAAGCGTTCAAGTCAGTGAGGAGATTGTCGGCTTTCTGCGCGATTGTTGGGGGGCGGAGCATCCGAAGCGCGATTGCTCGCTGCTCGTCGATGGATGACCGGCTGCCAACCCCTATGACTCTGTTTGAGAAAATCATCGCCCGGCAGATCCCGGCCGATGTGGTGTTTGAAGACGACCAAGTCCTGGCTTTTCGGGATATCAATCCCCAGGCGCCCACACACGTGCTCGTCGTCCCCAAGAAGGCCATTCCCAGGATCGGTGAAGCCGGAACCGACGATCAGGCCCTCCTGGGTCATCTGCTCCTTCGAGCCGCCGAGGTGGCCCGCCGGTTGGGCCTCGATCGCACAGGATTCCGCCTGGTGATCAACAACGGGTCGGACGGCGGGGAAAGCGTTCCCCACCTGCATGTGCATGTGCTGGGTGGACGCGCCCTCGCGTGGCCACCCGGCTGAACCCGGCGGTGGTGCGGGTTACTTCAGCTTGCCCGCCGACCAGGCGATGCCGCGGGCCAGCAGATCGATGAAGATGGGGTCGCGGAAGGTGTCGTCGGAATGCCCGTAGGTTGTGCCGAACACCCGGGTGCCGTGGTAGTCATTGACCCAGACCACCGGTTGGGATTCCCCGGTTTTTTCACTCACGGATGTGGCGAGCGCCGTGGCCCCCGGCCACAGCTTCTTGATGATGTACAACTCGTCCATCGGGGTCGTCCACGACATCGGAAAACCGCGCAATGCGGCATGATCCGGAGCGATCAGGGTGACGGGGTACCGGCTCTGGTGTTCATGATGGAGTGAGGTGACCCCCAGGAATTCACGCCAGGCATCGACCGCTGCGGCACGGTAGGTGTGCATGGCGCAGTGAACGACGACTGCGGGCGTGCCGGCCCGATGGGCGGCAACGATCTTCCCGATGTACTCCGGGTCCTTGGTATCCGCGAAGCACTCGTTGTGCACCACGACATCGAAGGGCTTGGCCCAGTCCGCTTGGTCGTAAAGCGCGATCTGCCCGCGGGTTCCGGTGCCGCCTTCGTTCACGATCTTCCACTCGGAATCCACCCGGGCGCTGACGCCGTCCTTCATGGCCTGCGACTGGAAGGCGTAGTTGTGGCAGCAACCGCCGGTAATCAGCAGGAGCCGGAGCGGTTTGCCGGTGTAATGCTTCTCGGCGCCGGACGCTGGGAAAAGGCTGGCCGCGAGCAGGGCGGCGACCAAGTGAAAGAGGTTTCGCGACATACAGGGATGTCGCGGAGCGTGGCGTGAAAACCAGGCGAGGTCGACTCTTGAAGTGCGACGGACGATCGGTCGGTCCGTGTTCAGCCGGTCATGGCGCCGAGGCGTCGAAGGTGCTCGAAGGTGTAGAGCCCGGTGTTGTGGCCATCCCCCCAAACCGGCTGCAGGGCGTACGACCCAATGGGTTCCAGTCGTTGCAGTTGCGACGAGCGGAGAGTCAAGGGGCGGTCGGGTCCCTTGTGCAGGTTTCCCATCACGTCGGTCTCTCCGGCACAACTCGCGCAGGGACAATGCCGCCGGAGGGTGAGCAGTGGGATGAAACTCTCGGAGCCGTCGTCCCAACGGAGGGCGAGTTCGGTGCCGATGATCTGGACGTCGACGGGGCGCATGCGGTCGTGGTGCGAACGAGTCAGCAAACTAGGGGTGGGCTTCGGAAACACAACCGGTAAGAGCCGGCACCGACACCGTGTCGCCGACCCGGATCCGCCCCTCGGTCACGATCCGTGCCCGAAGTCCACCTTTGTGCACCAGCCCCTTGAGCGTTTCCGGGAAGGTCGTTTTGGCCAGATAACTGCACGGTTCGCACCGTCGGATGCCCTCGATTCGAATGTCGCCCACCAGGAACTCCTTCCCGACCAGCGCGTTCAGATCGACGCCCTCGGTAACCAGGTTGCGGCGGGCCAGCGCGGCCGTGAAGGGAAGGCCTGATTCGCCGGCGAACGACTCAATGTTCTCCCGTTCGATCAGCGTGAGTTCAAAGTCCGGCTTCTGGGGGTGGGGCGAAAAGGTCCCGTTGCCCAAAAAATAACGGTCCCCTTCGATGCCTTGGCCGGGGACCACGCGCACTTCGGTGTGGCAGGACATCGGCGACGAGGGCGACGCCGCCGTCCAAATCTCGACGATCGAGGACATGGAACGAGGTTCGTCGGGTCAATCAGCGCTGAATTCCACCCGGGCCACTTTTCCCGCGGAGAGGGCGATGATGGCCCAGTCCGAATTGAAAGCCGCTTCGTCGGAGTGTCGAAACACCAGGGAATGGGGAAGGACCAGTTCGGTCGGGGGCGTCGGGTTGGCAGGTGAGCCTGATGGGCTAGGAGGCATTGGCCAGCCGGTGCCTTCCTTGTAGCGGGCCATGACGAGGCGAACGTCGGCCTCGGACATTCCCACCTGCACGCGCGCCAGATCGCGGAGGAAGGGTTTGCGGGTGGACCACTCCACGACGTACAGCGCAGCCAGGGCGGTCAGGACCACGGCGAGCGCGCCGAGCTGATACGGTTGCCGCCGCGGGGCGAGCGGTCGGAGCAGTCCGACCGCGAAAAGCGCTCCTACTGCGAGGTACAGCCACCCCGCGACAGGGAAGGCCAGGGCCAATTCACAGGCGGCCAGGAGTCCAAGGGCGAACGTGGCGAGGGTCAGGGTGGCGGGACGCATAGGGACGCGGTTCTTTGAAGAACTTTACCAAAAATGGCTCTACCGCGCCTTGCTCGTCAATGGGGTGGTTGACACGAGCCATCCGTTGCTTGGGCGGTGGGGTTGAGGCATAACGGGGTCGGATGTGGCACGTCACTCAACGCACGGCGGCCCCCTGGAGGCTGGGGGTGATGTTTCTGGTGGTGGGCTGGGCGGGATGGTCGGTGTCCAGCGCGTCCACTCCGGAACCCGCAACGGCGCCGTCTCCGGAGGGTATCGAGTTCTTTGAGACCCACGTCCGTCCGGTGCTGGTGGATCACTGCTATGGCTGCCACAGCGCTTCCGCGGAGAAGATCCGTGGTGACTTCGTGGTCGATACCCGAGCCGGTTGGGAGCGTGGCGGGGCGAGCGGCAAGCCATCGGTGCTCCCCGGAAATCCCGGCGAGAGTCCCTTGATCCGGGCGATCCGCCATGAGGACCCGGAACTGGCGATGCCTCCGAAAAAGAAGCTTTCCGACGAACAGATTCAGGCGTTGGAAACCTGGGTGAAGATGGGCGCGCCCGATCCGCGGACGGGCAAGTCGGCGTTGCCGAACCCGGCGGACGAAGCCAAACGCCACTGGGCGTTTCAGCCGGTGAAGGAACCGGCGCTGCCTGCCGTGAAGGATTCCGGCTGGGTGAAGACGCCGGTGGATCGGTTTATTCTGGCGGGGCTGGAGGCCCGGGGAATGAAGCCGGCCCCGCAGGCGGACCGCAGAACGCTGATCCGGCGAGCCAGCTTTGTGCTGACGGGGCTTCCGCCGACCCTGGCCGAGGTGAAGGCCTTTGAAGAGGACGCCTCCGCCGAGGCTTTTAGCCGCGTGGTGGACCGGTTGCTCGCATCCCCGCGGTATGGCGAACGTTGGGGACGTCACTGGCTGGACATCGCGCGGTACGCGGACACCAAGGGTTACGTGTTCGAGGAAGAACGACGCTACGCCTACGCTTACACCTATCGGGACTACGTGATTCGGGCGTTCAACGAGGACAAGCCCTACGACCGGTTCCTGGTGGAACAGATCGCCGGGGATCAGGTGGTTTCGGGCGAGGACAAATCGGCGTTGGCGGCGATGGGTTTTCTGACGCTCGGTCGCCGGTTTCTCAACAACCCGCACGACATCATCGATGATCGGATCGACGTGCTGACCCGGGGCACGATGGGACTGACCGTGGCGTGTGCGCGGTGTCATGATCATAAGTTCGATCCGGTGCCCATCGCGGACTACTACTCGCTTTACGGGGTGTTTGCGTCCTCGCGGGAGCCATCGGAGAAGCCTCTGCTGGGCACGATTCCGGATCCGGTGCGGTACGAAGCGTTCCGGGTGGAACTGACGCGACGCGAACGGGAGCGGGATGAATTTGTGGCAAAGAAGGAGGCGGAACATCGGAAGAAACTTCGGGAGACGGTGGGCGACTACCTGCTTGCGGCGCACGACGCCTCGAAACTGGAAGGAGGGAGCAAGCGTGAGGAATTGGCACGCAGCCGGCAGCTGAGCCCGACGGTGGTGAACCGCTGGATCTCGGCGTTGGACGGCTGGAAGAAGGAAACCAACGCCCTTTTCCAGCCCTGGTTGGAGTTTGCGACGCTGGCGGCGGACGGTTTTTCGGATTCGGCCAAGACCTTGGCGGCGCAGGTGGGAACGCCGGCCACTGTCGGATGGAACACGGCCCTCGCGGCGGCGGTGCAGGGTTCGTCGCCGGCCTCGTTGAAGGACGTGGCTGATCGGTACAACCAGGTGTTCGCGGCTGCGAAGGATGCCGAGGTGGTGGCATTCCTGGCGGCGCCAGGCACACCGATTGCGTTGGAAGGCAGGGAACTTCATGCCCTGTTCGACGTTCCGGAGGCGCAGAAGAAGCGGGCCTTGCAGCGGGCGGTGGAAGAGTTGCAGGCGACGCATCCGGGGGCGCCGCCGCGGGGCATGGTGCTGGAGGACAGCGAATCACCGGTGCAGCCAGCCATCTTCAAGCGCGGTAACCCGGGCAATCGGGGAGACACCGTGCCGCGACAGTTTCTGGGTTTGTTGGCGGGGCCGGAACGGAAGCCGTTCCAAAAGGGAAGCGGACGACTGGAACTGGCGGAGGCGATCGCGAGTCCGAACAATCCGCTCACGGCGCGGGTGGCGGTGAACCGGGTCTGGTTGCAGCATTTTGGCGAGGCGTTGGTCAGGACCCCTGCGGATTTTGGCCTGCGGGCGGAACCGCCGACCCAGCCCGAGCTGCTGGATTGGCTGGCGGCGCGCTTTGTGGCGGAAGGCTGGTCGTTCAAGCGGTTGCATCGACAGATCCTGCTTTCCGCGGCATGGCAACAAACGAGCGGCACGGATCCGGCCACGGTGGAAGCCGACCCTGAGAACCGGCTGGTGAGTCGGCAGACGCGTCGGCGACTCGATTTCGAAGCCATGCGGGACACGCTGCTGGGCGTGGCGGGGCGGCTGGATTTTTCGATGGGAGGGCACGGGGTGGAAATCACCACGGCGGATTACGCGGTGCGTCGGACGGTGTACGGCTTTGTGGAGCGCCAGAACCTTCCCGGGGTGTTCCGAACCTTTGATTTCGCGAGTCCGGACACGTCGAGTGCGCAGCGGTTTCAGACCACGGTGCCGCAGCAGGCGTTGTTTTTGATGAACAGCCCGTTCGCGTTGGACCAGGCGAGGCAGGTGATGCGTCGACCGGACGTGGCGGAGGCGCCGGATGCCGAGGCCCGGGTGCGGGAGTTGTACGCACTCATTTTGCAGCGTCTGCCCGAGGCGGAAGAGTTGGAATGGGCGACGCGATTTCTGGCTCAGATCGACCTGTCGGACGGGCAAAAATCGGGTGGCGGGAAGGCGTTGACGGCGTGGGAGCGGTACGCGCAGGTGCTGCTGATGTCGAATGAGGCGGTTTTTGTGGACTGAAGGTCGTGCGGGAAAGGGCTTGCCGGTGGGTGATCGGGGCCCGTTGAATAGCCGCGCCAGGGCCCATGGAATGCGGACTTGCGAACCCCGCCAGGGCCGGAAGGCAGCAACGGTAGTATGCTCTTCATCTGCCGTGGTGTCCCTGGCACTTTTTTCGCAGCCGCGAAGGATCGCGGCCTTGCCACGAGAGGCGGCGGGGTGCGGAATGCGGGTTCCAAGACCCAAACTTGATCCGTCGCCAAACGACTTCGTTGTTGCCCCTGATTCACTCCCGTTTTCACCCCCTCTCGCCCATTCCATCCGATGAGTTATCAGGTCATCGCGCGCAAGTACCGGCCTCAGCGTTTTGAAGACGTCGTGGGGCAGGAACACGTCACCCAGACGCTTTCCAACGCGATCCGGTCTGGTCGGATCGCCCATGCCTACCTGTTCTGCGGGCCGCGGGGGACCGGTAAAACGACGGTGGCGCGCATCTTTGCCAAGGCGCTGAACTGCACAGGCGGGCCCAAGGCGGACTTCGACGACACCGACCCCCGATGTCGTGAGATCGCGGAGGGTCGGTCGCTGGACGTTCTCGAGATCGATGGTGCGAGCAACAACGGCGTGGAGCAGGTGCGCGAATTGCGGGATACGGCCCGGTTCGCCCCTGCGTCCTCCAAGTTCAAGATCTACATCATCGACGAAGTTCACATGCTTTCGACGGCGGCCTTCAACGCCCTGTTGAAGACCCTGGAGGAGCCTCCGGCGCACGTGAAGTTCCTGTTCGCCACCACCGATCCGGAGAAGGTCCTGCCGACGATTCTTTCCCGCTGTCAGCGTTTCGATCTGCGGCGCATCCCCACAGCGTTGATCGTTCGCCATCTTTCGACCATCGCCACGCAGGAAGGGGTGAGCATCGGGGACGCCGCCTTGCACGGCATCGCGCGGGGAGCCGACGGAGGCATGCGGGATGCCGAGAGCACGCTGGACCAGTTGATCAGTTTCTGTGGCGAACGAATCGAGGAGGCCGACGTGCTTTCGATGTTCGGGCTGGCCGCCCGGGCGCAATTGTTGTCGCTCAGCCGGGCGGTCCTCGCCAATGAAGCGTCGTCGGTGCTTCGTGAATTGGACGAGTTGGTGCGCAACGGTAAAGACCTGGGCCGGTTGTTGAACGATCTGCTGCACCACTTCCGGAACCTGCTCGTGTACCAGGTGACGGGCGGCGACCTGAATCTCCTGGAGATCTCGGAGGCGGAAGGGTCCGAACTTCAGACTCAGGCCGGTCTGGCGTCGGCGGAAGCCGTCGGCCGCGTGCTCGAAGTGCTGACCATGGCCGAGGGGCGCATGCGGGACGCTGCGGCGCGCAAAATCTTCCTGGAGGTCACCCTCATGAAGGCGATGCAGGCCCGCAGCGCTGTAAGCCTCGATACGGTGCTGAAGCAGTTGGGGCAGCTCCGGCAGGAACCCGGCGGTGGCGGATCGGTCCCGACCCCGTCACGAACGACCGAGGCTCCTGGTGTGGCTCCGGCGGTGTCGGCCCCGGCGGCTCGCCCTCCCGCTCCCCCAGCGACGCCCATCGCATCACCTTCAACTCCGCTCCCAGCACCAGCATCGCCACCCGCGCCCGCTGCTGTGCCGCCCGTTGCCTCGATTCCGGTCGTCCCGGTGGCGGCGTCTCCCCGCCCCCCTGAAGCGGTACCGGCACCCGCGCCAGCAGCCGCGGCGGCTTCCGGGCCGATCGATCCTGCAGAACTTTGGTCTCAGGTGGTGTCGTCGGCCGGGCCAATGATCCGTTCGGCCCTCCAGGCCGGCACCCCGGTGAGTTGGGAAAAAGGTGTCCTGACGATTGGCTACCCCGGTGCCATGGAAGGACAGCGGGCGATGGCGGAATCGGAGCGGACCCGGAAGACGGTGGAGTCGAAGTTGGCGGAACTGGGGCGTCCGGGGACGGTGAAGTTCGTGCGCATCGCCGAACCGGCAGGTGGGGTGGCGAGCCTTGCCCCGGTTTCGGCGGCCCGTCCCCTCAGTGGTGGAAGCGCGGGTGGGACAGGTGCTCCCGCGACCGGGGCCTCAGCCGCGGCATCGGCGGCGTCACGAGCGAAGCCGGAGAAGGTGGTGCCGCTGAAGATCAGCGATGCGGAGTTCAAGAATGACCCGCTGATCAAGGAGGCGTTGGAACTGTTCAAGGCTCAACGGGTCGATGTTGATTTGCCATCGGACCCGGGTGCCGGATCTTGAGGGCTGCATGGGGTCCATGAACCTAGGGGTTTCCGGGGGGCGGGACGCCCCCCTCTACGGCAGGCGGGACGCCCGCCGCTACGGACGCACGGATCATGGGGTATTCGTCGTGGACCAGGCGCCGAAGCGCTGGCGACGTGCTTCGGATTCCAGCTGTTGCAGGCGTGCCATGACCGATTTGGAGGGCTCACCGCCGGGGGTGGGAGCCACGGCACCCTTCGTGCGGGCCAAACCCTGGCTGACCAGGAGTTCGCCCAGGTCTCGGCCAGATGGTGTCACGATGCAGTAGTACCGGGGCTGACGACTGCGCCCGCCCGCCACGGTCCAACGGGTGTGGACGGTGAACGGTTGGGACAACACCTGACGGGTCACTTCAGCGGCTTTCTTGCCGGCTTGCAGAGTGGCGGCTTGGGTGATGCCGAAGTGTTGGCTCTGCTCAAGGACGCGTTCGGGGTCCGCCAGGTTGGATTCCGGGGCATCCACGAAATACAGGCGCACGTGCAGTGTCTTCTTGCCGTGCCGCACCTGGAAGCTGTCGCCGTCGTTGCTGGGATTCTCCAGGTAGATGCACTTTTCGAAGGTTTCCCAGGTTTTCGGCTTTTTGGGTGGTGCGCGCTTTTTGGGGGCGGGTTCGGTCGTGGCGGAGAAGCCAGCGGTCGAGACCAGAAGCGCGGCGAGGCAGCAGGTCCAACTGGCCAATCGTTGACAGGACCGGGGAAGGAACGGGGTCATCGTGAAGAAGTTGGGACAACCGGATCAGGGCGTGGGTGAACGCTGTTTCAGCCAAGCCTTGGCGGCATCGTTGGCGGTATGGGCCCACAGGAAATCGATGATGGGCGTGGGATCATCAAGGCCATGCGGGTGGTGTTTGACTCCGGGTTTTCGGATCAGGGTGATGGGCGCCTGCAGCTTGGTGTAGCGCTCGGCGATGACCCCGGTGTTCTCGTCCCAGGGCACCACTTCGTCGGCGTCGCCAAACACGTGCAGGAGCGGAACCTGGGCGGCGGCCAGCGGGGCAAGGCGGTCCACGGGATTGTTGGGGTAGGCGAGGGCTTCGGCTTCATCCTTGAACCCATAACGTTGAAGCACGAGTTGCCAGTCCCGGGCGCTGCCGGGTCCTTTTCCTTTGCCCCCGGGCCAGCTTTTGAAGTCACAGACCGGGGCGTCTGCGTAGATGCAGGCGACTTTGTCGGGGTTGGCGATAGCCCAGTTGTAGCAATACAGGCCCCCGCGACTCAGGCCGACCAGGCCGGGTTTGGCGCTGAAACCGAACTGGGAGGTGAGGTGTTGGTGGACCCGATTCCAATGGGCGACGGCCTCGGGACCTCCGAGTTGGTCGGGAACACTGGTGTACACGACATGAAAACCCCGGCCGAGCAGGGCAATATCCGGCTTGGGTTTGTGGCCAAAGAATTCGCCGTGCCAGACCCAGGGTTTGCCCGGCGCCGGGAGATGCGGGGCGATGACCATGACGGGTTTGCCGGCGACCTCGAAGTCGAAGCGGGGGAACCCGAACCACTCGGAACGCTGGCCGGGGAACACGGGAGCGTCGGTGGGAACGCTCAGCAACGCATGAAGTTCGTGGTCGATGTCGGCGGCTTCGCGTTGTGCCTCCGGCAGCGGTTTGCCCGTGCTCATGCCGGGACGGCGATGACCGGTGTGGGTCAGCCATGCGTCCTTTAAGAGCCGTTGCCGACGCTGAACAAGTTGGAGCACCTCGGGTCCCTTCGGGATCGCGCGCAACCAAACGTCGGGATCGTCAGCGTTCACCACGGCCTCCGAAGCACCCAAATGGCGCAGCAACTCGCGAGCAATCAACCAGTGCCCGAGACGGGTCGGATGCACCCCATCGCCGGCGAGGGTGAATTTGGGGTCGGTTTCACGGCGCTGGGTCAGGAATCGGAGGATGGGGCCATGGACATCGACCGCTTCCCAGCCGTTGGCGCGTTGGGACACGAGCCAGTCGGAATAGCGGGTCAGCACCGTGTCGTAGCCTTCATAAGGCTGTGGGTACGCGGTTCGGCCGGCGGGGAGAGTGCGCCCCCCGAGGGGCAGGGGGTCGAACGGCGCGGAAGACAGATGAATGAGGCGGGCTCCGCGGGCGAGCACGCGTTCGCGCAGGCGCCGGATACCGTCCTGGAACCGGGCGGCGCGGGTGTCGTCGTAGGGAAAGTAGATGCCGTCGTTCATGCCGTAGCAGGCCAGGACGACATCCGGTTGGGTACGTTCCAGCACCCGTTCCAGGCGTTCGTGAAGATCGGGGCGGGGGAACGCGCCGCCGGCGTGGCCGTCCTCGGAGAGGCCGGAGACGGTTTCACTGGGGAGACCGAGATTGAGCACTTCCACGTGGGAGGTGGGGGCCGAGAGGCGGAGCCAGCTTTCGAAGAACTCCACGTATTCACCGCCGTAGGTGATGCTGTCGCCGAGCACGACGATGCGGCGGGCGGAGGCTAGGGAAGTGTTTGGCGCCGTGGCATCGGCGGCGAGTGCAGGGATGGGACTGGTGAACCAGCACGCCAAGGCTAGCAGGAGTGCTGCCCCACCGGAGTGCAGGGAGGGCATCTGAGACGGCAAAGGGCGGATCATGGTGTGGGCGGAGTGTGGCGAAGGGCCACGATGCGGCAAGCGGGCGCGCTGGGCGAGACCGCGCATGAGTTCCTTCGTCTGGGCGGACGAGGATTTTGTGGGATGGTTTGGCGTGCCGGGTTCGGTCTCGACACGCCGGGGGGCGGCAACCAGCCTTTCATTTCCTGAATGCTTGCGGGGCAAAACGAATTGAACACCCGGGTGCAGCGACCACGCACGAAGCGCGTTGGCGATACGGCCGGGCCCGTGGAGCAGACGCTGCAACGGTTCCCCCGCATGCGTTACATGGGGAGCAAGTTCCGGCTGCTCGGCTGGATTCACGAGGCGACCGCGAACCTCGAGTTCGGGTCGGTGCTGGACGCGTTCTCGGGGTCGTCGGTCGTCTCTTACCTCTTCAAGGCGGCGGGGAAGCGGGTGACGTCCAACGACAGTCTGAACTTCAGCCACACCCTGGCACAGGCGCTGGTGGCGAATGCGTCGGTGGAATTGCCCGCGGCCGATGTTCAGCGGTTGCTCGTCCCGGTGCCGGACGGGCCCACGTTTATCCGTGACACGTTTTCCGGCATCTTTTTCACCGACGACGACCTGGCGTTTCTGGATCGTGTCTGGGGTCAACTCACGGCGTTTCGCAGCCTTCACAAGCGGGCGATCGTGATTTCGTCCCTGATCCGGGCCTGCGCCAAGCGTCAGCCCCGCGGGGTTTTCACGGTGGCGGGAGATCCTGAGCGCTACAAGGATGCGCGCCGGGATCTTCGGCTGTCGCTGGAGGAGCACTTCCTCGAGGGGGTTCAGATCTTCAACGCCGCCGTCTTCGACAATGGCCAGGAGAACCGGGCCCTGCGCGGGGACGTGTTCGACATCGATCCGGTGGGGCACGATCTGGTCTATCTCGATCCCCCGTATGTGCCGCGGTCCGACGACAACTGTTACGTGAAGCGCTACCACTTTCTGGAAGGCGTGAGCTGCTATTGGAAGGGCCTGGAGATCCTGCAGGACACCCGGGTGAAGAAGATCCGCAAACCCTTCACCCCGTTCGCCTATCGGAAGACGGCGGTGGACGCCTTCACGCGGATGTTCGAGCGCTTTGAAAAGAGCGCGCTGGTGTTGTCCTACTCTTCCAACGGTTACCCGGATCTGGAGGAACTGGTGCGGCTGATGAAACGGGTGAAACAGCGCGTTTCGGTGCTCGAACGACCGCATCGTTACCACTTCGGCACGCACGCCGCGGCCAAGCGCAACGCGGTGACCGAGTACCTGATCCTCGGTCAGTAGGCATGAAGCGGGCCCGACAGAACTTGGAGGAATTGGTGGCCGCCCTATCCACGGTCGAGACGACCTGGGAAGACGACCATTCCCGCGCCGTGATGGGCATGCTCGAATGGATTCCGGACGATCCGGCGGAAGTGAGGTCCGCGTTGATCACCCATTTCCGGCAAAATCCCGATGTGGCGAAGACCGCGTTGCGTCTGGCGTTGGACCTTTCCAAGGACGAATTCAGCGAGCGAATCGGTCCGGAACTCCAGCGTTGCGGGCTGACCTGGCGGGATCTGAAGGAATGCCCGGCGAAATGGGAAAGTGTGCTCGAAGGGTTCAACGCCTTCGAAGCCTTTGAACGCGTGATTCGACGGCCCGTCACCTGGCGATCCGTGCTGGTCGAGCGGCTGAAGTCCGGCCGGGGCAGCGCCATCAAGGGACAGCGTCGGGGCCGGGCACTGGAGGACTTCGTGGAGTGCATCGTGCGCGCGGTCTTTGGGGATGCCTACCAGGCGCGCTGCCGGTTCGTCGGTAAGGACGGGGAGAGCACGGAGAAGGCGGACTTCGCGATTCCTTCCGCCCAGGATCCCCAGATTCTCATCGAGGTGAAGGCGTATGGCGCCACGGGCAGCAAGCAGACGGACATCCTGGGCGATGTGGGGCGCATCGTGCATGAGAAACGGCACGACACCGTGCTGCTCCTGGTGACGGACGGCACGACGTGGAACGCGCGCACCAGCGACCTTCACAAACTGGTCGAGATGCAGAACCAGGGTGCCATCGCCCGGATTTACACCCAGGCGATGCAGGGGATGCTGCGGGCGGATCTGGAGGAACTGAAAGCCGCCGGCCACCTGTGAGGCGGCAGGCGGTCAGTCTACAAATCGCGATCGGTGACCGCGCCTTCGGAGGCGGACGTGACCGTGGCCGCGTACTTGGCGAGCACGCCGCGGGTGTAGCGTGGACGGGGCTGTTTCCAGGACTTCAACCGCGCCTTCAGTTCTTTGGCGGGAACACCGAGCGTGAGGGTGTTGTCCGAGGCATCGATGACGATGGGGTCGCCGTTGCGCACCAGGGCGATCGGGCCGCCGTCGTAGGCCTCCGGGGTGACGTGGCCGATGACGAATCCATGGGAACCGCCACTGAACCGGCCGTCGGTGATGAGGGCGACGTCGTTGCCCAGTCCCTTGCCCATGATGGCTCCCGTGGGTGACAACATCTCGCGCATGCCGGGGCCACCGCGGGGTCCTTCGTAGCGGATGACGATCACGTGGCCCTTCTTGACCTTGCCGTCGAGGATGGCCTTCAACGCTTTCTCCTCGCTGTCAAAGCAGATGGCGCGGCCTTCAAAACGCAGGCCTTCCTTGCCGCTGATTTTGGCCACGGCACCGTCGGGGGCGAGATTGCCGCGGAGAACCACCAAGTGCCCGGTCTTCTTGATCGGGTTGTCCCAACCGCGGACGACGTCCTGGCCTGCCGGGTAGGAGGGCGCGTTCTTGAGATTCTCGGCCATGGTGCGGCCGGTGACGGTCAGGCAATCGCCGTGGAAGAGGCCCCGATCGAGCAGTTGCTTCATCAGGGGCACGGTGCCGCCGATGCGGACCAGCTCGGCCATGACGTATTTGCCGCTGGGTTTGAGGTCGGCCAGGACGGGGGTTCGCTTGGCGATACGGGTGAAGTCATCCAGGGACAGCGGAA
>CAUJJW010000385.1 GCA_963205105.1 Verrucomicrobiota bacterium | reverse complement strand
CCGTCCTCCGCCCTCCGTCCTCCGACCTCCGCCCTCCGTCCTCCGCCCTCCGACCTCCGCCTTCCGCCCTCCGCCCTCCGCCCTCCGCCCTCCGTCCTCCGCCCTCCGCCCTCCGCCGTTACCGTGCACGGGGCGCAATGGCATCGACCGGCAAGGACGCTTTCCGTCGACTGTCAAACGTCCGCCCTGCTGCGCCCGGCCGCGACACCATGGTGAACCGCGCCCCGCTCGGGGACACGGTGCAGCGCACGAAATGCCCGGCGCACTCGGCTTCGAGATTCGCAATGCATTCATCCGGGCAATTGTTGGTCTGCCCATCCGAGCGCACGTTCTTGTGCACCTGAAACTGGGCCTTGAGGTCGGGCAGGGTGCGCAACGTCGCCATCACTTCGCCCATGCCACCCTTGGTCGGACCGTTGTTCATCACACTGACCAGCGGGTTCAGGGCCCGCAGCAACCGAGGATGATTGCTGACGTCCAGCCCGTGGTGCGTGACCTGGTACAGATCCACCTCGGGAACCAGCACTTCCGGCCACACCAGCTTGGCTTCGACGTTCCAGGTGAGATCTCCACCCGTGTAAAAGCGGAATGCCCCAAAGCTCAGCAACCAGGCGGAACTGTTCGCGTTGTCCGACGTGTCCTCAGGTTTCTCCGACGGCGCCGCTGCCGCGTCCGATGCCCGACGAATGCCCTCGGGCGGCGTCCAGGGTTTCTGGCGGGACATCAGGCATTGCAAGCTCAGCTCCGTCGCGCCACGCCGCAGGGGAATCGTGGTTCCCGCCTGCACCACATGCCGTTCGGTGACCTTCGCCTCACGGTACGGCCGGCTGGTCAGCGGCCAGGTGGAGGCCGTCCGCCCATCGGGATCCGCGTCGGGCAGACCATTGTCCCACAGATGAACCACCGGCATGAGCGCCGTCAGTTCGGCAACGCCCCCGAAATGGTCGATGTGGAAGTGGGTGACAATCAGATGATCGATTTTCTCCAAACCCGCCACATCGCGGGCCACGCGATGAATACGGTTGGGATCGCGCCCTCCCGGATTGCCGGCATCGATCAGCACACTCTCACCTTCCGGCGTCACGATCAGGGTTGAGCCTCCGCCCTCCGAGTCCACCCAGTAGAAATCCAGGGTGCCTTCCTTCGTTGCGGCCGACGCACCCAACGTTCCCCAACCCAGCAAGCCCAGGAACACCCACATCACCAGCCAGGAGGAACAACGACGCGCGGGGAACATCAGTCGATGTTACGGAAACCATGCCCGCGGGCAATCTTGCCGTTGTCAGAGATCCGAATTCCGACTATAGGACCAGCCTCTTCCATGCGTGCGCGAACCCTTCCCCTTTGCCCAGGCCGAGTTGCTCGCGCCTTCACCCTGATCGAGCTGCTGGTGGTCATCGCGATCATCGCCATCCTGGCGTCCATGCTTTTGCCGGCATTGGCCAAGGCCAAAGCCCAGGCACAGAAAACCCTCTGCGTCAGCAACTCCAAGCAATGGGGGGTCGCCGTCAACCTGTACGCCCTGGATTCGGACAATTCCTTCCCCGACAACAGCGGCGGCGTCGGCCTCAGCTGGATGATGCCCAGCATGAGCAACTTCTGGAACGGCTACCTGATCAAGAATCAGCGCACCACCCGCAACTCGGAGCGCGCCGCCAACAACGTCCTGTTCTGCCCCACCGACAAGTGGCACCGCGAAGCCGAGCGGAGCATGATCCAATCCGACAACACCGCCCAGCTCATGGGCTATTTCTTCCTGCCCGGCCGCCGGGACAACGACCCTGACGTCACCAGTATGGCCAAAGGGACCACCAATTGGTTCTTCAAGAAGAAGATGGGCGGACCGTTCGCCTCCGCCCCCATTCTCATCGACCGCATGCAAGGCCTCGGACCGTCCACCACCAACATGTACGACGGCCGCCTCCGCTGGGTCACCGACTTCGAAGGCAAACGCGTCCTTACCGCTGTCCACCGCCGCGCCAACGGCGCACCCGATGGCGGCAACTTCACCTTCGAGGACGGCAGCGTCTCCTGGTACAACGGCCGCCGGGTCAGTCTCGGCGCCGGCGATGGCTCCATCGGCGAATGGAAGTGTTTCTTCCGCATTCCCATCGCTGACGATCCGGTGCGCTAGCCCGCTTGCAGCGCCGGCCATCGCACCTCATCGTCACCGGCGTGGCGACGTCCAAGGATAAGTTCGTCTGTCTCCCCGAACCCGGCACCGCCGGCAGCATGGGGACTCAACAGAAGGCCCTTCAGATCAATCTCGACCCCACCAAGTACGGCGCTTTCGCCGAAATTGGTGCCGGCCAGGAAGTGGCGCGCTGGTTTTTCCGGGTCGGCGGGGCCTCAGGCACCATCGCCAAAACCATGTCGGCCTACGACATGACCGTCAGCGATGCCATCTACGGCCCCAGCGAACGCTACGTCAGCCGCTCGCGCCTCGCCCAGATGCTCGACCACGAGTACTCCCTGCTCGTCCAGCGTCTCGCCGCCAAGCGCGGTGCCACCACCCGATTCTTTGTCTTCGCCGACACCGTCGCCGCGCAGAGCTACCAGCGACGCGACGAATGCCACGGTTGGATGGGCGTCCGGTTCCAGCACCAGCCTGGCGCGGATGCCTCCGAGATCATCGTGCACGTCCGCATGGTGGACCGCGAAAACCTGCAGCAGCAGGAAGCCGTCGGCATCATGGGGGTCAACCTCATCTACGCGGCCATGAACCTCGAATCGAATCTCGACGAGTTCCTGCGTTCGCTCGCCGACGACCTCGGCCCGGCCCGGGTGGAGGTCGACATGGCCAAATTCTGCGGGCCGGCCTTCCAGAACTGCGACAATCGCCTGGTCAGTTTGAAGCTGGTCCAATTCGGCCTCACCAACGCCGCCATGTTCACCGCCGACGGCGAAGTGGTGCAGGCCTCCGAGGTCCTCTACAAAAAGAACATCCTCGTCGAACGCGGCACGTTCCGGCCGCTCACCAACGCCACCCTGGACATGCTCCAGTGCGCCCGGGCGCAGTTCGTGCAAGAACCCGGAGTCCTGGGCGATGACCTCCTGGTCCTGATGGAAATGACCCTGCACAACCTGATCGATGGCGGGACCATCGACGCCCAGGACTTCCTCGACCGGGTGGACCTGCTGGGAACGGTGGGGAAGACGGTGCTCATCTCCGACTACGGCGAGTACCATCGGCTGGCGGCCTACCTGTTCCGCTACACCAAGAAGAAAATCGGCATCGCCATGGGTGTTCCCAGTCTCCGGGAGATCTTCGACGAGAAGTATTACACGGACCTCGAAGGCGGCATTCTCGAGTCGTTTGGGCGCCTCTTCAAAAACGAACTCAAGTTGTACGTCTACCCCCTGCTCGATCCCACCACCGGCGCGGTCATCACCGCCGGCAATCTCCGGGTCGAACCCCATCTCCGCCACCTCTACGAGTACCTGATGGAGAACCACTACATCCAGGGCCTCCGCGAATACAATCCGGCGTACCTGCCCATGTTCTCGCGCGATGCCCTCCAGCGCCTCCGCGCCGGGGACTCCTCCTGGGAAGCCATGGTCCCCGCCCAGGTCACCCAACTCATCAAGGAACGCCGCCTGCTCGGCTACAAAGCCCCGGTGTGACAAAGACCCCCTCGGCAACCGCCCTCAATGGGCGGGATGAAGATTCGCCATGCCCCACACCCGCCCTCGTTTCCCAAGCCCTGTAAGGGCGGCATGAAGTCACGCCCCTGCAGGGCTAGGGAACAAAAACAAAACCCTTTCCCCAGGGCTTTGGCCCTGGGCTATCCCATTTCGCCCCGTTGGGGCCGGGGAGATCAGCCATCCCCCGTCCTCCGCCCCCCGCCCTCCGCCCTCCGCCCTCCGTCCTCCGTCCTCCGCCCTCCGTCCCCCCTACTTCAAACTCGCCTTCGTCTCCGCCATCAATTCTTCCATCTCTTCCTGGTGCTCCTCCAGGGACGCCTTCGTCATCCGGTCCTTGAACAGGATCCCGTTCAAATGATCGACCTCGTGCTGAATGGCTTTGGCCAGCAAGCCCCCGCAACGGAAGGCGTACGGCCGCCCATCCGCACCCAGAGCCCGCACTTCAATGGACTCGGGACGGGTGATGTCGGCGTAAATCTCCGGAAAACTCAGACACCCTTCCGGGCCTGACACCGGATCGCCCACCGGCGTGATCTGCGGATTGATCAGCACCAGCGGCATCGCCTCATCCACGTCCGCCGGCTTGCCATCCCGGAACAGCGTGGAGGGCCGATCGGTGATGCCCCGGACGTCCACCACCGCCAATTGAAGCGCACGCCCCACTTGCTGTGCCGCCAGACCAATGCCATGCGCGTCGTACATGGTCTCGAACATGTCGGCGATCAGCTGGCGGATCTCCGAGTCCAAGACCTCCACCGGCACGCCCTTGCGACGCAGCGCCGGATGCCCATAGCGGACGATCGGAAGTATCATGCGTCCCCCATCGAGGTCGGTCGTCGGTCCGGGTTCATTGACTCGGCCAATCCCGCATCAGCCCCACGATGTCCGAAACCTTCGGACTCTGCCCGGTTCGCACGTAGAACCCGCTGGTGCTCACCCCGCACAGCAGCGCCTGGGCATTGGTCAGTCCCAGCAGTTTGCCCAGGACGAACCCCGAGTTGAAGTGGTCGCCGGCACCTGTGGTGATCAGCGGCTTCGACACAAACGGACCGTCCACGTCATCCACCGTTCCGCCGCTGCACGCCAGGGCGTGCCGGGTCGGATGCACCACGATGGTGTCCACCGGCACGTGCTTGCGAATGGCGGCGGTCAATGCCTGAAGCCCCGCACGACCGTGATCGTAATTGCCGAACCCAAGCACTTCACCCACCTCGAAGGCCTCCTTCTCGTTGAGCCCGAGAATGCAATCGAAGTGCTTCTGGAACGACGCGATCAGTTTCAACGCCCGCTCACGTTCCGCGATGGGGCGCTTCTCCGGATCCGCGAGGTCGAAGAACATCCAGCGTCGAGGACCATTCAGCTTCGGGCAGACCTCGCTCTGCATCGCTTCCCAGATGTCGCTCATGTACGGCAACATCGTCCAGTTCACGAACCCCACGAGCGACGCCTGCGCCATGTGACGTTCCACCAAGGGCCGCTTCCCGCTTTTCTCGATGTTCTCCCAGGTGACTTCCGACAGCGGAAACATCTTCCCGAACAAAAGTTTGCCGTCCTCGAATTCCAGCGCATCCGTCCGGCCCGGGTCCGCGATGCTGTGCACTTCCGCGTTCTTCGCGAATTCCTCGAACACCGGGTCCAGGGTCGGATATCCCAGCGCTCCCAGATACGTGACCTTCACCCCGAACGCCGCCAGGGCATTCGCCATGATCGGCCCGTTGCCCCCCAGCTTGGTCCGGGTGGTCACCAATTCCACGTTGGTGCTCCGACCCGCCGCCGCGGCGATCCGCTCCGCCAGCGAGGCGATCGTCGGTATCCGCGCGTAGTTCCGCGCATCCCGGCGTTCATCCACCACCGCGATGATTTGATCGACAAACCCATCCAGGCCGACAAAGGCCGAAAGGCCGGGAACCCGTGCCGCGGCGCCTTCGAGCGCTTGGACACATGCAGTGCGAAACTCAGGCGTATTCATCATGGGGAACCAAGGTTCAATCCAATCGGACTCCAACGATCTCCAGCACACGCTCGAGTTCGTCGTCGGAGAAAAAACGAATATCAATCTGGCCGCGACCTTTCTGGTAGCGGATCGCCACCTTGGTGCCCAGACGCTGCCGCAGCCGGTCTTCCAACGCCGCAATGTGCGGGTCCCGCACCGTCACCGGCTCCGGTCCGCGCGAGGTCACTTTCGTCGCTCCTGCCGCTGCCGCTGAAGCCGCCTCCGCACCCAGCCGGGCCACCCATTCCTCCGTCTGCCGGACGCTTAGCGCTTCTTCGGTGACCTTCTTCGCCACCATCTCCTGAAGGTCCGCCTGGGGCAGTCCCAGAATCACCTTGGCATGCCCGGTCGACACCCGGCCGTCCCGGAGCCCAGCCTGGATTTTCGTCGGTAATTTCAACAGCCGCAGCGCATTCGCCACCGCCGCCCGACTCCGCCCCACCTTCGTGGCCACCGATTCCTGGGTGAGCCGAAAGCGCTCGATCAATTCCGCGTACCCTTGGGCTTCGTCCATCGGGTTGAGCCCCTCCCGTTGGAGGTTCTCCACCAGCATCAGTTCCAGCGCCGTTGAATCGTCCGCCTCCCGCAGCACGACCGGCACTTCCGTCAACCCCGCCAATTGCGCGGCCCGCCACCGTCGTTCCCCGGCAATCAGTTCAAAAAACTCGCCCTGGGCGCGCACCACCAACGGCTGCAAAATCCCCTGCTCGCGAATCGAATCCGACAGTTCCTGAAGGCTTTCCGCCGGAAAGTCCCGCCGCGGCTGAAGCGAAGACGGTCGAACCCGCCCCACCGCCACTTTCGCAACCCCTTGTCCCAGAGCCACTCCGACTGGGTCCACCACCGCCGGCGTCACCGGCGACCGCGCCGGTTCCGTTTCCGGCACCGCGCCAGCCCCCCCGGTCGTCGCGGCCACGACAGCGCCCGGAGCCGCGGAACCCGGGGTAGCAGCCGCTGCCGCACCCCCAGACGCCTTGCCTCCCAGCAGCGCCGACAATCCCCGTCCTAGAGCCGGTTTGGCCATGTAAGGGGACGACTTTCCCGGAGCCCCGATCAGGTGTCAAACCACGCGACGGGATTCTCCAGGGCTGGGGAACAAGGGGCGAAGCCAGGCAGCCCTTCAGGATGAGGATTCCAGGCTTCTGGCCACACCGCCTCATCCCGAAGGGATGCCAGACCGTTGCTGGACGCGCCATTCTCGTCTTTTCGTCTCTTCTGCGACCCTTTCAGGGTCGGTTTCCTTGAAACCTCGGTTCCGGAGGTCTTCGACCTCCGGCAACGCTCTTTCATCCCTTCGGGATGATGGATTCCGGGCCTCTGGCAATGCTTGTTCGTCCCTCGGGGATAAGGACCCCAGGCTTCTGGCCACACCGCTACATCCCGAAGGGATGCCAGACCGTTGCTGGACGCGCCATCCTCGTCCTCATCCTCGTCTTTTCGCCTCTTCTGCGACCCTTTCGGGGTCGGTTTCCGTGAAACCTCGGTTCCGGAGGTCTTCGACCTCCGGCAACGCTCTTTCATCCCTTCGGGATGGTGGATTCCGGGCCTCTGGCCACACCGCCTCATCCCGAAGGGATGCCAGACCGTTGCCGGAGGTGGAGCCAAGCGACACCTCCGGATCCGACCCCTTCCCTCCCCGCACCCCGACGGGGTGCCAGAAGCGCCTACGGCAAAAACCGCGCATCCATCTCCAGACCATGACGCATCAAGAGCGCCCTCAGCTCATCCTCGAAACCGATTCTACGATGATGTTCCTCCTGTCGCGCGACATACCGGGTCACAGCAGCGACACCACTCTGGCTCACGGCGAACACGGCGTAACCCTCCTGCCAACCAAAACCTCGGCAGTGACTTTCCGTGGCCCACACCGATGACGCCTTTTTCAATTCCCGCGAGAAATCGGCAACGCAATGCGTTGTCCTCAGTCGCAGAAGCAGATGAACGTGGTCCGCCACACCACCGACCATCAACGCCATGCCGCCCAGACCTCGAACCACCCCACCCAAGTACTCATGCATCGAGGATCGCCACTCGGGTTGGACCCATGGACGACGCTCCTTGGTCGCGCAGACCCAATGATAGTGCAGGCTGTGGTAGGTGCTCATCCAACGACTCTCCGATGTCTTCCGTTGACAAAAAAAGGGTCGGGGATGGACGCACCGCAGGCCTTTCCACCCGGCACACGGCATTCACCGGCATTCCATCCCCGACCCAAAAACAAGCCGATCCCAGGTCAGGCCACACCCATCCGCCGACGTCGCCCCCGCGCCGCCGCAAACAATCCCAGTCCGCCCGCCGCCATCAGCACATACGTCTGCGGCTCCGGAACCACCGTCTGCCCAAAATTCGGCGAACCCGGCGTCGCGGTGTCGATCGCCGACCACGCGAAGTCGTCGTACCCGCGGCCCATCCCGATCAACCCGAGGGAACTGCCGTCGGGCGCACCGGTGTCTGCCTGGGCAATCCCGATATCGAACGAGGTCAGGCCGGCGGCGGGCCCGTTGGCGGCGACGAAACTGCCTTCGTAACTGAGGAACTGCGTGCCCTCGGGCCAACTCAAGGCGAGACCATCCGGGGCTCCGTTCTGAATGCCGGTGATGAGCTTCGAGTAAAACGTCCACCCGCCCTCGGAGGCGCCGGCGCTGAACGTGCCCAGCGCGTGACTGGCATAGCTGCGTCCGTCCCCACCGTTGTAGAGGGTGAGGGTCACCGACGCCAAATCGGTGAAGTTGGACGGCACGACGATTTCCACGAACTCGCCGGAATCACCCCCGGCGTCGTCGTAATGGAATTCGTTGATCCACGGAACGGCGGCGAACGAATCGCCGGCGATGAACAGGCTGATGAACAACAGGATTTCCGATCGTTTCTGCATGGTTGAACCTCCTTGGCAAAGGTCGGTTGGTGACCTTTCGGAGGCATCCCAGCGCAGGAAAACCGCTCGCTCGACCGAATCTTTTGAAAAGCATTTCCGACCCCCAAATCGCTGTAAGACCGGGATCAAAACCCGCGTTTTACGCACGAACGAGCCGATGGGGTTGAACCCGAGCTCCCTCACCCCTGCCCTCTCCCGGGGGGAGAGGGTGTCGCTTCTGCCGCGCCATCACAGACCCGAACCCCATCCGTGCGAGCCGCCGTGACTCGTTCCAGCGAACACCCGGCTCAACCCTCCAAACCTCGCGGCGCATTTTCCCCTTCTCCCTCCGGGAGAAGGCCGGGATGAGGGCCGCCCGCTCCATGCCTCGCGCCCCGGTTCATATACCCCCTACGTCTCCCCTTCCGAGAATCCCAACGGGATTGGAACGAACTCGGCCTTGCGCGCCGCACCGTTGGCGCGACAGAATCCAATGGGTTCAGGGCGACGCGAAGAACGATCCAGACGGAGGTTGAGTCAACGGCCTGTCGGGGTGGGACGATTCAGCTGGGTGATGGGCTCTGAACCCTGTTTCGAAGCCAATCATGATCAGTCATAGGACCAGCGGGCTCTATGCTCTTCACACCATCGGGCAGATCGCCGTGGTGGCCCTGCTCTTTTGGGGATGGCTGGGCGTCTTCAACTGGCTGTACAAGCCCCCGCAGATCCCCATCGACCGCTACATCGTCTACTGCGCCCTCTCCCTCGCTTCGCTCGCCGCCAGAGCCGTCATGTTCGGCCCCACCCAAAGCCGCACCCTCCGGCAACGGCTGGGTCAGCGGCTGCGTATGGCGCTCAACCAGACGGTCTGGGTCGCAGCGGCCGTGTTCCTGTTCGTCGTCGCCGCCAAGGACAAATCCATCTCCCGCGTGTTCCTGTTCTCCTGGCTGCCCGTCATGTACGCGTCGCTGGCGGCCTCCAACGCCCTCCTCCCCGCCTGGCTCGCCAAGACGATCTTCAAAGGCCGCCGCATCGAGCGAACACTCGTCTACGCGCACTCCACCGAGGCCGATCACATCGTGGAATGGATGCGTCGCCAGGAATCCATCGGCATCCAGCTCATCGGGTGCGTCGCCGACAGGCCCATGAGCGGCGCCATGTCCGATGTCCGGGTGCTGGGCACGACCAGCGATCTCATCCAAGTGCTCAAGGACACCGGCGCCACCCAGCTGCTGGTGCCGGAATTGCCGATGTTCTCCAACGTCCTGCATTACCTGGCGAGAACGTGCGAGGAACGCGGCGTCCGCCTGCTCGTC
>CAUJJW010000384.1 GCA_963205105.1 Verrucomicrobiota bacterium | reverse complement strand
CGCCTTGTCTAAACCTCAGGGACGGGCCGATTCGAGGCTGCGACAATTCCTCGGCATCGCGGATAGTTCTGACAACCCCAGAAAGACCCTCCAGCATTCGGCCCACTTTTCGCGGTCCTCATCGCCATCAGCCCATCGCACTTGGGGCATCGCGGTTCATCCGATCCAGTGGGGACGTCTGTCGGCTCGCCATGCTCTTTGCGCGCCGGCGTTGAGTTTGGAGCCGGTGAAGGGGGCGGCAGCTTCGCCGAGACACCCAGGTAGGGGCGAAGCAGACTCTCCACGTCCGCGACCGCGTACCCAGTGCGCGCGGGAATCCGGATCAGGGGAAGCTCTGCCGCCGAGAACACGTCGTCGACCCATGCGTCACGCGCCTGTCGTTCAGGCCGCTGGTGGCTGGAATCGTCGAGTTCGATTCCGACGGTCGGACGCATGGTGGCGGGGTCGCAGAGGATGAAGTCGACATGCTTCCGGTCGATGCGTGTTGAGCTGAATCCGGTTTTTCCGCGCATCGCCCGTCGCGACGAAGAACAGGTCGGCGAGATTCACCTTTGGACAAACGACGAGACGTTCACCGACCGCAGTCATCAGCACCCGGTAGAACAAAAACTCGGTCCGCGACAGAAAATCGTCCCGGAGGTGAAACGGCGGACCGGTCGGTGGCTCGTCTGCGGACTTCCTCTTCTCGGCCAACCAGTCGAGAATCCGTTCCACGATATCGTCAATCGCTTCAACGGGGAGCCCCAGGGCGGCGAGAATCTTTCGAAGCAGTGGAAAGCGGTCCTTGGATTCCATAAATAGAACAAATCGCGAGTGGGATATTGGGCTCAGCCTAGGGTCGCGGACTCACTTTCGGATTCAGCGATGGTGCATTTGCAGACGGGGTAACGCGTGCAGCTCCAGAACCGACCGCCGGCTGAAGGCCCTCGCTTCGCGGTTCGCAGCACCATCTCGGACTCGCAACGAGGGCAGTACTTCCGTCGGTCATTCAGCAACTTGAGCATTTCCGGATCAAACTCCGCGTCCACGGTGCGTAGCAGCTGGAGGATTTCCGCTTCTCCCCAGATCGTGATGCCATACTCTTGGGCCTTCACGCGCGCGGGGACTGTGTAGCCCCTCAGTGTCAGGATCATGCCGTGCGGTACGTGGCCCCCCGTTATCGTTCCGAGAAGTTCTCGTACCGTATTGGGGTTCACTTTCCACGCCTTCCAGCGCTTGCACAGGACCGCGGTCACCACTCCGTCGCGTTCGATCACCAGATCGATTCCGTCATCGGCATGAGCCCCACCGCGTCGCTCGACCCGGTAGCCATTCTTGCGGAAAGCCGCCTGACACCGTTGAATCTCCGAGCACACCCAAGCCTTCCTCGCGATAGAGGAAGGCCGGCTTGTGGCAGATCCTGATGGCGGCCACCGTTGCGGCGATTGATCAATCCAGAAGTTCCCTCGAGCGGGCTTTCATAGCTGTGCCATGTTGCCGAAGTGATCGCGGATCGTTTCGAGGCGGCGATGCAAGTCGTCGTACGTCATGATCTCGACGACATGTCGGTATTTCCGGCGGATTACCTCGAAATCTGTGCGTTGGTCGGAGGTAAAGGCGGAATCTCGGCCCATGATGATCATGCCGGAAGGGTTCACAATCTTGATGCGTATGCTGCCGGGTAGTTTCGATGCGTAGCGCTCATTGAGCCTTTCTTCCCCGGTCTGTCCCCAGCGGTTCAGGTGGTAGAGATATTTTTCAAGCTGCATGATTGTGCCGCTCAGTTCCCGCATCGGGACGTGGTTGTCGCGGTAGCGATTGCTAGTGACCATGCATTCGGAGAACGGCTTTTTGATCTCGATGGCATCGACGTATCCCGATGCATCCACAAGCAGGAAGTCGATCTTGCGATCCTTGGCGGCAAGGGTGTCCCGGACGGGTGCTTCCGGGAATGCGCACACGTATTTGGGATAGAGGAACTCGATAACCTGCAGGATCTCCGTCTGCCACTGCGCCTCGGAGTAAGTGTCCGCGGCGGAGAGCATGACCTCGATCTTCTGGACGAGGGCGGCGAACTTATCATTCTCGTAATTGCCGAACACTTCTTGAGGCTGGGTACCACGAGCTGATGCCTTGCGCTGCCGATATCTGAGATACTCGGCCTCGTGGTCGGGTTGGATGGGAACGTAGTTCCGGATCATGCTGCTAACCCTCGCCCGGGCGTATTCCTTCAGCTCGTAGGTGGTCGGGAACTGGCGAAGCATCTCATCGAAGACTTCCGCTGGAAGCGCCTCGGGGTGTTCACCGCCGACGTGGAGGGAGGTGAACCCGTAGTTGTTGAAACCACGGAAAATGGGAAAGTTCGTCTCTGCCACGAATGTCGTTCTCCGGAAATTGAAGGAGCGATGGATGAACAGGTCGTACTCAATGCCGAGGAATCGGCGGTCGATCTGGTAGTAATCATCCACCAGCCGTCCAACGACGAAGCAATAGCAGGAATCCATTCTGTGGTCTTCGTCCTCGGTTTCCTGGCGGTAGATTTCCCGGCGCACGTTCAGGGTGCGGCCGGAGATCGGGATGCCGTGTTCCGACTCCAAGGGCTGAACCAGCCAGTCCCCGTTTCCTCGCTCAGGCACGTAGTGCATCAGGAGTTCGTCGCCCCTCTTGGTGAAATCGATCATGGCTCACGCTTCGGTGGATGCTGAGGCAAAGGGTTCGTTGAAGACGGCTTCGAGGAGGTTGGCGGCGTGGGGGCGGGCGTGCTGGGGGCCGTAGTCGGCCTTGATGTCGGCGATGGCGGGGGTCATGGCGGCGTTACCTTGTGTACGGTGGTTGCCCTCTGGATGGAGCCGGTAATGCAGTCAGTTGGAGAATCTCCTCTGGCGTGTTTACCCGATTCGAAACCCCCCTCCTGGTGCCATTGCAGGGAGGCACGGTGTCTGTCCAGTCCACCCGTCATTGCCTGGGGCAAAGCCAGCCCAATGAGCTGGCGTGCCGAGGCTTCCAATTCTGAGGAGACAATCACCTCGCCGCTGTCGGTGACGGTGATGAATCCGTGCTCGAAGGCGGTGTCCAGATTCGGCGCAAGGAGAAGGCCGTTGTAGACGTCGAGACTTTCGGCGTCGGATTCGCAGGCAGCCCAGGGCTTGATGTGGCTGGCATGGAGGGCGCAATAGCCTTTCCAGTAGGCCAGCAAGCCTTGGGGGAAGATTTCCTGCCCAATCCGTTGAATGACCAAGCGCTCCGCTATGGTTGTTCGTGGCAGGGTGGCCGTCTGGGCGACGAAAACGTGCAGTGGTTCGTCAGGAGGGCTCTTTCGGAGCTGGAGGGCTCGGCGGATCAGCCGGTTGAGGGTCGGGATGTCCAATGCGCCTCGCGCTCCAGGGGCTCGAGCGGGGAGGCCCTGCTCCAAGCCCTCGCCAAGCGTTCCCAGCGCGACAGCGACGTTGTGCTGCGACAGAGCGACGGCGAAGGCGCCCCCCGAGGTCGCGCCGAGCCACATGCATAACGGGCTTTGGGTGACGGCAAAAGCCAGCCACTCGCCGGCAGCCGGCAGTTCCCATTCAAAGCCGTTGTCCTCCTCCGCCTTTTCGAGGCGGGACGCGACTGCGGGCGACAGGGGTAAGGGCATGCCAAGTCGAATGTGACGGTTGGCCAGCGGCAAGGCAGCGAGCGATTCTATCACCCAGCCCAACACCCCTATCACCCGGGTCGGGTTATTGGTCGATAACGCATCAACTTTGCTGTGAACACGTTGCACAGATGGTCGCCTGAAACTATCGCCCATCGGGCCGAGGTTGGTTGATAGCCGGAGCAAGGCGATAGGTCCGCCATCGACGGTCACCCACACGATGCACCTCGCCATCCGCGATCAATTGGTCCAGAGAGCGCTTGATGGCCCGTCCGGAAATCTCCGATCCGATCCGGCGATGAATGGCCGAAATAGCCGAGTCAGGATAGCGCTCTAGGTCTTCGAGCACCAACGCGCGCAGGCGGTGCGGCGAAACCCGCTTCAGGGTCGTTTGCTGATCCAGCCCCGCCGCCTTCAAGAGGTCCGGGGGAACGAAGTAACGGGTCGCCTTGGTGCGTCCCGCCTGTTGGACAAGTCCAAGCTGGATCAGCCGGTCAAGCCAGCGCCCGACGTCCGGCGGAGAATTCAGTTCTAGCCGCTCCGTCAACTCGACCGCGGATAGGCCTTCGGTGGGCGCCAGCAACCCCAGAGCAATCTTCTCGCGCTGGCTGAGGGAAAACTTCCTGTCCGCCTCGGACAGAAACCGGATGACACTGGGATGCAGGATGCGGCGAGCTACCACCACATGTACCGAATCGGTCCCCTCCGAAGGGGTCGGTGCCCCGCGACCGCTTGCCAGCAGGCGTTCGTACATGAGGTCGAAGCCGCTGCCCTCGCGTTCCATCAGTTTCAAGTCGTGGAACACTCGGGCGAGACCGTCGTTACGGCGGCGGCTCGCGTGGAGGATGTTCTTCGGGGTGACTCCCAGCGGGAGCCGCCCGGGATTCACCACTTCCAGCTTGTCCGGATCCAGGTTGAGGAAAATGTCCCCTCGCTGCGTATAAGGGCGATGAACCAGCGCGTTGACCAGCAGCTCGCGAACGACGCTTTCCTCGAACGCCGGAACGGTGGTGCGGAACATGCCGTCCGGAACTTCGTAGCTTTCCCGGAAGTCTGGTACCCCGTTCCAAATGGCATCCAGCAGTTCGATGGGCGAGAGGGTGTGGTCATCCCAGCTCACCTTGCCGATCTTGTTCCCGTGCGCATCACGCCGAATGGCCTGCACCACCGGTGCCGACCCCAGTCGGGCGCGATCGGCCGCGTTTCCGACCAACAGGACCCCGAGGTTGGTCAGGGTGCCGCCGACCGCGAGGCCGTAATGTTCCAGCAATTCGGAATCGGATTTCTCCCGGACGGACGGCTTGACCCGGTTCGATGCCCGAATGGCTGCACACCATGCGGCAGTCTTGGCGACATCGGCGTTCCCAACTGTCACGCCCAGATGCGTCAGGGTCTCCCACGGGGTCGAGGGACGCTCGGTCGCCAACCGGAGAACCTCGTCACCGACCACCGGCTGACAGGTGTCGCCCACCCGCAGGTAATAGCGGCCATCGGTCGTGGAGGCGACGCCGACTGAGCGAGGGATGGTGAGCACCAGCACTTCGCCACCGTTCTCACGGTGCTCTATTTCCGGCAAAACCTGCACGTTGACCGTTAGTTCGCCGATGCGCCTGCGCACCCGGTCCATCAGGCCGGGATCCAGGCGTTGCCCGGGTGGGGGCAGCCTTTCGCCATCCTCGATTCCGATCAGGATTCTCCCGCCCGCGCCGTTCGCGAAGCAGACGCAATCCTTCGCCAGTTCCGGAAAGTCAGTCGCGGCGCCGCTGACGAGACGGAGCGATTTCCGTTCGAAGGACTGGTCCTCCCGCGGATGGTTGACAGGCGTGATTGTCGAACTCATGGAGTCATCCTTCGACTGCGATGGAGGTTTTTTCGTTGTGCAGTCGGTGATAGTACGGAACACATTCGGTTGAGATGCGGTGGTTGCTTTCTGGTGACGTCATTGGGCGATTGTCTCAGTAGTGCTGAGACTTTTGCGTCCCCCCTCGTAGGCCTCAAAGAACTGGCGCATCCGAAAACGGTTAGGGCGGGTGAAGCCTCGCAGCCCCGGATATTCCCGGGCGATCGTTGCGGCCAACTCGTCCACCACACCATCCCCCCATTCGGCGCTGGAGATCTTGCGGCTGATGAAGCCGCCGAGTTCCCAGTAGAGGCCCACCAACTCGGTGTTGACCGCCTGATAAGCGCGTTGCCGGGCGGCTGCGATGAGCGACAGAACCTCATCGAACCTCCCGCCTTCCGCCCGTCTCGGCCATTGTCGCACCAGTGTTGCGACTTTGTGCCCGGACTGTTTGGCCAGCCGCGACGCGACCCTGCGCTTTGGCGTGCTGGGCGCCTGGAGGGTTGGGCGTTTATTCATGGCTGGGCCCTTTCTTATTGGGGATACCTCGCGGCATCCCATTGGGTGACGATGCCTTCGATCGGCGAGTTCTTGTCGCCACTTGCCGTCACTAGGACAACCTCGAGCATTTGCTGAATGGAGAAGCGACCCATGACCTCTGTCACCGGTGAATCCAGCCGGGCAAAGCAGAAGATGGAAACCCCTTTCAGGAACGGATCCTTTTCTTTCAGGACCGTCCGGACGCACACGCCAGCCAAGTCGACCTGTGTTGAGGCAGCCTGCGTGCAACGGCCAAGCCAGCGAACGATCTCGTTCCCCGTGATCAGGCCGCGGAACTTACCTTCCTGAAGCACAGGGAACTGGGAAAACCCGTGTTCGAACACAAGCCGAAGAACCTCCGCGAGCGTGTCGTCGGGGGACACCGTGGTGACCGACCTTCGGTAGCGCACGGAGACGGGCTCAGGGTTGCCCAACTCTTCCACGATCCCCCCGGATCATCTGGAGCGACCCCTCGTCAAGGCCTCGTTGGTGCGTCAGCAGATTCCGAATCTCCGCCAAACGACGCAACAGGTTCGCCGAACTGCTCCACAACGGATTGAGCTTCTCATATTCGTCCATCAGGACGCTAACGCCCGTCCTGTCGGTCGCAGCGCGTCCAAGGCGCCGTTTGAGACCAGCCTCGGCATTGCCGAAGAGGTGAAGGAAGTCCTCAACGTCCTTCTTTTGTTTGCCAGTCAGTTCGGTGGATGCATCGGTCATACGACGTTTTCACACGGTATTGCGGCCATCTGGTTCTGCTGAAGGGCAGGAGAATTCACCCCGTAGGAGGCTGATCGAGCTTTGGGTGCGAAAAGGGCCGCTCATGCTGAGTTGTTGCCGGCTTGTTCGCGTCTAGCTCAGGGGCCTGAGACCACCGCTTTCCCGGAGACCGGCGAAGTACCGGGTCAATTGTTGGGTTCGGAGAGGGCTTCGGAGGATGATGCCGACCTCGATGTTTCGACGTTGGGCGGCTTCGGTGAAGTTCGCCGAGGTGATCAGGACGGTGCGGCCGTCGATGGCTATGAACTTGGCGTGCAGGCAGGCTCTTTCCTCTCGGTTCATCGCTAACGCGCGCGGGTCGTACCAGACCTCGGGCCGTGGTTGCCAGGGCCATTGCCGTTTCCAGAAGTCTTGGGCGAACCGGAGGACGATGTTTTGCTCCGTGGAGGTGTCGGTGAGGCCTCGGCTGATGTCCACGTGGAGGATGATCCGAAGAAGTGGGTGCTCGTGGAGGCGCTTGGCTAGCGGTTCGAGAATGCCGCGGGCGTTGTGAAAGGCGTAACCCGCGACGACGATCTCGCTTTGGGCTTCCAAGAACAGCGATTGGACGACGGCATCGGTGGCGGCGGTGGGAATGCCGGGGACATCCGGGCCCGACAAGACGAGGTCGGCGAGAGTCTCGCCCGCTGATCCCTTCACATGGATCGAACGGGCCACCGACAGGAGGGTGGCTGCCTGAGGGTCGGTGAAGCCGGCGAGGCGCAACTGCTCGAACGCGGCGCCAACCAGCCCCGCGCTTCCGCCGACCTGATTCGCGAGGCTGGAGGGCGACGACGTCAGGCGGATCCATCCGTTCTGCATCGCCTCGGCCAGGGACGCCAATGCGTCGGGTGGCAAAGCTGAGAGGATGGCGAGCGGATCAGACATGGTGCAAGAACTCGACCCCGGACTTCTCCACGGTGGACACCAGCAGGCTTCGGTCGAGGAAGTCGTTTCGTTGTTCGCACGACGTCTCGGGAATCAGCATGCACCCGTGGCAAGCGGCGCCGAGGAGGGGAGCCGGGTCGTGGTCCGCAGGGTGGTGATGGGAGCAGACCGGGTCATTGGAACAGAGCTGGGCCATTTCCAGCGCCCGACGGAAGAAGTGTCGGATTCGTTTCCCGGCCTCCACCAGGCCCCCGAGCGTGCCCTCGGCGTCGTTGCTGCTCGTGTGAAGGAGGACGGCGTATCGCCCTGGCTTTTCAAGGGTGCCCGGGACGCAGTAGATCCGCTCGCGGATCGACGACGCGGGATAGCCACAGTCGAGCGTGATGGCGGTCATCAGGCTGTGGGACAGCGTGTGGAGCATGTAGTAGGCGATGCCTGGAAACTTCCGCGTCTTGTTCGCGTGTCCGGTCTGCCACTGCCTGAAGCCCTGATGCAGGATGGCGCCGCGCTTTAGGACCTCCGAGCGGTGCGCCCATTTTTCGACTTCGGAGGCATTGAGAGCGACGAAGATGCCCTCTCCCCGGCTCTCGATCGCGGGAAGCCATGTCGCGTTGAGGCTCAGGCTGGCAGGTTGGACCGTGAGGCTGAGTTCGTCCGGCAACTCGCCGTTGACGTCTGTCCCGAGAGATTCGAAGCGTGTGAAACCCAACAGGGCCGTAACCTCGCGAAGTCGGTGTACGAGCACGACCTTTTCAACGTGCTCCATGGCTTTGTCCGCGGATTCGGAGGCGGGTCCGTTCCAACGCTCCCTGGGCAGGACGCGTGCGAAGAACTCTCCATCGGGCACGTCCGCTCCAAGCTCCGGCTTGGCCTCATTGAGCACTTCGAACTCGGCCTCCTTCACCGGGATCTCCACGGCTTGCTTAATCCCGGCCCGAATGCGTTCGATGCTGGCCCACACTTCGGCTGCCGTCAGGTCTCCCAACGCTGACTTCACGGCCGGCTTTTTCAGCTCGTAAGCCAGCTCTTGTTCGTCGGCGACGGTGCTGAAGTGGGCTTCCCAAATCGAGGCGACCTTCTCGGCGGTGGTGGAGCGGTTATCTGGGATGGAAATGACGGAGAGGACCTGAGGGAAGTAGGCGTTGCTGGCGCTCCGGGTCAGGAGCCGGTTCCAGCAGTCGCAATCCTCCCCGGCGAACGCTCCCAACCACGGTCGTTTCCCGTTGCAACGACCGAGTGTCTTCGTCGCCTTTTGCACCGCGTGCGAAAGGGGTCGGAACGCGCCACATTCGCAGCGCACCCGGATGTCGGCGATCTGGCCAGTGGTACCGACCTCCTCCAGGTACAGCTGCCCGCCGCAAGGTTTTGCGTAGTGGTGGGCGTAACCCATCCAGTCGATGTCATCGACATGCCCGTTTTCGCACGCGCGTACGAACCGGACGGGCACGACTTCGTAATTCTTGCCGGCGTCCTTGAACTTCCCGTTGTGGAGGCGCGATTGGTGGACCAAACGGCGCTGGTTGCCTTCCGGCGTCTTGATCATGTCCTGCACCAGGAACCACTGGGGGAACTCCCAGCTGGTGATGCCACTGGTCGTTCCAGGCTGGTCGTGTTCATTGACCGGGGGTTTGCGCAGGGTGATCTGGGGATTTTCAAGCCGGGCCCGGATCTTGGCGATCAGGCGGGGTTCCTCGATGGAAGGATTCTGTTCGCCGGAATACAGCCAATGTTCGAGGCCGCCGACGATGATGCTGGATTCCGGCAGGTCCATGAGTGCGCCCGGACCGAAGGTGGTCAGCACCTGGCTGGCGCGGAGTTGGGACTTGCTCATGGTCGTTAGAGCTTCTTGGGGAGGATGTTCACCGAGGGTTCGACATCCCGCATGGAGCGATTGGAGCGGAACAGACGGTACTTCTCCCGGGGTGGGGGCAGGTCGGCGTCCAGGAATCCGTGCAAGAGCGGGGGCTGGTTCTCGACCTCGGTGCCGTACTGGAGGATGGCCCCGTTTTCCTGGCTGGCCTTGGCGAGTTGGAACCAGGTGTCGAGGAGGTCGAGACAACGCTGCCTCACGTGGTCACGGAGGTTTTGCAGTTCCGTGTTGGATTCACCCGGGGCCGGCAGTCGATGGAGGCCGGCCCGTTGGGCAAAGATTTCGGCGATCGGCTGAAGGTTCGGTCGTTCGTTGATGACTTCCGAAGCACCTCGGCTCTGGGTCATCGCGGCCACGTGATGCCTGGCCAACGCGACCACCGCGGAAGCGAGTGCCCGGTCCAGCGCGCGCGGTGAAAACGGGGTGACGCTGGTGGCTTCGACGTTCCGGTAGAAGGTCTGGTGGTAACGGCCAAAGCGTTCGTAGTGGGACCGGTCCCGCGCCTTGTGAACGTTGAACAGCACGACGACCAAGCCGGGGCGATTTGGGTCCCGACCCACGCGGCTGGTGGCCTGAATGTACTCGGAGGAGGTCTTGGGTTGGCCGTTCACGACCATCAGGCCCAGTCGGGTGATATCGAGACCCACGGAGATCATGTTGGTGGCCAGGGCAACATCCACCTTCTCCTCTTCGTTGAAGGTGAGGGAGAGCTTGCGTTTGGCGTCCGCGACCTTGTCGGTGGTCACGCGGGACGTCAGCTCGACGGGTTCGTAGGCGATGGTGCGGGAGCGGAACAGCTGGTCGTCGGGTTCCAGCCGACGGCGTTGGCTGTATTGCTGAAGGCGCGACCGGATTTCATCCTCGGTGATGCGGCGCGACCCGCCCAGCTCCCGGAGGCTGTTGAAGTAGCCCAGCAGGGTGACGTAGGGATCGGCCGGATTGTCGGGAACTAAACCCCCATTGGCCCGGTAGAGGCGGTAGCTGCCGGCGAGGAGCGCCAGGGCCGTACGCATGAGCACGACCTTGTGGCTCCGGCCTTGGGCCGCCACGCCGAGGTACAACCGGGCGGGAGTTTGGCTAGCCGGATGAATTCGGGAGAAGAAGGCGTCGTCGCGGGCAGGTCCCTGTGGTGGGAAAATCTCAGAGGCTGGGCGTCCGAAGAGCGCCCGGATTTGGGCTCCCGCCTGCCGAACGGTGGCCGTGCTGGCGATGATCTTCGGCACCTGTATCCGGCCGTCCGGCAGGTCCCGGCTGGCGAGAATCCCGATGGTGGTTTCATACACTCCGGCGATGGTGCCCAGCGGGCCGGAGATGAGGTGCAACTCGTCCTGGATGATCAGACCCGGTGCGGGCAGCGGGCCACCGAGATCCTTGCCTCGCCCGGGCTCCGTTGGACCGTAGAAACCTTCGCCATCGTAGCGACTGACCCAGCCGAATAGCTTCCCGGACTCTCCGATCCACGGAAGCGACGCGAACTTGTCGACCGTGGCGATGATGAAGCAGGGCAGGCGCCGGTAGATCGGCTCGTCGACAGCCAGGATCGGCAGTCGATTGTTGCCCGTGAACGCGCACTTCACGTTGCCGCAGATGATGCGGAGGTCGACGGGGGCTTTGTCGTTGGGCTCCAGGCTGAAGGACTGGCTGGTGAACTTTTGGCCGCACCATGGGCAGTTTTCCAACGGGATGGGGGAGGGGTGCCGCTTCGAATCGCTTTTGAACCTCCGTGTCCGGTTGTAGGCCGTGAACTCCACCCCCGGCCGTTTGTCCTTCGGCCCTCCCATGCGGTTGGGGGTGGCGGCGTTGCCGACCCAGAGGCCGATTTCGAAAGGCCAGGGGCCGAGGGAATCGTCCCCGATGGCGTGGCGCTCCTGACGCTCCAACTCCAGCGCACAGATCAGGGCGGCGGCGCGGCTCAATTGGTCGAGCGTCAGCAGTCGGAGCGTGTAGCGCATCAACACGTCCATCCCCGCACCGCGAACGCCCGGGTTCCGGAGCCGACGCAGGACAATCGAGAAGGCGGCCAGTCCCAGGTAGGCCTCGGTTTTGCCGCCGCCCGTGGGGAAGAACAGCAGGTCCACGAGTTGCCGGTCTCCGTGATCGGGTTTGGCCAATCCTCGAAGATTGAGCAGCAGGAATCCCAACTGGAAGGCACGCCAGGTCGGGGGTGGTGCCTCCGACGGCGCGCTCATTCGCCGTTGAGCCTCGCGTTGTCGCGCCTGTCGGGCCATGGCCCGGTTGGCGACACGGAAGGCTTCGAGGCAATGCGGGTCCTTCAGGAGTTCCACCCCGGCGCGCATGCGTTCGGCGGCCACGCGCGCTTTGTCTATGAGATCCACGGCGGTCCTCTGCTGCGAAGTTTCCAACGTGGTGTCGGCCATCGTCGCGACTTCCTGAACGTCGATCCATTGCCGGTAGCGACGGACCAGCGGCAGCAAGGCCGCCTCGGCGTTGTCGGCGGTGAGTTCGGCCAAGGCCTCCATCCGCAGTTCGACGTCGGGAAGGGCGGAGGCTTCCAGATGTCCAGTGAACTCCACTTCCGCCGTGGGGACCCACGCACTGCGGACTTCCCGGCAACTGCCGTCTTCATCGCTCAAGACGGGTTCGGCGGCGCAACCCAAGCCGGAGGCGTAGTCGCAACAGTTCCGGTAGTGCAGGTCGGCCACTTGCTCGTCGAAGTCGAATTGGCGGACAGCGTCGCTGCCGCGGCGGAGATCGGGCCTGGGAATGAACCCGGCGGGGGAGCGTAGCGTGAGCAGGACCTGGAAGGCGTTGCTCTTGTAGGCCCGCTTGGTCGGTTCGCGGCCATTCACGACGAACACGCAGACCATGCGGACCCCGTTTGGGAGGCGTTGGCTGACCTCGGGGCCAACGTCACGAACGGACACGACCAGTCGTAAACCGGGCACCGGGTCGGAAGCCGAGTCGGGGATGGGAAACTCAGAAGACTTGGCGCCGCTGGGGGGCAACGGAATGGTGAGCGTCGCGGACTTCGGAATGCGCCGGTAACCCTTGGGTTTCTTGGCGGGGGCCTCCTGGAAGGTCGCCGGTGCCGTCTCGGGGACGATGTCCTCGGTTTCCTTGGCTTCGATTTCCGGAACTCCCGGACCGTTGTCCTCCGGTTCGTCCACGCCTTGGTCGGGGTCTTCCCATCGATAGTCGCCCCACTGGACGGTAGCCTCGATGGTATCCGTGCCGGGGGGCACCAGAACGCTGAGGCCCATGCTACTAGGAAGGAATGACTTCTGGGCGACCTTCTCCGGCGTCGAAGAATCATCGTCGCCGCCGGCCCCGTCACCGCCGGCGTCCGTTTGCTCGGTGCTGGAGGGATCGAACTTCTGCGCTTCCGGGGCCGCCTCGGGAATGAGGTAGCCCGTCAGATACCACCGGCTGGGGGACTCTTTGAGCAGCTCCCTCTCGAATCGGTGGCTCGGCCACGGGCCGACGAGGTCCTGGCGGAGCGCTTCCACCAATTCCGTGCGGATCGCTTGTGAACCAATACTCGCAGGCACAGGAATGGATGCGCTCATGGCAAACAGGTCGCCGAAGTACTGTG
>CAUJJW010000383.1 GCA_963205105.1 Verrucomicrobiota bacterium | reverse complement strand
TGAGTGTTCATGGCATGTTTTGGGCTAACGCCTGCGTGAGCGACAGGAGGCAGCGGGAAGCGGACTCAAGAACTGAAGCGAGCGTGGAGGCTGCCTCCTGTTCGCTCGACGCAATGGTTCGGCATTGCAGATGGCTCGCTCATCGATTGCCTGATGAGTCCAAGAGAATCGGTATCCCCGCCGGGTCATCGCGCGATTGGGCCAACTGAACAACCACCCTCCGAAATCCGGCCTCTCTGAGGAGGGCGACCAATTCGTCAGGGCGTGCGTCCCTCCCAGGTGGCGCCGCTCGCTTGTCCAGAATGACCACAACGAGATTCTTGCGCAGGTCGAGGCTCAGAAGATACTGCTGCACCGCAGCCCACCTCATGGGCTCATGTCCGCCGGGAATCGGCGGCTCGGGTTTGCTAATTCTCCATGAGTCCCAATGCCAGAAATCAAGGACCATGTCGGCGTCGGCCTGCTGCTGGAACGCACGATATCTCATGCAGCATCCAGCGCCTAGCAGTGCTGTCGCGACTATGGCAGCCAGGCAGCGCATGGGGTTTGGGCCGAACGCCTGCGTGAGCGACGGGAGGCAGCGGGAAACGGACTCAGGAACTGAACCGAACGTGGAGGCTGCCTCCTGTTCGCTCGACGCAATGGTTGGCCGTTCCGTTCATGCCCGCCTCCATGTCTGCCAGAACTCCCAGCAAACAAACACCGCCAAGACGATGGACGATGCAACGGCGGCAGCAATCCAGCCTATACTGTGAGCCTCGATTTCAATCGTTTCGATCCGGGCGAGAGAATTGAGTAAGAAGATGAGCATGCTGAGTGTATGGAGGAGAACTGCACCGACAGCTCCGAGCGCCGCGAGCTTCAGAATTCGCTGCGAGCCTGGCGATAGCCGACTGATCCCGAGCGCAAGCACACCACCGACAAAGGCGAGAATGACGACCGGCATGAACCGGCTGGAATCGGATGAATAGTACGCAATGCCGGCATTTGTGATGAGGAAGTCATAAATCTCCAGAACCGTCATCGAGGCCATCAGCATCAGGCCAAGTATAAGTGGCACAAAGCGCATGAGGTTCTAATCGGCCAACGCCTGCGTGAGCGACAGGAGGCAGCGGGCGCAAACTCAGGAGTCGAGATGATTGTCAGGGCTGCCTCCTGTTCGCTCGACGCGATGGTTAGCCGTCATGGTCAACCCGCTCTCGTAACTCCTTTCGGTCTCATTTCCCTCCCGGTAGGATCGGTGTCGAGAACGCACTCGTGCAATGCGTCAATCAGATGCAAGGGCTGACCGTCGTCATCCACCTCGAACAGCGTCCATTTCACTCGTGGCGTCTCGTCACTCGGATACTCAACGACTCCGGGGTCGGCCAGCTGATATGCGATGCCGGCGAGAACCCTCCACTGCATGACACGAACAACCTCCGCGATGTCCTCGCGGCTCACTCCAGCCTCCAGCATACGCTTCAACGCCGGACCAATACCCGCGCCGGGCTCCCGCGGGCGGCGCTCTGCATCCTGTATCTGCGGCTCAATCCATGACGTGTCGCCATCTGCAATGACGCTCAGCCACGCCTGACGCAAGAACACGAGCCGCGCATACTGAGGAATAGCCTCCTCAATCTGGGAGCGCGCCCAACTCGCCGGGTCGAATGCACCAAGCGCCCGGAAGTGCTCTGTCAACTGCTGAATCTCTTGGTCTTTTGACATACGAAGTTCCTCACGCGCGTGATGACGGCTAACGCCAAGCTATCCGACGCCGGGCGCGATGGCTAGTCCGCGCAACCGGCTGAGATCCCGGCGTTCGGATGAGCGCATGGTTAGGCCGGGTGGTCATTCTAAAGCCTCAACTCTCCAACCATCTGCGTGCCGCACGCGTAGACCCCGCATGCCCGGCTCCGCCGTAGCCTGAACCAAGACCTTGCGACCTCGACGAATCTCCAAGGCTACCGATTGCTCCAAGGCGGTTTTTTGGAACTCGAATTCCTCTAATTGTTGGTTGGCGAATTCCATCTGCCAAGCGGGCGTGCCGGAAAAGTCTGAACTGACCTGAGTGGCCCGATAATGTCCGGTCACTTGAGTGCCAGGTGTGCCCGTGAGCTTAACAGTGGTCGTAGTGCTGCAGCCAACGAGAACAAACGAGACCAGAAGACAGAGAGCGAGGGATATTGGTGATGGTGTTGAATTCATCGTGTGGTGATTGGCGAGGGTATAATGGGGCCAAACGCCAAAGCTCTGCCACCCCGGCGCAAGGCTGAGCATGGAAGCTGCACGATAACCGGGGTTGGCAGGAGCGCATGGTTCGGCGGCGTCTCTCGGTATTGCCTGCTCGCCAACTGGAGCGGAACTGGCGGGCATACCGGCAGGTAAGCGAAGGCCTGCGAAACGGTGCTCGTCCGAAATGGGAACGGCCTCCTGGCCGCATGGACGACGGTGGCGACGAACGGCCCGGTAGCAGCCCTGCGGGAACCCCCCGTATATCGCGCCCATGGGTAAACTTTGTGACAACCGGAAAGCCTCTGGCGGAACCGCGCGTCATGGATGACTCGTCCGTCGAACGCCTGCGTGAGCGACAGGAGGCAGCGGGCTGCAAACTCAGGAGTCGAGACAAGCGTCCAGGCTGCCTCCTGTTCGCTCGACGCAATGGTTAGGCCCGAGTTTCTGGATTGGCGCGCTTGAAGCAACAAATGTCATTTCATGAAGGGTGCGCCTCGGAATGCGTCGAAAGCTCGAACCGTCAGATCCTCAAGCTCTGCGAATAGCGCCGGATCGACTGCCGTGAAATTGAAGCATGACTTGCCTTGCATCCTCGCCTTCAGCGCCTTCGATACTCCCTTCATTAAGTCCGGACGCGCGTAAACCCCCATGTGATGAAAACTCACGTAAGCCTTCCCAATGGCGACCCAGGCAATCGGGAACGGCTTCTTATGCGTCGGATGTATTCCTCCCTCCAAACGGAAGCAGCTCGACGTATCGTCAGTAACGACCAGCCTGCCTGCCTGACGCTGGAGAATCCCCCGCAGCGCTGAGAAGACTTCTTGGAATTTCGCGGGCATAGAGTCTATTTCTTTGGCCTAACGCCTGGGTCTACGACGGCGGGGAAAGGGTCAGTCCTGGAAGCCCCGGTCAAACCGCCGTTCGTAGGACCCAATGGTTGGGCATGAATGGCGATCCTACCACCACGGTAACCATCCGGTCAGATCACGTATGTGGGTGATCCATCGCGCTGCGCGTTCCCGCCAGACCGCGCATGCAGATCCAAGGGCGACGGCTGAGACGATTGCGATAATGGCAAGGGTCCGTGGTGCAACGGATAGCGGTGCCAAGGTGAAAATGGCCAGAATGCCTCCGAGCCCGAAGCCACCGACGAAGTATCGGATTGAACTTTTTGATGAGACGGACACGGTGGGTGTGGAGAAGTCGTGCTGTGCGTCAGATTGCCC
>CAUJJW010000382.1 GCA_963205105.1 Verrucomicrobiota bacterium | reverse complement strand
GTCCTGGCGGGATCCAGCACCCAAACCCGATTCATTCGCCGCGCAGGATTGCGCCTCCTGGGAATCCAGGTTGGAGCGGATGGCCGGGCCGTTGTTCGAGTGGCCTCCGAGCCCCTGACGCCCTGGCATCTCGAATCCACCCCACGGCTCGCCCCCGCAGCCTGGACACGCACCGCATCCGGTGTCACCGGTGCGGACGGCGTGTTCGAAGCCACCGACCCCATCCCAACCGAATCCGCCACCCGGTTTTATCGCGCTGTGATCTCCCCATGACTGCACCTGCCCCTCGCCTCCTGGCCACCTTGGTCGCCTGCTGCACCGCGTCGGCGGCTTTCGCTTTGGAGAATGTCTACCTCACCGGTGTCCCCGATTACGACTGGCACGTCGGCTGTTTCGGCACCGCCACCGGCAACTTAATGGGCTATTGGGATCGGCATGGCTTTCCCGACCTGTACACCGGGCCCACCAACGACGGATTCGCCCCCCTCGACAGTTTCGGGTCGCATCAGGGCATCTATGCCCTCTGGGCATCCCAGGCCGGACTCGATGGTCGACCTTTCAACCAACCCGGGCACTACGACGACTACTACAACACCTACGAGGACACCGGTCGCGACCCTTTCCAAGCCGCAGGGCGAACCGAGCACCTCCCTGATTGCACCGGCGACTTCATCGGCCTCAGCCAGCTCAAATGGCCGGACTTGGGCGGTGAATGCAGCGGGAACATCGATGGGTATGCGTTCAATTTCTTCGACCGAAATGGGGCGCGCCGCACGAATTTCATTCCCAACGGGTCGACGGGCCAACCCACGACCGACATTCAATCCGGGCTGAGAACTTTCACCTCCAGCAAGGGCTATGAAGCCGAGACTTTTTCACAACTGGCGGACTTCAACCCGGACAAACCTGCCGGACGCGGCTTCACCTTCGCGGAATTGAAAGCGGAGATTGATGCGGGTTACCCCGTCCTGCTCTTCATGCAGGCGTTCGGTGATTTTTCTCGGGAACTGTCCGGGATACCCCGGGTGAACCCCATCATCCACGCCATGCTGGCGTATGGGTACTTCATCACCGACGACGGCAGTCCCTATGTGCGTTACCGGACGAGCTGGGCGAGCGGGGACAATCAGTTCAGTCCCTGGGACAGCAGCAACTGGACTCCCGACCAGTCGCTGAACCTCCCACTACGAGGCGTGATCGGGTATCGACCCCGCCCCAAATTGGTGCGGATCACTCCGTCGTCCGGAGGGGTTCACCTGCGCTGGCACGGACCGCAAAGCGTCGTTCGGGACGAGGGAGCCGATGCCGAGTTTCCTGTGCACCGATTCGTCGTGGAACAAACCGACCAGATCGATGCGGCCACATGGGAACCGGTTGGGGAACCCACCACCGGCCTCACGGCCACGGTCTCGAACTGTTGTACGGACATCCGCTTTTTCCGCGTGCGCCTGATGGCCCCATCTGAAACGGCATCGCCATCCGCATCGATCCCGTAACAAGGCAACGACAAAAGGGCGCCGTGGGGCGCCCCTTTTCGACGGGCGCTCCGCGTGAACGCGGAGCGCTCGGCACTCGATCGTTCAGGCTGCCGGAGCAGCGGCTGCGGCAGAGGCCGCTGCGGCGGCGGCAGCGGCGGCGGCAATGGCGCCCGCGGAGGTCTTCTCCTTCACGAGGGTCGCACCGCGGCCGATACGCTTCCGGAGGTAGGTCAGCTTCGCGCGGCGCACAGCACCGTGACGCTCGATTTCCACCTTGTCGATCCGGGGCGAGTGCATGGGGAACACACGTTCCACCCCTTCGCCGTAACTGATACGACGAACGGTGAACGTCTCGTTGATCCCATGCCCGCGGCGGCCAATCACCACCCCGGAAAAGATTTGGATACGTTCCTTGTCGCCTTCCACGACCTTCGTGTGAACGCGCACAGTGTCACCAACCTTGAAGACCGCCGGCTCCTTTTTCAGGAACTGCGCCTCAATCCTGTCCAACAATGCCTGATTCATAGATCACTTCCTTCCGACCGCCCGCCTCCCGGCAACAAGCCGGCCAAATCGGGCCTGCGCTGCCGGGTTCGCAGCAATGCCTGCTCCCGACGCCATTTTTCTATCTCCGCGTGGTGCCCCGAAAGCAACACTTCCGGCACCCGCTGCCCGCGGAACTCCGCCGGCCGCGTGTAGTGCGGATACTCCAGCAAACCCCGGCTGAAGGATTCGTCGACCGCTGACTCCTCATCGCCCAGAACCCCAGGCAACAACCGAGTCACCGCATCGATCACCATCATCGCCGGCAAATTACCACTCGTCAGAACGAAGTCGCCCACCGACAGCTCGTCCTGAACCAAGCCCTGCCTCACCCGCTCGTCCAATCCCTCGTAGCTCGGACACAGCAGCAGCACATGAGACAAACCCGCCATCTCCCGGGCGATGGATTGTTCAAAACGGCGCCCGGTCGGGCACATCAGCACCACCCGGGTCTCCGGCTTCTTCAAACTCTCCACCGCTTCAAAGATCGGCTCGCACTTCAGAACCATCCCCGGCCCGCCTCCGAACGGACGATCATCCACCGTCCGATGCCGGTCATGGGTCCAGTCACGCAGGTTGTGCACCTGCAAGTCCAGCAATCCCTTCTGTCGCGCCCGATGGACCATGCTCTCATCCATCGGCCCCGTAAACATGCCCGGGAAGAGGGTGAGCACATCGATCTTCATGCTCTTGGATGGGCCGCCTGCTTCACCCATTCCGGGTGCCGGGCGGCTTCCACATGGCCCGCCGACACCACGAAGGGATCCCTCAGGACTCCGCCCCCGGCGCCCGTTCGCGATCAGGCGCCCGCTCGCCATCAGGTGCCCGCTCCGGCCGGCGCTCCCGCGGACGGTCATCCCGCTCGTCCACACGCTCATCCAGCAATTCCAAGGAGCATCGAAGGCCTTTGCGGGCCCCCGCCGCCGTCAGTAGCGTCCGGATCGCGTTGATGGTGTTGCCCCGACGGCCCACCAGGCGACCCACATCCGAGGGATGCACCTGAACCTCGAACACGGTCTCGCCCTTCCGCTCGACGGGCGTGATCCGCACATCGTCGGGGTTCGCGACCATGCCCTTGATCACCGTGTCGAGGAACGCGTTCATGGCCGGACGCGAAAACTCAGGCCGCCACGGCGGCCGCTTTGTTCGCGTTCTTGATGAAGCTCGCCACGGTCTCGGACGGCTTGGCTCCCACTCCGAGCCAATAGCGCGCCCGCTCCAGGTCCAACGTGTAATTCACGCCGCCCTGTTTCGGGTCGTAGCTGCCGATTTCCTCGATGAAACGCCCGTCTCGCGGACTCCGCGAATCCGTCACCACAATACGGTAGGCCGGCGCATTTTTCGCTCCACCACGCTTAAGTCGAATCTTGACTGACATAAAAATCGTCGCCCTCCGGAAGCGTTTCGCAGGGAATGAGCCACGGCGAATCTACCGCACCCGAAAGGGGCGGCGAAACTAGACAGCTGGACGGATCACTGGCAAGCCCTGTTTTGGGTTGTTTTGAATGTTGCTCCGCCATCCCCCCGTCTCATCATCCGTTTCCATGTTCGCCCCAGCGGATCTTTTCGACCTCAGCCAAACCGAGCACGCCTCGCTTTTCGAAGGCCATACCCGCGCCTGGGAAGTCCTCCCCCGCATCGGGGAATATCTCCAGGCCAAACTGCGCCCTGCCCTTCACAACCGCTGCGAAGGCAGCGCCTACATCGGCCCCAACGTCTTTATCGGTGAAGGCACCGTGGTTGAGGACGGCGCCATGATCAAGGGTCCCGCCATCATCGGCCGCAACTGCCAGATCCGGCACAACGCTTACATTCGCGAGAATGTGCTCATCGGCGACGGATGTGTCGTCGGCAATGCCTGCGAACTCAAGAACGCTCTCCTCTTCAATCGGGCCGAGGTCCCCCACTTCAACTACGTCGGAGATTCCATTCTCGGCTTCAAGGCCCACCTCGGCGCCGGAGTGAAGATCTCCAACCTCAAAATCACCCCGGGACACGTGGCACTGGAGGTCGACGGCAGCCTCATCGACACGGGTTTGCGAAAGTTTGGAGCCCTTCTGGGGGACCACTCCAATGTCGGCTGCAACGCTGTCCTGAATCCCGGCTCCATCCTCGGCCGTAAGGCCATGATCTACCCCAATGTCTCGTGGCGCGGCTACCTGCCTCCGAACTCGGTCGCGAAAAACCGCGCCGCCACCGAGGTCGTCGTCCTCGGCGCGCGCGCGGTTGCTTCGTAAGGGGTTGTCGGGATGGAGCGGAGCCTGGAAAGCAGGACCGCCTCCGGGGGTTCGCGATCAGGCCGGTTCGGTTCCCTGAGGGGCTTCCGGGCCCTTCGGAGCCGGTCCGCGACCCTGGCCCGGTTGTTGGCCGGCAGGGTTCTGCACCAGGATCACCGGCAGGGGGAATCGCAGCTTCATGACGTCGTCGACCAGAACCTCAATGTAATAGGTGCCGGCCAGCTTGAATTCGACCTGCGCAAACAGGGTCACGTTGGTGGCGTTGTGCGTGGCCTCTTGAAGGGCAAACTTCACCTGGCTCTGCCGCATGACCGCCTCGTCCGGGCCCACCAGACGCACCGTCTCATTGAACTGCCCCAGGCCTGCCGTCCAACGATTGAAAACACACAATTTAAGGGCGGTAATCGGCAACTGCGGTACCCGCACGTAGCCGATAATGCCGAGGAGAATGAAATTGCCACTCATCTCCTGGCGCACTTCTTCGCACATCAGGGAACATTGGAGGTCAGGGAGAATCCGGGTTGCGTTCATAGTTTCAGGGGAGGCGCCGCCCACAGGGGTACGCCGAAAAAGTGACGGTTTCATGCGCCCGCAGGTTTGCCAACCCGGAACTGCGCGCACCTCGGCCCACCCCGACCGACGCGCGATCTAAAACCCACGGCCGACGCTTTTTGCAGGAAATCCTTCCACCACCCCTTGACGGCATTTTCTTCGTGTCTAGTTTTGCCGGCCTCTCCATGCATCCATTCCGGGAGTCACCGGCTTGATCTTGGAGCGCATTGATTATCGTTTGGGATGAACACCATGAAGCAACGCCATGAACTGGCGCTCGACCGGGGCTGGGTCGCCAACTTGAAATATGACCTCCCGGCCAGCCTGGTGGTCTTTCTGGTGGCCACGCCATTGTGCCTGGGCATCGCCATGGCCTCCGGAGCGCCCCTCTTCGCCGGCATCATCGCCGGCATCGTCGGAGGTATCGTCGTCGGTCTCGCCAGCGGATCCCCTCTCGGAGTTTCAGGTCCGGCGGCCGGCCTCGCCGTCATCGTTCTCAATGCCATCGCGACTCTTGGCTCCTACGAGGCGTTCCTCACATCGGTGGTGCTCGCCGGCGTGTTCCAGATGGCTCTCGGATTCATGCGGGCCGGCATCATCGGCTACTATTTTCCTTCGTCGGTCATCAAGGGAATGCTCGCCGGCATCGGCCTGATCATCATTCTCAAACAGATTCCCCACGCCTTCGGCTATGACAAAGTCCCTGAAGGCAACATCAGCTTCCAGCAGCCCGACCAGCACAACACCTTCTCGGAGTTGTGGTACATGTTCGACGCCATCACCCCCGGGGCCATCATCGTGTCCGCGCTCTCGCTGTTCCTGCTCATCCTCTGGGAACGGCCGTTCATCAAGCGCATCAAGGCCCTTCAATACGTCCAGGGACCCCTGGTTGCCGTCGTGGTCGGCATTCTCCTGAATCTGGGCTTCGCCGCCTTCGCGCCATCCCTGGCCATCGACAGCCGCCACATGGTCAGCATCCCGATCATCGACGGCATGGCAGGACTTCAGAATGTTCTGCGTTTCCCGGATCTGGGTCATCTCTCCAATCCTGCGGTGCTTACCACCGCGTTCACCATGGCCATCGTCGCCAGCCTGGAAACCCTGCTGTGCGTCGAGGCGACCGACAAACTGGACCCCTTCAAGCGCATCACCCCCACCGACCGCGAACTGAAAGCCCAGGGCCTCGGCAACATTGTTTCTGGGCTTATCGGCGGATTGCCGATCACCCAGGTCATCGTCCGCAGCTCCGCCAACATTCAATCGGGCGGACGAACCAAAGTTTCTGCCGTTCTCCACGGTGTCCTCCTCCTCTTCGCCGTCCTCCTGATCCCGAAGCTTCTGAATCTCATCCCCCTCGCCACCCTCGCCGCCATTCTCCTCGTCGTCGGTTACAAACTCGCCAAGCCGGCCATGTTCAAGGCCATGTACAAGCTGGGCTGGTTCCAGTTTGTGCCGTTCATGGTCACCGTCGTCGGCATTCTCCTCACCGACCTGCTGGTCGGCATCGCTCTCGGCATGGGCGCCGCCATTTTCCACCTCCTCCTCATCAACCTGCGCAATCCCTACTTCCTGGTCGAAGAGCGCCACGATGAACACGGAGATACGTTCGTCCTTCATCTTTCCGAGGATGTCTCCTTCCTGAACCGAGCCAGCATCATGCAGACCCTGGATTCGATTCCCCCGCATACCCGCGTGATCATTGATGCCTCCCGCTCAGTCCGCATCGATTACGACGTGTACGAAATTCTGACCGAATTCGAAAAGAAGGCGGAGCTCAACGACATCGACGTCACCATGCAGGGCGTTTCGCTCGGAAAGAGCAACGATTCCGTCGAACGAGCCAAGAAGGTCTTTTCTGAACGGCGCCAGCGCCTGAGCAGCTTGGCAGCTTCGCGTCCGGTGGGTTGAGCCCCCGCCTCCCTGGTTTCGCGACGTCGGGGCCCACGCCCGCCGTCGATCTGTTCTTTGCTCGTGTCAGCCTGATTGGCTCGGGTCTCAAGGCCCGGGGCTTCACCCCGAACCCACAACTCCCCCCACGAACCATGCGTACGCAAACCAAAGAGACTCAGCATCACCTCACACCGCGTCAGGCCCTTCATATTCTCACCGAAGGCAATAAGCGCTTCGTCAGCAACCTGCGTTACAACCGGAACCTGCTCCAGCAGGTCAACGAGTTGACCAATGACCAGTTCCCCTTCGCCATCATCCTGAGTTGCATCGATTCTCGCACCAGCGCCGAACTCATTTTCGACCAGGGCCTGGGTGACATCTTCAGCGTTCGCATCGCCGGCAATGTGCTGAACGATGACATCCTCGGCTCGATGGAGTTCGCCTGTCAGATCGCCGGCTCCAAGTTGGTGCTCGTGCTCGGCCATTCCAGTTGCGGCGCCGTCAAAGGCGCCTGTTCCCACGTCGAAATGGGCCATCTCACCGGCCTGCTCGAGAAAATCCAGCCCTCCGTCGACCGTGTCCAGGATCGCTTGGGGAAGGACGCCACCAAGGACCAGATGGTGGAGGCGGTGGCCCTCGATAACGTCATGTATCAGATGGCCGAAGTGGAGGAGCGAAGTTCCATCCTCCGCCACCTGCTCAAAGAGGGCAAAATCGGAATTGTCGGCGCCATGTACAGCATCGAAACCGGTGAAATCACCATCGTGAACGAACGGTTCTAGTCCGGACATTCCATACCCCTTCCGTGGCGCCGGGCACACCCCCCGGCGCCACACTTTTTGGCTTCGTTCTGAAGGCGGTGACCGCCTGGTGGCCATGGCTTCCGGCGACTGCCTGGCGGGGCATGTCATCGGACGAGACCGCTGCACCTCAACCTTCGATGCGTCCCACCCCGTCCCGCCTGTCACGAGGCTGGACGATGGGACTTGGGCTCCGGAATA
>CAUJJW010000381.1 GCA_963205105.1 Verrucomicrobiota bacterium | reverse complement strand
GTGATGGCGCAGCAGATTCTTGGGCAAGACGAGGAGTGAGCGAGGCGCGCATCGGAACGGAGATGCGTAACGAGCAAACGACGAAGCTCTTGCACAAGAAGATCAAGCCAGCACGACCGATCTGACTGCATGGTTCCGGCTTAGGAACCTGTTCAGAAACGTAGAGTTCCAGGAGACGAAGGCGTGCCCGATTCGGCCGTCAGTTCAGGGAGACTTTGCGAGGGAGGATCTCCTCCTCTTCACCCGCACCATGCACCAATTCGACGCAAGCGAGCCTGGCGTAGGGTACCCGGTAGATTCGGACGGTCTTGCGCACCTGCAGGGAGATCACGATCAGATCCGGGTCATTGAAGTTGACCACCATATTGGCACGATGCCCGACCACCTTGGGGCCGCCATCAATCCAGAAGACCAAGCGCAATTGTTTGCGTGGAACGTAAACCTCCTCCCCTTTGTGCGGGCCCATGGGTTCTGCTTCGAGAAACGCCTCCAGCTTCTCCTTCCACGTCGATCGCGTCATACAACAAACGCCGGCACGGACCGGCAAACTCCTGGCCGGAACGTTGATCCCCGCGCCACCGATTGTCCATCCGCGTTCTTGGCCAAAATTCGTGATCGGCGCGCCAGACTCTCTTCAGTAAGCTCTTCGCATGCGTGCCGCACTACGCGTTGCCGTTATCGGCACCGGGTCGCTGGGAAAAGAACACGCCCGAATTTATGCCAGCTTGGCCTCCTCGGGCGACATCGAGTTCGTCGGGGTCCACGACGCCTCACCCGAGGCCGCCAGGACCGTCGCCGACCGTCTCCAGGTGCCGGTCCTGGCCAGCCTCGAAGAGGCCGCCGAGACCGCCGACGCCCTGAGCATCGTCACACCCACTTCCTCCCACTTTGCCATCGCCCGCGACCTGCTTCGACGCGGACGCCATGTTCTGGTCGAGAAACCGATGACCGACAACTCGGACGACGCCGCCGCCCTGGTCGATCTGGCCCGGGCCAACGGCTGCGTCCTCCAGGTGGGCCACGTGGAACGTTTCAACCCGGTCTTCAAGCGGCTTCAAGAGGTCGCACCTGAACCGCGCTTCATTGAGGCGCATCGGCTTTCCCCCTTTCCCGCCCGGAGCACAGACGTCGGCGTCGTCCTGGACCTGATGATTCATGACCTCGACATCATTCTGGCGTTCGTCAAATCGCCGGTGGTCAGCGTCGATGGCGTGGGCATCGCCGTGCTCAGCCGGGGCGAGGACATCGCCAATGCGCGCCTCCGATTTGCGAACGGGTGTGTTGCCAATCTGACCGCCAGCCGGGTCAGCACCGAACGGATGCGCAAGATCCGGGTTTTCTCGGGCGGTGAGCAGCCCGCCTACGTCTCGCTCGATTACCGGGCCCAATCGGGATACACGCTCCGTCTCGCGCGCACGGACGAGAAGGAAAGTTCCCTGCTGAAGAAGCTGTTGCACGCACGCGACGCCTCCATCGTGGTGGAATTCGCCGGCCGCCGCATTGTCCGCGAACCCGTTCCCATCACCCAGGAGGAGCCGCTCAAGCTCGAACTCACCCACTTCATCGAGTGCGTCCGCGAGCACCAGACCCCCTTGGTCAGTGGCGAATCCGCCAAGCTCGCCCTGGACCTTGCCTTCGAAATCACCCGACAAATCGCCGCCCAAAAGGAGCACCTCGACATGCCCAGGAGCTAATGACGCCCCGGGTCATCCATTGACGCCGCCCATTCCTCCGCCATTCTCGAACTCGTCCATGATCATCAATCGCCGCACCGCCCTGAAGGCTGTCGCACTCGCGCCGACGGCCGCCGTACTCGCCAGCCAGAACCTCCGAGCCCAGCCCGCCCCTGCGGCAGCAGCGCCCGCCCCGACCGGGCCGCATCAACTGGCTCCCCTCCCCTACGCCACGGACGCCCTGGAACCGTTCATCGACGCCAAGACCATGGAGATCCATCACGACCGGCATCATGCCGCGTACGTGATGTCCCTCAACCGCGCCATCGCCGGCCAGCCGGATCTCGCGGGTAAGTCCGCCCAGGAATTGATCTCCAACCTGGCAGCTGTTCCCGAAGCCATCCGAACACCGGTGCGCAACCACGCAGGCGGTCACGTCAACCACACCCTGTTCTGGCAGATGCTGAAGCGCAACGGAGGCACCACGCCTTCCGGACCGCTGATGGAATCGCTGGTCCGCAAGTTCGGCACCTTCGACGGATTCAAGGCCGAATTCACCCGCGCGTCCCTCTCCGTGTTCGGATCGGGCTGGGCTTGGCTGAGCCGGGACCGGTCCGGCGACGTCCTGATCGAGACCACCCCCAACCAGGACTGCCCCTACATGGCGGGACGGGTTCCCTTGCTCGGCATTGATGTCTGGGAGCACGCCTACTACCTCAAATATCAAAACAAGCGCGCCGACTACGTCGCCGCCTTCTTCAACGTGGTGAACTGGGATTTCGTGGCGTCCCGCTACACCAAACCGAGCTGAGCTGAGTTGAGCTGTTATCGGGACGCTTGCAGCGCCTACCGGGTGCCCCTGTACACTCGCGCATGAGTTGGTGGCGTACCTCCCAAACCCGTCGTGCGGCTTTGTCCGCGTTGGTGTCCCTGGCTGCAGCCGGCTGCAGCACCCCCCGTAAAGCGGGGGTCCCATCACGCAGTTTTCAGGGAAGAACCCGCGTCGCCTGCGTTGGAGACAGCATTACCGCCGGAGCTGGCCTCGCCCAGCCTCAGTCCAGCGCCTACCCGGCGGTGCTCGCACAATTGTTGGGCAACGCCTACGAAGTGCGGAACTTCGGCGTCAGCGGAGCCACGCTGCTGAAGAACGGCGACCTTCCCTATGCCGACACTCCGGCGTTCATTGCGGCCCTGGAGTTCCTGCCCCAGGTCGTCGTGATCGCTCTCGGAACCAACGATTCCAAGCCTCAAAACTGGAAGTTCAGAAACACCTTCGAGCGGGACCTTTACGCCATGGTGCGCGCCTTCCTGACTCTCCCCAGTCAACCCACCGTCTACATCTGCACCCCTCCGACGGTTTTCGAGGATCATTGGGGCATCACCGCCGAGATCACCTCGCGCCAGATCGCTCCCGTCATCCGCAAAGTATCCGCCCGCGAAGGCTGGCCCTTGATCGATTTCGAGGTCGCCACCCGCGTCTCGGGTTCGTCGTTTCCGGACGGCGTCCACCCCGATGCCGTCGGCGCTGCCAACCTCGCCATGACGGTCGAAACTGCCTTCCGCGGACGTTGATCAAGCCTCTTTTGTTGCGAATTGGTCACAATTCGAGTTGTCGGCGGCCCTGGACCTGATATGGCATCCGCCCGCGATGATCCATCCGGACACGGAGTTGAGATTCGTCAACGACCACATCGGCTACGGCGTTTTCGCCACCCGCCATATTCCACAGGGCACCATCACCTGGGCCCGGGATGACTTGGACCAATCCTTCAGCCCCGAGGAAATTGCCGCCATGGCCCCCGCCTACCGGCAAATCCTCGACAAGTACTCCTTCGTGGATGGCTTTGGCCACCACGTGCTGTGCTGGGACCATTCCAGGTACTTCAACCACTCGTGCGACGCCAACTGCCTGAGCGCCGGCTACGACTTCGAAATCGCCATCCGGGACATTCGGTGTGGCGAGGAACTCACCGACGACTACGGCACCTTGAACCTCCGCGAATCCTTCCGGTGCGCCTGCGCATCACCGCGGTGCCGGCTCCAGATCTTCCCCGACGACATGGAACGGTTCGCGGACCACTGGGACTCCCTGGTTCGTGGCGTGTTCCAACATATCGCGGCCGTCCCACAACCTCTCTGGCCCTTCGTGCGAGACCAGGATCGGATCGCCGAAGCCCTCCGCGAACCCGCCAGGGTCCTTTCGATCCGCCGAAACTACGCCCCGTTGTCGTTCGTTCCCGACTGCAACGCACCGCGCGTGTCGGCGACAGCGCTGGCGTCGTGACCTGACACCCGTTGGGTGTCACGACAATCAGCCTTCGCGGTAGTTCCGCCCGCAAGATCTTGCGATCGTTGCGGGCGCTCAATGCTTTGGCGGCCTTCGCCTGCCGCTTACAGTTCCCGCTCAAAGACCCGGTAGGCGGTCTGGACCATGCCGCGACGTCGATAGACCTCCTGAGCCCCCTCGTTGTCCTCTTCCACGTACAGACGAAGCGCGACGACACCCCGGCGCATGGCATCCTGGTGAACATGTTCGAACAGGCTTCGAAACACGCCTCGCGCCCGCCAGGCCGCCTCCACGTAGACACTTTGAAACCACCACATGTTCCCGTTCCGCCAGTCGCTCCACTCATACGTCACACAGCATTGACCGATCACACCCCGAGCCCTGCCTTCGCCAGGTTCCCGTTCCACCCCCAACGCCGTGTCCGCTACGAAATAAACCCCCTTCGCCCGGTCCCGGATCAACGCATCCACTCCGAGCCGCACCACATTCAGGTCCAATTCCCGGTGCTCCGTCTCCCAAGCCAACCGCCGGTTATACTCCGCCAGGATCTCCACATCTCCAGGAACTGCCTCGCGAATGCCAAAATGACCATTCATTGGCCAAAGTCTGCCCGTCCACCCTGGATCGGGTCGACCCCGGGATTGAGCGCGCTCCCGCCGCCAGGCAGTGTTCTCCACGTGATCTCCCCCGCGCTCCGCATCCTCTGCCTTCTTGTCGCGACTTCGTCCCCTTGGAAGTCCCTCGCCCAAGCCGCGGCAAACCCGGCGCCCAACGTCCAGTGGACCGATGTCCGCAACCTCGGGATGGAAGGCCAGGGATGGAGCCAAACGCGGGCCCCTTTTGACCGACTGCCGTACCGCGCCGAGGGCGTGGTTCGAGATGCGGTCTGGAGCCTGAGCCGCCACTCCGCCGGACTGCACGCGCGCTTCGTCACCGATGCCACGGAGATCCGGGCCCGTTGGTCCCTCACCTCCGCCAACCTCGCCATGCCCCACATGGCTGCCACCGGGGTGAGCGGCCTCGATCTGTATGCCAAGGATGATCAGGGACACTGGCGCTGGCTCGCGGTCGGTCGGCCCGACAAGCCAACCAACGACGTCGTGCTCGTTTCCGGCCTGCCCGCACAGCGTCGGGAATACCTGCTCTACCTCCCCCTTTACAATGGAACGCAGTCCGCCGAAATCGGGGTCCCTTCCGGGAACGAATTGGTCCCCGCCGGGCCCTGGGGTACCGGATCACGTCAACCGCTGGTCTTCTACGGCACCTCCATCCTTCACGGGGCCTGCGCTTCCCGGCCCGGAATGACGCACGCCGCCATCCTCGGCAGACGCTTCCAGTTCCCACACATCAACCTGGGGTTCTCCGGTAACGGAAAAATGGAACCCGAAATGGCCGCGCTGCTCGCCGAACTGGATCCTTCGGTGTACGTGCTCGACTGCCTTCCCAACATGAACGCCACCGAGGTCGCCGAGCGCGTGGAACCGTTTGTTCGAACCCTTCGCCGTGCTCATCCGAAAACCCCCATCATCCTGGTCGAGGACCGTACCTACGCCGACGCCTTCCTCGTGGCTTCCAAGCGTGAACGCAACGACTCGAGCCGCGCCGCCCTCCAAGCCGCTTTTCAACGCCTGAGGAAGTCCGGGATCAGGGACCTTCACTACCTGGCCGGAGCCGCCCTCCTCGGTGAGGATGGCGAGGGGACCGTGGACAGCTCCCATCCCAACGACCTCGGGTTCATGCGCCAGGCCGATGCTCATGCCCGGGTTCTCGGACCGCTGCTCCGACGCGCCGTGCGCCGGTAACAGCCGTCGGGCTCGATGGTCCACCGCCAAGTGTGTGCGCTCTTCAACCTTTGGTGGTTGTCCTGCGGCAAACGCAGTTCTGCCGGCTGTGGCGCCCAGCGCGAAGGGCATCAGGGTGGGATGCCTCGATCCGTTGAACCGCGATGCTCTGACGGCTTGCTCCCCACACTCGCGCGGGGTTAACACGGCGCGTGCACCGCCTCCAGAGGATGACATGGAAACCAGCCTTGGCGCTGGTGTTGTGGCTTGGCGTCTTCGACTCCCTGGGCGGCCAGATCTTCGATGTGCCAGGCCACGAAAAGGAATTCGCCCGAGCCGAGGATCTGTTGCGTCTCCATCGCACCGTCGGTCCGGACACTACCCTATGGGACCCTTGGGTGCCGATGTCCGTTCTGTGGCTGGACACCGCCGAAGCTCCCTCCATAACCAGCCTGCGCGAGACCTACCGGAACCGGTTGCTTCAACGCCGGATGGACGCGGAGGGATACGTGTCGTCCCAGCAGCACGAAGGCCTGGCCCACAGCGAGGGTTGGCCCTTCCCACTCTGGACCCAGGCCGGTGGCGTGGGATGGCATTTCACCCTTCAAGGCGTTCCTTATGGTGCCGGCTACAACGTGCTGCTCTCCACCAATGTGGACGCCTGGACGTTGATCGGCGCCACCACCGCCTCACTCCAACCCGAGGACGGCTGGTGGATCCGGCTCGGACAACCCGGCTCCGAGACCCCCAACGCCTCCGCCCTGGTCTCTCCCTCGTTCCAGTTGGAGGCGTCCGTCGCCCCATTCCTTCGACTGAAATGGGAAGGACGCCGGCTCGGCCCCGGCACGTCCATCCGTCTGGATTGGCAGATCGCTGGCGACACCGAATTCCAGCCTCAACGCAGCCTGTTCCTGAATCTTCCCAACCCTGCCGGCGGCGTGGAGGACACCGACCTCCCCGTCTACCGACACCCCGAGTGGACAGGACGTATCACCCGGTTGCGGCTCACCTTCCAGAATGTGCCGGCCGATGCCGAAATCCGGCTCCTGCGCTTTTTTTCCGCCATCGACAGCCGCCACAACATCAACAACGCCGCCTACCTGCAGGCTTGCGACGACTACCTGCGCTGGTCAGGCGACCTGGAATTCCTGCGCCGCAACCTGCAACGCATGCGCCTCGCGCTGGCCTGGGCCATCCGGGAGTTTCAAATCGCCGAAAAACAGGTCGTCTTCACGCCCTGGATCGGTCATGAGGGCCGCAGCGGGCATTCCGTCGAACCCGGCGGCAAACGATCCCTGAAGGCTGGCGTCGGGGTCGGCAACAACTACTGGGACCTCCTGCCCTTCGGCGGTGAAGATGCCCTGGCCTCCATCTATTACTTCGACGCCATCCGACGCATGGCCGCCCTGGAACGTCAGGTCGCAAGACATCCGGAATGGAACCTTCCCCAAGGCCCTCTCGCGTTCGAACCCGGCGAACTTCTCGAACTCGCCCAATCGCTTCAACGCCGGGGCAATGAACGGTTCTGGGACAAATCCACCGGCCGTTTCGTCGGCTGGCGCGATGTCGATGGTCGCGCCTATGACTACGGGTTCACCTTCGTGAACAATGAGGCCATTTACTACGGCTTCGCTTCCGAAGAGCACGCCCTCGCCATCCGGGACTGGATCGACGGCCGACGCACCGTCGCCGGCGACACTTCCACCGGAAGGGATATCTACCACTGGCGCTTCGGACCACGCGCCACCACACGGCGCAATGTGGAAACCTATTTTTGGGGCTGGTCCGACCCGGCCAGCATCGCCTGGGGCGGACAGGTGCAGGACGGAGGTGCGGTCCTTGGCTTCTCCTTTCATGACATCATGGCCCGTCTCGAAACCAACGGCCCCGATGACGCCTGGCCCCGTTTCCGCGAGGTTGTCGCCTGGTTCGATGACGTTCAAAAGGAGGGTGGGTATCGGGCCTACTACGCCAACAAGACCCGGGGAACCCTCCAGGGTGGGGGCACCGCCGGCGGCTTGGGACTCGACGCCGAATTCTTTGAGAGCGCCATGGTCCCACAGGCGGTGCTGTACGGCTTCCTCGGGTTCCGACCGCGCCTCGATGGTTGCCTCATCGCCCCCAATTTCCCCGTCACCTGGCCGTCGCTCACGGTCCGGGGTATCCGACTCCACGATGTGACCCTGGATGTCACCGCCGAAGCCAACCGCATCCGGGTGCTGGTTCGCGGCCAACCCAGCCGGCCCTTGCGCCTCTTCACCCCCGGTTCGGAAGATTCCAAGGTCGAAATCAAGGACGGCCTCATCGAAATCACGACGCCTCGGTAGCCGGGATTCCCGCCTTGCGTCCCCCGCCCTCTCTTCCGCATTTTTACGCATGGCAGCCACGCCACACCCGGTCGACTCCCAATTCTACCTCGCAGCGGAACAGTTCTTCCCCGCTCAGCGCCACGTCGCTCTCACCTACGACGATGTGACCCTGGCGACCCAGTTTTCCGAGATCCTCCCCCGCGACACCCAGCTCGCCACCACCCTCGCTGAGGATCTCACCCTCAATATCCCCATCATTTCGGCGGATATGGACACCGTCACCGAAGCCCGCATGGCCATCGCCATGGCTCTCAATGGCGGCCTGGGTCTGGTCCATTACAACATGCCGGAAAAGGACCAGCTCAAGGAGGTCAGCCGGGTCAAGAATCACGTCCACGGCCTCATCCAGGAACCGATCCAGGTGAAGCCCGAACAGATGATCGGCGACGTGCTCCGCATGATCGAGGAACGCAGGTTCTCCTTCAGCACCTTCCCGGTCGTCGACGCCAACAATCAGCTCGTCGGGCTCCTCCCAGGCCACGTCGTCAAACAACGCTACGCCAACAAACTCGTCTCCGAGGCCCTCACGCCGCGGTCCCAGGTCCACACCCTCAACGTCCGCGAGCTCGGGAACGACCCCATCACCCGGGCCGACCGCTTCTTCTCCGACAACCCCGGCATTCACAAGATCCTGATCGTCGATGATCAGGACTGCCTCCACGGCCTGTTCACCCTCAGCGACATCGAGCGCATCACCCTGGAGCGCCGCGCCCAGTTCAAGCCTGCCCGCGACCATAAGTTCCGGCTGCTGTGCGGCGCCGCCGTCTCCGCCACCCGAAATCCGTTTGGTGAACTGGACCGGGAGAAGCTGCTGAGTCACGTCGGCGCCTTGGTCGACCGCGGACTGGACGTCGTGGCCGTCTCCACCGCCCATGGCTTCAGCAAGGGAGTCGGTGAAGCGGTGCGCATGATTCGATCCGCGTTCCCCTCGCTCCCCATCCTCGCAGGCAACGTCACCAGCGCCGAAGGCGTCGAATTCCTGGCCGCGGCCGGCGCCAACTGCATCAAGGTCGGCCAGGGACCCGGCTCCATCTGCACCACCCGGCTCGTCGCTGGCGTCGGAATCCCCCAGTTGACCGCGCTTTACGTTTGCTCGCGCGCTGCCTCGGAGTGTGGAGTCACTCTCCTCGCCGACGGCGGCGTCAACAAGTCCGGCGACATCGTGAAGGCGCTCACCATGGCGCAGGGAGTCATCTGTGGTGGCCTGCTGGCCGGATGTCCCGAGGCTCCGGGCGAAACCCTCGAAATCGCCGGCAAACTCTACAAGCAGTACCGCGGCATGGGTTCGGCAGCCGCGATGAAGGCGGGCGCTGCCGCTCGTTACGGCCATACCCGAGACTCGGCGCAAAAGGTCGCCGCCGAAGGCGTCGAGGCGCTCAAGGAACTTTCCGGCTCGCTGGACCAGGTGCTCGCCCAGCTCATCGGCGGCATCCAGTCGGGAATGGGCTATCTCGGCGCCTCTGACCTGAGCCATCTCCGGGCCCGCGCCCGTTTCATCCGGGTCACCTCGGCCGGCCAACGCGAATCAGCCCCGCACGATGTGATCGAGGTCAAGACGACCAAGTGAACCGGTGACCACCTGGGTCAGTCCTCCACCGGCACCACCAGGTTTTCCATGATGTACTCACGCCGCTCCGGCGTGTTCCGCCCCATGTAAAAGCCCAGGATATGGGTCGAGTCGGGCTTCGGTTCAAACTCCACCTGACTCAGCCGCATGTCCGGGCCGATGAACTGCTTGAATTCCTTGGGCGAGATTTCCCCCAAACCCTTGAACCGGGTGATCTCCACACTCTTCCCAAGGCGCTTCGAAGCGGAGTCACGCTCCGCCTCGGAATAGCAGTAGATCGTCTCCTGCTTGTTCCGCACCCGGAAGAGCGGGGTCTCCAACACCCAAAGATGGCCGTCGTGGATCAACGGCTCGAAGAACCGGAAAAAATAGGTGATCATCAGATTCCGGATGTGGAGCCCGTCGACATCGGCGTCCGTGGCCAGAATCACCCGCTCGTACCGGAGGTTGTCGATCGAGTCCTCGATGTCCAAGGCGCGCATCAGATTGTACATCTCGTCGTTCTTGTACATGACGTCGCGCTTCAGGTCCCAGACGTTCATGGGCTTGCCGCGAAGGGTGAATATCGCCTGGGTCATCACATCCCGACACGAGGTGATCGAACCCGCCGCGCTGACACCCTCACAGAGAAAGACCATGGAGCCCTTGCCCTTGCCTTTGGCCTTGTCCAGATGCACCCGGCAGTCCTTGAGCTGCGGAATTCGCAGCGAAATGGCCTTGGATCGTTCGCGCGCCAGCTTTTTGACATCCTGCAGTTCCTTGCGCAGTTGCTGGGTGTCGAGGCACTTGCTGACGATCTTGTCGGCGATGGCTTTGTCCCGGTTCAGGAAATGCAGGACCTCCTCCCGAACCCGGTTCACCAGTTCCGTGCGAATCTCCGTGTTGCCTAGCTTGTTCTTCGTCTGGGACTCGAACACCGGATCCTTCAGCCGGATCGCCACCGCTCCCACCATGCTCTCGCGGACGTCGTCACCCTCGAATTTTCCGCCCGCAATTTCATTGATCGCTTTGAGCAATCCTTCGCGGAAGGCGCTCAGATGCGTCCCTCCGTCGCTTGTGAACTGACCGTTTACAAACGACCAGAATGTCTCCCCGAACCGGCTGTTGCTGTGGGTGAAACAGAACTCCAGGGTCTTGGAGGTGAAATAGAGCGGCGCGTAGATCGCCTCCTCCTTCACCTCGTCCATCACCAACTCCAGCAGCCCGCGGCGCGATAGGAATTCCTGTCCGTTCCACAACAGCTTCAAGCCGCTGTTGAGGTACGCATAGTGCCGCATCCGATGCTCGATGTGCTCGGCCTGAAAGGTGTAATCCTTGAAGATCTCCCGGTCCGGGGTGAACCGGACCCATGTGCCATCCGGCTCCGTCGTCTTCCCCTTCTTCTCACCCGCCAACCGCCCCCGCTTGAAGGTCGCCTCCACAAACTGACCCTCGCGATGGCTGCGCACCACGAAAAGGTCCGACAGCGCGTTCACCGCCTTCGTGCCAACACCGTTGAGCCCCACCGAGAATTGAAACACCTCGTCATTGTACTTGGCACCCGTGTTGATCTGACTGACGCACTCAATGACCTTGCCCAGCGGGATGCCCCGGCCGAAGTCCCGGACCGTCACCTGCCCGGTCGGCTCGGTGGTGATTTCCACCTGCCGGCCATGACCCATGATGTATTCGTCGACCGCGTTATCAACCACCTCCTTCAGCAGGATGTAAACGCCATCGTCATAGTGGGAACCATCCCCCAGGCGTCCGATGTACATGCCGGTGCGCTTCCGGATGTGCTCGATGGAGGACAGCGTCTGGATCTTGCTCTCGTCGTATTGGTGCGGCTTCGGTTCGGCCATGGTTGCCAGCGCAATTGTCAGGACCCCGCCACCAGATGCCAAGCGATTCCAGGGTGACTCCCGCGAAAAGCCGTTTGCGCCCGCACCGGTCCGGCCCGAGACTTCGCCGGCAATGCAGGCCGCAGCGCCCAACCGGTCGTCTCCTCGTCGCCTCCCCCTGCCGACTTCCTTCGGCGGGGTTGCTGCCGTTTCCGAGGGCCCAGGTTGGTGGCTGATGGTCTGGCAATTCCTCTTCGCACTCGCCACGGCCATCGTGGTCGCCTGGGCGTTCGATGTGGTCTGGGGCCGGGGCATCGAACGCGCGATTTCCGCCCTGCCCAGCCAGGGCCGCATTCAGGACGGCACCCTCGATTGGCCGGAAACCAAGCCACAAATCCTGCACCAAGGCCCCTTCCTCGCAATGGTCGTCGACCCCCAAGGCCTCCGAGAGAATGGCCTCGCCACCGATATCACCTTCTCCCTGGAGTCCGATCGGCTCGCCATTCGTTCGTTTTTGGGCTGGACCGCGATTCCCTACCCTGCCGATTTTCGCCTGTCCCTCTCCCGCGTGGGGATGTCGAGTATGGTGGCAGCCTGGAAAACCCCATTCTTCCTCGCCCTCACCCTGCTGACGATCGTCACGCTGTTCCTGTCCTGGACACTCCTCTCCATCGCCTACGGGACGGTGGTCTGGATTGGCGGAAGCGCGCTCGGACGACCGGTGCCATTCCGAACGGCCCGCCGGCTCGCTGGAGCCTCGCTGCTCCCCGGTTGTCTGCTGATGTCGACCGCGATCGCCCTCTACGCCACACGTCAGTTGGGATTGGAAGGCCTGCTGATCGCCCTGCCTCTCCACATTGTCCTGGGCTGGGTCTACTGCGCCGGCGCATGGACCCGGCTGCGAGGACCTGCCGACGCTGAAATCTCCCCGTCCGAAAACCCCTTCGCCACCCTCCCGGCAGGGCCTGCCCCACCAAATCCACGCCATCCCAGAGCACCGGCGAACCCTTTTCAGCCCCACGGATGACTGACACGAACCCACCCCACGATTCAGCCCCCATCTCGTCCCCAGCCTGGCGAATATTCGCCATACCCGGGATCTTGGCTCTGGTCGGTTACATCGTGTTCTACAACATCGATGCCAGCCTGCGTTCAACCAAGGGCCCGTGGGAGGTCACCTTCCGCCGGGATGAACAGGGCACGCCAACCCTGGAAATCCACCAGGCTTACCTGGGCATCAGCAATGTCACCGTTCGCTTGGTCGGTGAAACCACCTCAGCGAATCTGGAAGCTCCCATCCGGGTGCGCTTCGACGTCCCCAAAGCGCCATTGCCCTTCGGAACAACGGCTTTCGATGACCTGATGTACCTGCCCGGAACCGTGGTCCTTCATTGCTTCGGCCACGAAATACAGATGCTTCCGAGGGCTTTCTTCCTCAACCGCAAAGAGTTTGCCTGGTCGAACGCTCCCAGTTACGAGGCCCGACCCGAAGACAAGCTTCCGACCCTCGAACCGCCCAAAAAATACCTCAAAGGCCCCAAACCTAATTGACGAGGGAATCGCGGTATTGGCGATAGCCCTCGTCGCCCAATGCTTTGCGAATGGCCGATTCCTTGGATTTCTCGATCTCCTGCAACGCCAATTGCCTCTGCTCCGCGTTCAGCGTGGAATTGTTCAGCACCTCGCGACGTCGGCTCTCGTGGTGGTTCAGAACCTCGTAGAACGGCAAAACCACGGAATCCGCCAGCCCCGCACGCCGCATCGCCAATTGCGCCTGCCGAAAGAGCGGATACCGCCCCACCAGATACCGCTGATAACGATCGGCAGGTAACACCGTCCGAATCGCATCCTCCCGTTGCCGCTCAAAATCCTCCCGCTGCCGCGCGCTCAACGAATCCACCGCCCCAAACTCCAACTGAAGCCGATGTTCCAGGGTGTCCACGGCCCGGAAAATGGTTCGAAACTCCTCCGGAGTCGGCTCCAAGGACGCCAGCTCAGTTCGCAACCGATTGGCATTGTGAGAATAACGAAGCAGAAACTCCTCCAGCTCTTCCGTGGTCAAGACCACGGACAAATCCGTCCGGGTCTGCTCCCGCAGTCGGGCCAAATCACCCTGGTTGAGAAAAATCCCTTCGTTTTGCCGGTTATTGAAGTAGCCCTGGTGACGATCCAGCGACCGCGCGCAAATCTCCTGCACCGCGTTGAACTTCTCCCGCGGCAAGGCCCCCAGCACAGGACCCGAAAGATTGACCACAATCGGCACCTCAGGCGCCGTCGAAGCCGGCTCTTCAGGCACGCCACCTAATAACTTGCGGACCAAATCGTTCCGCTGGGATCGAAACTGCTCAAACTTGTCATTCAAAGCGTCTCCCGCACCCGTTAACGGCTCCGCTTTCCACCAGGGAAAATCGTTCGCCACCGCCTGCGAAATGCGTTGCTGCAACAACCACTCATCCGCATCCGCCAAAACGATGAGCCGAACCCGGTCCTCCGGGCATCCCGCCGCACGCAATCGATCCAGATAGGCGGCGTAGCCTGGTTGCGGCAACTGGGCCCACCCGACCCGCTCAGGGGTGCCGCTCTGCGGATTGGACACCGACACTGCCGGAGCGCCGCCACTCTGGCTCCATAAGGACCTTTCCATCCCCACGGTCAGAGCAACGGCCAGCCAGGCCAACCCCGA